>NZ_JHEG04000001.1:4482363-4789832 GCF_000760695.4 Tolypothrix bouteillei VB521301 | reverse complement strand
TCTTGATGACTGTTACTGGGGACAGTAGCATTTAGAAGTGCTACAGATACTCCAAATTCAGTTGGGTAAAAGTCGCGGATTTGAAGAGTTGCTGTAGCATTTCCCGATTTGACTTTAAGAACAACTGGGTTATCCCGCCCAATGGACAATCTTGATGGTAACTCCCGCGTTACCTGCACTCGGTGGCGTCGCACTTGCAAACCATCGACAAGCATTAACACCAGCACTGCTACATCAAACAGCAAAGTCAACAAGATGCTATTTGGAACGCCAAGAAAGATGGCTATGGTTGGTGCAATAAAAATTCCTAATATTAATAAGAAATAAACTCGCTTAGATGGAACCATAAATGCTTATTTAGAAGATTTCCGCAAAGTTTTGGCGAATATAATTCACTACTATTGATTTCGTTTTACCTTGGGACTGGAACTTTATTCAAAATTGATGAAATAACCCCATCAATTTGTACCCCATCTAGCATTGCTTCTGGTTTAAGGATGAAACGATGGCGCAACAAAGGAGGTGCAACAGATTTTACATCATCAGGAGTGACAAAATCTCTTCCTGCTAGATAGGCAGCTGCTTGGGATGTTTGCAACCAAGAACCAGCCGCACGAGGGGATGCACCTAATGTTAAATCGGGATACTGTCGCGACGATCTTACCAATGCCAAAAGATAGTCAATCGTCGCCTCAGAAACTTTGATTTCTCTAACAGCTTGTCGGGCTTCCAAAATTTGCTCTACGGTTGCGACTGGTTGCAAACCAGAAATATCCATTCGTCGTGCGGCAAATCCTGCTTGACGATTGAGTAACATTTGCTTTTCTGCAGCTTGATCTGGGTAATCGACCACCAGTTTAAATAAAAATCTATCCAACTGAGCTTCTGGCAAAGGGTACGTCCCTTCAAACTCTAGGGGATTTTGCGTTGCGATCGTCCAAAATAAATCTGGCAAAGGCAAGCTTTCACCATCTAGCGTGACTTGCGTCTCTTCCATTGCTTCCAACAGTGCTGCTTGCGTTTTTGGGGGAGTACGGTTTATTTCGTCTGCAAGCAATACTTCTGTAAACACCGGTCCCTTTTTTAAGCTGAAACTGCGGGTCGTCAAATCAAAAATATTTGTACCTGTTATATCTGAAGGTAAAACATCTGGCGTCAGTTGAACGCGGCGAAAATCAGCTTGAATGAACTGCGCCAACACTTTGACTAAAAGAGTTTTACCCGTTCCCGGTACTCCTTCCAAAATAACGTGTCCACCTGCTAGCAGTGCTACCAATAACTGCTGTATCAGGGTAGATTGACCGACAACAACTTGATTGAGTTCTTGATTAAGGCGATTTAATACAGGATTGCTTGAATTCATTTATTGATACAAAATTACACAAAATAGAAGAATTATCTGTTTGTGAAGAACAGACATAATACTTATCTCACATAAGCATACTGATTTTTGTTATATGTTAGGAATGGGTTAATTGGCTACTGTGTAGTTATATGAGTTTTTCTTATGTCGCTGTCTTCTTTGTCAATAACTATAATGACACTATGGCTTTTTGCGATCGCGAGCTTCACTTATTAGAATTTCGCTATCGTGGTTTTTTTCACTTAGCCAGTTCCTTCAACGCATGACGAAACTTCTGGCTACCTTCCCGATAAATGGCCATTGCTTTCTCAAATTCAGGATCGTAAGGACTAAGCTGAATTCCATGTTCAGTTTCCGTCACAAATAAAGTATCTCCTTCAAAAAGGTTGAGCTTTTCTAACAACTCCTTAGAAAATGTCACCCCTACTGAATTACCAATTTTGTGTAACTTTAAGGTCTGGATCATTAAAATTACCCCAATGTAATTACGAGTGTAACTACAATTTTAGCCTTAAATTACCAACTCCCCAAAGTTTTTAGCGATCGCTTTCTAATTTTTTAGCCAATTGATGACTATTGTATGTACGTGGTTCTTTTTTCAGACAGTTTATTTGCACAAAAGTGATTGGGCGTTTCTCGAGCTTGAGATCCTCAAAAGGCTTTTGCTAGAGTTGAATGCGAGTTCCTCGACTTTCCATAACCATTAACCATTAGCCATTAGCAATTAGCCATTAGCAATTAGCCATTAGCAATTAGCCATTAGCTCTTCACAAGCTTGTTGGCAATGCTCGTAATTCTCAGAGCTTATATCCGCATTGCTAAAATACAATTGCTCGTAAGTGGTAATTAAAGTTTCATATAAGATTATTATAATGTCTACTCAAAAACCGAGTTCCGAGCAAAGAGCTTGCGATCCCACTACACCTAGTAGCGAACTACGTCAGCTTGCCCAACAAAGTTCCTCTCTTGCTCAGTTAGTTGCAAAAAACCCTGGTGCTGACTCTGAATTACTCTCTAAATTAGCAGTATCCCCAGACCGAACAATTCGTCAAGCAGTTGCTCTTAATCCTAATATATCTAAAGATATTTTTCTAAATTTAGCTGAAGAATTCCCGGAACAAGTGTTAGAAAATCCAATTTTTCCTCTTCTTTGTCTGGAAGAAACAAATATATTTGAAGATTTATCTGTAGAAGCATTGCAAGGTTTGTTAATGCAGAATAACGTGCCAAAAATACTACTTGATTTTGCGTCACAACATTCCGATCGAACAGTGCTAATGACACTCCTTATGAATCCTCAAACTTCTAAAAATTATTTAGAAAAAATTGTTCATAATAAATATTTTGATGTAGAAGAAGGTTATATTTCTGCTCAAAGAGATCCAATGTGGGGGGACGGCGGCTATGACGGCGAATTTGAGGCATGTGACGCTTCATGTAACCTTGAAATTGCTGAGTCCGCAAAACTACATATCAACTGGGTAGAGGAAATTGATGAAGACATTGATGCAGTGGTACAAGCATCAATTCTTAAAACAACTCTTAACTCGTCAAACGAGCAACTATTGTGGGAAATTGGTGTTCTTCCTGAGTTTGTACTGCCAATATTAATGCCAGAAATGCTTGAAACAATTGCCAAAAATCCATATACTGCTCTATCAGTTTTAGAACAGCTATCAGTATCTCCAAAAAAATATGTACGATGTTACGCTGCTGAAAACCCAAACATACCTTTAAATATATTAGAACAATTGGTGGGTGATGATTCTGTAGAAGTTCGCCAATCAATTACTCTTCATCCTAAATTATCTTTCAAGGCATTGCAAAAGTTCTGCTTACAGCAACAAGCAGTAGCAGATGTAAATGCAACTGTTAATTTACTGACAGAACTTGCTAAAAGTCAATGGTTACTGATTCGGCAACGGGTTGCTTATCATGCCAATACACCAGTAGAAATTTTAGAACAGTTAGCAAGAGATGACGATTGGAGAGTCAGAAAAATAGTAGCTAGTCATAGCAAGATTTCTACTAAAATTTTAGAACAATTGGCGGAAGATAAAAGTCAAGAGGTTAGAGTATCTGTAGCAAACAATCATCATACTCATTTACAAACTTTAGAAAAATTGAGTCAAGAAAAAAATTGGAGAGTTCGTGCAGCAATAGCAGAAAATCCCAATGTAACTGTTAATTTATTAAATGAGTTATTAGCAAAGCGTCATGAAGCTATTTTGCTAAAAATAGCTAAAAATCCTTCAACACCACAAGATATTTTGCAACGAATAGCAACAGATGAAAAAGATTATATCCGTGATGCTGTAGCAAAAAATCCTAAGACTTCTGGGAAAATTTTAGCACTACTAGCTCAAGATAAGACTTTTTTTGTACGTGAAGCTGTTGCTTGTCATGCAAATGTACCGGAAAGTGTTTTGGAGTATTTGAGCAGAGATTCAGAAGTAAACGTGCGTTTGTTTGTCAGTCAAAATGCCAATATTTCTAGAATGACTTTAGAAAAACTAGCAAAAGATAGCAATAACCATGTTCGAGAAACCGCTAATTTTATACTAAGATCTGATTGTTTCTGTCCCCATGATGTTAAGCTAAAATTAGGATCTTACGATCGCTTTAATATAGAGTTACATACCGACACTCCCACAAGTATACTGGAGCAGCTATTAAACTATCCTTATGGAGAATTCGTGCGTTTTGCGGTAGCTTCTCATCCGAATGTCACTTTTGAGCTTGTAAGACAACTGGCGCAAGATAAATTCTATGCAGTTAGAACGGCAGTTGCTACCAACAACAAAACACCCTTAGAAATATTAGAGCAGTTAGCACGGGATATAGACTATAAGGTGAGACAGGCAGTTGCTGCCAACAACAAAACATCCAGTAGCATTCTCAAGCAACTTGCAAAAGATAATCATGGAGATGTTCGTGGAGCTGTAGCTTACAATCCAAATACTCCCATAATGCTTGTTATAAATTTATTACAAGATAAGGCTGATTGTAGAACAGATATTGTATATGCTGGTAGATTCGTTGAATGTGTTCGGGAATTAGCGGTAGTAAATCTTGTCTATCATTTTACTCAAGACCAAAACCTATCTGGAGATATACTTACAAGATTAGCTCTTGATAAAGATTGGCGCTTGGGCATAGTTGTTGCCCGTCATCCTAACACTCCAAAGCAAGCCCTAGAACTATTGGGAAAACATTCACATTGGCAAGTTCGTGCTACTGTTGCTTATAACTCAAATACACCTGTAAACGTTTTGCTGCAATTGATAGAAGATGAAAATTATATTGTTGCAGAAGAAGCGATACTGAGTTTGAGTTGGCTAGCGGACGATCGCGATATTATCAAACAGTTTGTAGCCGTAAACAATTTGAAAACTGATGCAGATAGCCTTGCAGAACTTGCTAGTAGTAATTCTTTGCCAATTCGCGTTCTTGTTGCCCGTCATTCTAACACTCCAGCTAATATTTTAGAACAATTAGCAGCAGATACGTGCCTTGATGTTCGCATGGCTGTTGCTCAAAACCCCCATACACCCATTGATTTGCTCAATAGTTTCATAAATAATTCAGGAGAAAACCAGCAGCTGAGAACAGCCGCTATCAAAAACCTCCTCGATCGCAAAGTAGAAACTGCATCAGCACTTCTAGAACAATATGCAGGTTCCGATCGCCTGACTTTTGCTCGATTGTTCGTTTTGTTACATCCAATGGCTCCTAAAGCACTACTTGCAAAACACTTTCGTTCTTGGTATTGGTTGGAGCGATATGCCATAGCTCAAAATCCCAGAACCCCAACGGAAATTTTACAGCAACTTGTCCAAGACGCTAACCGTATAGTTCGTGCTACAGCTAAATCTCATCTTGCTCATAAAACACAAGATTCAGCTTAACTACACTTACAATAGTGTCCAAAAATTTGCAGTCTACTGACATAAGTTCCCACCCTACTGTACTTACTTCGCAGAATCAAAAATCTGTTGCGCTGTTAAATCCAATTCGGAAAATATTGCCGATTGTATGCGATCGCTATCTCGAAAGAGAGTAACTTGGTACTCGTTTTCTATCAAATTGTAAACAGAGATAGTTGGTTGTTTGGGATTACCTATAAATCTCCTTCCGCCTAAAGCAGCGTAGTCTACTATCCAATATTCTGGAATACCTATCATTTCATATTTGCTTAGTTTCAAATAATAGTCGTCTTGCCAGTTAGTACTGACAACTTCAATAATTAATGGAATTGATATGGGTTGGCAGACTGTCGATTCTTTTTTCCACAAAGGCTCATTGACTAAGTTGTCACTATTTAATATTAGAATGTCAGGTAAATATCCTGATTCGTTGTCTAGAGGTTTTACTATCGCTTGATTGGGAATGAAGTACGGAAGTTTTAAACGTTTGAATTCTACAGTTAATTCTCCTGCTAAAAAGCCTTTGACTTGTTCGTGTTCGCCAGACGGTGGTGTCATTTCAACAATTACTCCATCATGAAGTTCATAACGACGCTCGGAATTGTCTGGATACCAAGCTATAAATTCTTCAAAAGTGATTTGTTTGGATCGAGCTAGAGCCATTTTCTCACCTCTTTGATTTGTGAAATATTAAGTAGGGTAAGCAATACCCTCTTGGTGGATATTGCCCACCCTACAGTGTTGATAATTTTTACAAATGATTTAGAATTGCTATATCTTCTGCCTTATTATTCTCCATTTTTCCAGCCAACTTATCAGTTCTTTTTCACTCAATCGACGTTTTTGCGATTGTAAGTTTAACACTTCATCTAATTCTGTAGCAGCAACCCCTGTCTGTTGTACCCAAGTATTGACTAAACTTGGACGATCGAGTAACTGCTGTCCCAAACCCAAAGATTTTTGGAGTTGCAGTTGTTCTTCTTTACCAACCATCTCCACTACAAAGTCCCTCGATTCAGCTTTTTGTAAAACTCCTGCTAACGCTTGAATATAAGCTTCGCTGTTATCAACAACAGGCGTCTCTAAGGAGACTGGTTTGCCAAAGCGTCGGTTTTGTCCCCAAATCAGTACTACTAGCAGTACACCTCCTTGGACAAAAGCTGGCATTAGGGGAGTTTGTGCTAAATAACTCCATATATCCCCTTTGCCTTCTTGTTTCCTAACACTGGGTTCTTTATAACCGTGAATATACTCGTCTACAAATAATAAATTATCTTTCTGAGTGACTAAATCTGCTAAATATTGAAAATTCGCTTGATTCTCTTGGTAAGCATTAGCACCTAAGTAGGAAGGAATCACAAAAATCGCTGTTCCTTTACCGTATTTTTCTTCCCACACAATTGCACCAAAGCGATCGCCCAAACTCACTTTTTCTCCTTTCCGAAGCGGGTGCCGCCGCCGTGTATCAATCTTGACTTGACCTGCAGGAGATTCTTGCATTGTGGTGAACTTTGCAGCTGTTACGGGTTCGCTCACTCCCACAATGATTAAGCGATTCCCCTTTTCTACCCATTCTCGCTCATAATCGTATGAAGAAAGTTGTCTTTGGTAACCGTTTATTTGGACAAAAGTGATTGGGCGTTTCTCGAGCTTGAGATCCTCAAAAGGTTTTTGCCAGCGTTGAATGCGAGTTCCCCGACTTTCCATATAAGCATACCAAGCCCCATATCCTTCGGGATAGAGGCTGTAAGTGGAACCACTATGATGTTTACTGGTAGTTGGCGCTGATATAACAGTTAGTAATACAAGTACACATAATACCAATGCCCCAATCCAAACAAGACGGTTTGAGCGTTTCATATATATTGGCTAATAGCTAATGGTTAATGGCTAATGGCTAATGGCTAATGCTAAGAGGACAATTAGCAATTAGCTATTAGCAATTAGCTCTTCACAAGCTTGTTGGCAATGCTCGTAATTCTCAGAGCTGATATCCGCATTGCTAAAACATAATTGCTCGTGAGTGGTAATTAAAGTTTCATATGGTTGTACGGGGGTGACAGACATTTGTAGCAATTGTAAATACTCTCCGTCTGTACGACTGGGCTTGTGGGGAAGAACGCCGCGATCGTGTAAATGTTGTAACATAGCAAAGTACAAACAACGACAGGCTTCTCTAAAATCTCCCTGACGGTAAAACTCTTGCGCTCGCGCCAACCATATCGCTACCGATTGTTCGCTTTCTTTGCCTTTACTACTAGAACGACTTGAATGACTGATTCTTGCTAACCAAGAATAAAGATAGGGGTTGAGTTCTTGCCACAACCGCCAACTAACCCATAGTAAGAAGAAACTGAGTAACAGCCAAAATATAAAATTGAGTACGTCAAACAGCCAAGGGCTTATTTGCCATCCACTAGGCAGATCTGGTTTAAATTGGAAACCAGAAAACTGATATTCTATCCATTCTCCAACTTGTTGTTGCAATTGAGAGATCTGCCAATTCCAACTTGTTTTTTCAAAAGAATCTAAGGACATAGAAAAATATGGGGAGGGTGTACGGGCGTTAGGTATTGCGCCCCTACTAACAGCCAACAACTAACAACTAGTGACTAACTTTCTGTCCTTTGTATCATGACCCACCCAAGAGCGACAAGCAGCGCACCGGATGCCAAAAATCCTAAATCCCAAATTAACTCGTGGGGTCCGGGTTTCACGTGGTGAATGCCGAGAATATGATGGTCAATGACACCTTCAACCAAGTTGAACAATCCAGCGCCAATGAAGATAGAGCCAAAGTAAAGGTTTGATGACCAAGGAACATCATTGTGTCGTCCCGCCCTCCAGAGCAAAATAACTCCGATCGCAGTCATTATCCAGTCAAAAGCATGGAACAAGCCATCCCAAAGCGTGTTTATATCTATGTTAGAGACTGTGGTTGGAGGTCGAATGCTGCTTAACATATGATGCCATTGGAGAATTTGATGCAGGACTATGCCATCAAAGAACCCACTTAGACCTATACCTAGAAAAATTCCAGCAACAAGCAATGGTGTGCGACGATCTCTTTTTCCGCTTTTGTCTTCCATCCTCCACCTCACATCATTTACTGTCTCCTCAGGATAAATCTGTCTTCCCAGCTCAATCCTCTACCCAAAGACACTTACTGCGGAAGAATTGAAATTTACTCAGTTCTTGCTAGTATCTACAGTTAGGGAAGAAAATAGAGGCATAAAAAAGCAATTTTCATATGACCATTTATTTTTACAAGGTTTGGCAGCCTTACGGCTGTTTTTCTAATTTTTCGTTTCACTCCATCCGAATCGATGGTGTTTGCTGGTCTACAGTTGAGCACTATTATCAAGCTCAAAAGTTTGTCGGAACACCAGATGCGGTAGTGATACCTCTTATCTATGTTGCCGAAACGCCAGAACAAGCGGCGGCGTTAGGTCGCGATTGTACTCGCCAGGTTCGTCCTGACTGGGAGGCAGTCAAAACTCAAGTTATGAGAGAAGCGGTTCTCAAAAAGTTTTTAACTCATGCTGATATTAGAGAAATTCTTTTGACCACGGGTGACCAATCGATTGTAGAAAATTCTCCCACCGATTATTTTTGGGGATGTGGAGCCAAAAATACAGGTCAAAATTACCTTGGCAAAATTCTGATGAGCGTGCGTGAAGAGCTTCGTACTTTACCATCCTTGTCCTCAAGGGTTTCTGAATCTCTGAGATTTCAAGTTTCTAATTGAACCAGAGATTGTACCGTAGGTATATATTAATCTTGGTGCAATTATTCCATGTTTTGGCAAATCTCATGAAACAGATCCTCAATCCAGTCAGTAATTTGACAAAAAATATCAAATTACTCATTCTGTCGCTTGTGATGGTAATTCTTGCTTCTTCCATGTTTGCTGTACCTGCTCTGGCTACAGGTGTAGATCAAATACCGGATATCACACCAGGTAGTACTTGGGTTATCGATCGCGGTGAAGTTCTTAGCCGTTCTAACGAAGGCAAAATTAGCACTGCTTTTGAAAACTTGGCAAATAAAACTGGAAATGAAGTGAGATTTGTTACAGTTCGCCGTCTTGACTATGGTGAAACACCGGAAAGCTTTACAAAACAACTCTTTCAAAGATGGTTTCCCACAAAAGAGCAATCGGCAAATCAAACTCTCTTGATGATTGATACCTTAACCAACGGTGTCTCAATTGTGACTGGTGACAAAGTAAAATCTTTGTTGTCAGATGACATTGCTAAAAGTGTAGCTTCTGAAACCCTAACAGCACCATTACGCGACGGCAACAAGTACAATCAGGCGTTTTTAGATGCAAGCGATCGCATAGTTGCCGTCTTATCGGGGGAACCCGATCCGGGACCACCCCAAATAGCTGAGAAAGTACAGGTGGAAGGCACCTTCACAAAAGCAGAAGATACCGATCAAGGTAATGCAACTGCTTGGGTGATAGGGCTTCTCATTGCTGCAACCATTATTCCAATGGCAACATACTACATTTACCAGATCAATCAGCCATCATCTAATGGTTAGTGGTTAGTGGTTAGTGGTTAGTGGTAACCACTAACCACTAACTGTTTAATCCTGAACATAGTCTTGCCCTGTCACCAAAGCAATCTCAGCGCGGATGAATTCCCGACCTAAGTAAGCAGCATGGTCTAGCTGAGTGACCGGACAGGGTTGAGTTTCCTCAAAGATTCTAACGCAGAGTTCTTTTGCTGTTCTGCCACTGAATACTATACTGTGGGTCCGTTCTACTTTTCCCCGTGCGGGAATCACTTGTCCTGTTTCAGGATCGACCGCTAAGCCGCGATCGTCAATCACATTTGTATAATGCTTGGCACAAATTAAACCTTCTTCCCGATTCACGTAAATAATAAAATATCCACCGGGGTCAAGGTCAATATGACGTTGAGAAAGCTTTTCATCAATTAACGCTAAATTTGAAACAGTCAAATCCATATTCACCTTAAAATTAACGTTCAAAAATGGGAGTTTTTACCTTTACTTAACCCCTTCTTAAGTTTAGATATTATGTTGTACTTTTAGCAGGTGTCGTTCTCCTTTATCCTTCATTTTTCATCCTTTTGACTAAATGGCAACTCCGCAT
Source organism: Tolypothrix bouteillei VB521301 (assembly GCF_000760695.4). GTDB lineage: Bacteria > Cyanobacteriota > Cyanobacteriia > Cyanobacteriales > Nostocaceae > Scytonema > Scytonema bouteillei_A. The sequence continues at coordinate 4,779,418 of NZ_JHEG04000001.1, read as the reverse complement.
TAATTCCCTCAATCTCCTGCTGTTCGAGTTCGTTAACTTGATTGATATAGGGACGCAGAATCTGTGACAAACGATTATTGTAAAAGCGGTGTAAGCTATGATTGACGGTAGCTGGAAAACCCCGACGTTTTTTATGCCGTCCACCTGCACCGGGGTCAAATAATTGAACGCCGTTTGCGATCGCCCATTCTATTGGCGCGTAGTAGCAAGCATCAAAATGCAAACAGTCAATTTCTTGAAAAGAACCCCAATAGCGTCCATACATTTGGTCATCTTTAACCAAGCAAAAAGACATTCCTATTGGCTGACGGTTATCTTGTTCGTTGTAGGCGGCAAAAAACACAACCCGATGGCGGTAATGAGTGTGCAGTTGTTCAAAAAACCGCTTTGTCAAGTACTTGCTACCCCACCAACCAAATTTATCACAAGTATCTGCGTAGAACTGGTACATGAGGGGAAATAAGGATTTTGGAATTTCATCACCAAACAAAGGCTGCAATTTCAAACCAGCTTTTTCCACCGCTTTACGTTCGCGCTTAATATTGCGACGTTGATTGGCATTGAAAACTGACAAGTAATCGTCAAAAGTATTAAACCCAGAATTTTGCCAAATGTAGCTGTGATGCAGCCAAGGGGTAAAACCTTGACTTTCGAGGATGGGACGCCATTGCGGATCGACATAGAGAAAATGACAGCCAGAAATACGGTGTTTGGTACAGAAGCCGTCAATTTCACGTACCATCATTGCTGTAATGTCATGCTCATCTTCTCCTGGCGCAATTAAAAATCGATAACCTTCAGCAGGTGTAAAGGGCGACATTCCCAGCATTTTTGGGTAATATTCTACACCAATACGTTGTGCTAAGTCAGCCCACTGATGATCGAAGACAAATTCGCCATAGCTGTGCCCTTTAATGTACAAAGGCGCAGCTGCTATAAGTATTTTGTCACGCCATACAGTTAAGTGATTTGGCAACCAGCCAGTATTAGCAGTAGCACTTTGGGAGGTTTCAAGATTATTCAGCCACTCCCACTCTAAAAACGGGGTTTTGAGTGGTAAAGCCAGAGCATCCCATGCATCTTTGGGTACTTCAGCAATTTTGTTGTTCCAAGCAACTGAATAACGAGGCTTTATTTGTTCCAACATTTTTACAGTAAATACTAAGCAAGATGCCAATTTTGGGTGTGAGCGAGTAATTCTGGGAAAAATTCTTGAAAATCATTGTCCAGATCCCGCTCGTGTGCGATCAATTCGCTGACAGCTAGGTTTAAAGTGAAGGGCTTAGACAACCGCGTTGACAGTCTGTAAGATATCCTCCCAATGGTCTTTTCTACACCAGCTAAATTGCGATAAGACCCCAACCAGTCCTCAACAGCCATCCGATTTAAAATCTCTCTTACGGGTATGGGTAGTTGCCCTGGGTAAGCCTGAAATGACTCATATATTTGAGTTGTAAACTCATCAAGCGGTATGTTTGAGTACACAAACCAGTTTTTGGCAAGAAAGTAATCGTAAAAGACATCTACCAGTATTCCAGCAAATCGTTTATATTCTTGACAAATTCTGCTTTTGCTGCATTGAACGATGGAGTGACAATCGGTAAATTTATCAATAAAATTATGGCATTCTATACCTCGCCGGATACCTAAGCTCAAATTCTGGCGAGCTGAACCTTTAACTAAATCAGCAAGGAGGTTTCCCAAGCGACTTTCAACGTTCTTTTCTGACAAAAACAAGTGGGCTAGCCAGTTCATAAAAAGCTTGTAGGTTTGGAAGTGATAACGCTGTCTTTCTATAGAGGAAAAACGACGCCGAAATTTTGGTAGAGGTTAAAATACCTAAAAAAGTAATTGTATTAAATTTTAACACTATTCTTTTGACCTCTTGAAAAAATAGTGCAGAAAAACCTCTTGTTCGATGGTGCGAACTTCTAATAATTGCAAGCTCGGCGCTAGCTCGGGGAAAAACCCCTTTCCTTCCACTGGTGTAGGTGCGGTTGTACCACCTAAAATCAACGGACAGATAGTGAGCCAAAATTCATCGATTAAATCTGTATCTAGCATCGAGGAGACTAACTCGCCACCACCCAAAACAGCCAAACGTTTTATGCCTAAATTGTTCAAATGTTTTAAACCAGCTTCCATGTCGATTTCTCCTGTTGTTTTTTCAAAAACTAGTATTTGCTCAAAATCCGAACGTTCTTTCCAAAAAAGCGATCCTGCTGATGTGGTTAGTAACCAACGGCTAATTTTTTGCCTAAAAAAGCGCATTTCCGGATTTAGGTGCCCAGAAGCTGTAATTACTATTTGTATCGGCTGGGGCGGCTTTTCCGCACGAGCTCGTTGTTGCAGCAGTTGTGGGTGTGATACGGTGATTGTTGTACCGTAGGCGCGGAGAGTACCAGCACCAAATATGACAGCATCAGCCAAAGCAATTTGTTCTTCGAGGTGGGCTTTATCAGTTTTTGAACCAAAGCGAGCAGGCGATCGCGTGACATCTGATATTTTGCCATCTGCGCTCATTGCTAAGATTACTATGGTATGTGGACGGTCTTGCACAGTTTAATTGGATTGATTGTTTTTATGTTTTCAAAGAAACCTGTTACTTTTAACAATACAATGCCGGAAACTTTCTATTCTCAAATTTCATCATGATGATTTGCGCGTAAACGATAGTTGCACGAACAAGCATTTTTATGAGAGTTTGTATACTTCATTTCTTTTTCCTATTGAACTTTTTTATATTTTAAATAGGATCGTAAAATAGGAAATTTTGTAACTCAAGAACAATAGCAACTTTTTTGAGTTGCTGCTGTGATTGGCACATAATCAAGAGAGACGCCGATGGCTAAACCCCGTCAATCATCTTTTCGGAGAATTTTAGTATCAAAGATTTTGCTACTGTCAGTTCCAGTTTTATTGATAGGGGAGATTGTAGCTTATAAAAAGGCCCGCTCTAGTCTGCTGGAAACAGCGCGGCAAAATTTAACAGAAAGTGCCATTATTAAGGGCGAGAAGCTTATAGAAGCGAGTGCTGCTTTAAAAATCAATTTAATCAACGCAAGTCAAACAACGACTGTGCGAGCGGGTTTACCTATAGAAGTGCAGAAATTTCTAACCAAAATTGCAAAACAACTACCCAAACAAATTGATTGCATTCAATTAATCGATCCCCAAAGTAATGATATCTTAGCTAGTACTTGTGGTCTTAAATCGTTTGGAGAGGTAAAATTTCCTTTTGCCAGTGAAGGCTTTAACGTCGAAACTATATTACCACCAAAAGTCGGAACAACGGGTCAAAAAGATATACGAAATAATCTGCAACTCATGCTATCTGCACCCGTGTATGATAGTGAAGAAAATATGCGTTATGTCTTGAGATTTAAATCAGTCATAATGCAACAAAAAATTAATAATAAACTGGGATTGTTAACCGGTTCTACTGTCATTATTTCTGATGATGGGACTATCCTAGCACATCCAATAGCATCCCGAGTTGGAACGAATATAGAACAACATGCCGATGCTGCAAGATTGAAAAGCATTGTTAAAAACGCTTTGGTAGGAAAGCAAGATTTCCTACATTTGTTTTTTGAAAATGAAGGGGAAGAGTTACTAGCAGGATATACAGCAATCCCAAGCCCCGTCGTTACAGAAGGACAAAATAAAAAATGGGTTATCATATCAGTCACTAGTTTGGATGATGCTCTTTACGGGCTTCAAGACATAAAAATTATTCTTGTCGTTTTAACATTTGGTTTGGTTGGAGCAAGTGTATTAGCTTCATTGTATGTAGCTCGTTATTTAGCACAACCTGTAGAAAAACTAAGAGACTATGCTTTAAATCTTCACCTCAACGAATCTACACAACCAGTACCTGATAATTTCCAAATTCGTGAATTTAACCAATTAGCCCAAGCCCTGCATCAAATGTTGAGTCGCCTTAAAATTTGGGCAAAAGAGTTGGAATTAGCATGGAAAGAAGCCAAAGATGCCAATCAGGTAAAAACGCAATTCCTAGCAGCAACATCCCATGAATTAAGAAATCCACTTAACATCATTATCAATTGCGTTCGTATAGTAAGAGAAGGTATGTGTGATGACAGAGAAGAAGAACTAGAATTTCTCAAGCGTGCTGATGATACAGCAATTCACTTGTTAGGCATTATTAACGATATTCTTGATATTTCTAAAATAGAAGCAGGCAAGCTATCAGTTGTTCTGAAACCTGTAGATTTAACACAAATTTTAAAAGATGTTATCAACATACAATCTGTTAGCGTGCAAAAAAAAGGTCTGCAATTAAATATCCCACAGTTAGAAGAAATTCTACCCGTTAATGCTGATTCACCAAAGCTAAAACAAGTACTTATTAATGTTATTGGCAATGCTACCAAGTTCACCGAAGAAGGAAGCATTACAATTTCTACAGATATTCAAAATCGTGATGACAAAGCTGAGGTTATTATAAAAGTTAAAGATACAGGTATAGGGATCGATCCCACACAACAGTCAAAACTTTTTCGTCCCTTTGTTATGGTAGATGATGCCAATGCTCGTAAATTTGGAGGTACGGGATTGGGTCTGGCAATATCGCGCAACTTAATGGAACTTATGGGAGGTACTATTACCCTTGAAAGTCAGGGTAATAATTCGGGAACAACAGTGACAATAACTTTGCCTTTAATTGATGTTTCTTTATTAAGCGGCTCTGAAGACCAAGAAGGTTCAAACAATAAGAATATATCTTCACAAAATAAACAAGTAACAACAACGCAAGTAGGAGATACAACTCCTAAAGGGAGCTTCTTACCCTCCAATTTAAATAAAGAAATTAAAAATTCTAAATTGAGAATGCAAAATATAAAATCCTAATGCGTTAGTCGTTAGTTATTAATGGTCTGTAATATATGAAAGGTTTACCAAATTTTATTCCTTATACAGAAACACATTTCCCATCTTGGTTGAGAGATTCTGTTAAAGCAGAAAGAATTTGTACTAATTCCGTACCAACCCAACCAGATGAAGTTTCTGAGGGAAGATTATTGAGAATACAATGAATAAAGCTATTGCACACAGCCTTTAAGGGTTCTGCTTTTTCTATTTCTAAGACTTCTTGTTTTTGATTGGTAGGAATAAATTTGTTTTCTCGTTGTTCAAATTCTCCATGTAGCAAGGTTAGCCCTGATGTAGGGGACATTTCATCAAAAATGAGACTGCCACGACTGCCTGCAATTCCCAGCCGTCGTTGTTTGTCAGAATTTAGCCAGCATAAGTGGATATAAACTTGAAAGTCATTTGGGTATGTCAGCGTCACCCACACTAAATCTGATAGCCCTGGTTGCAACCAAACTTTACCCTTAGCCTCAACTTTTATCGGTACTTGATTCAGCCATGTATTAAAGATAGCAATATCGTGAATGGCTAAATCCCACAATGTATCAACATCTTGACGAACTGGCCCTAAATGTGTACGGGCAGCATATCCGTAACGTAAGTCACCCAATTGACCTGCTTGAACGACAGCTTTTCCTCTTTCAACAGCTGGATGAAATAAGTAGGTGTGGTCAACCATCAACTGTCGTTTTTGCTGCTCTGCGAGTTGGCAAAGTTCTTGGCATTCATTAGGGTTAAGAGTGAGAGGTTTTTCTGCTAAAACGTGGTAACCCCAACGCAAAGCATCAGAAATCAGGGAGTAATGAGTACTTGCAGGTGTAGCGATCGCCACTGCTTCTAAATCTTCCATTTGCTGTAGTGCTTGCCACTCAGTCGTAAGTAGTACCGTGTCATCTAAGTGGTACTGCTGTTTTATCTCTGCCAACCTTTCAGAGCTTGGATCTACGACTGCTTTGACTTCAGCTTGCGGATGTTCGAGAAAATTCCGCAACAGATGTACTCCCCAACGTCCAATACCGACGACAGCAATTTTAATCATTTCATTGATAGATAGTAGTTAGTAGGGGCGCAAGATACTGCGTCCGTATGTGGTTAGCGATTATGAGTTATTGAATCAATGCTCAGCTCTCAAGAGTCAAGTGTCAATATATTTTTTGCTAAACTTTTTATACTTAATCTTGCTCGTCTTCACCACAAACCACTAACCAATCAAGATTGTTCTTGAGTGTTCAGTGAGAGAAAAGCAACTTTTGCTGCTGCTTGTTCTGCTGCTTTTATTGAACGCCCTTTCCCTTCTCCAAGCTTTTGTCCGTGCAGCCATACTTCTGCAAGAAAACGTTCTTGAATGTGTTGTGGTTGAGTTTTTTCAACCACTCGATATTCTGGTAGTACTTTATACTGAGCTTGCGTCCATTCTTGTAGAGCAGCTTTGTAGTTTAGCCTTGCGGGATCGAGACGGATTTCTGTAGTCAGTTGTTTGAAATGAGGGTCTAGCCAGGGACGGATCAGTTCAAGACTTTGAGTACTTAGATACAATGCTCCTAAAACTGCTTCAAAAGCGTCTGCAAGTCGAGATTCTTGACCAATTTTGTCTGCTGTAGCACTTCCTGCGACTAGCAAGTATAGCTCCAAACCATATTCTCTTGCTAGTTGGGCAAGAATGCGATCGCTCACTAATACCGAACGGATTGCTGCAAAATCTCCAACCGAGCAATCTGGGTAACTTTCCCACAAGACAACTGCTGCGACCAAACGGACAACAGCATCGCCGACAAACTCAAGCTGTTCGTAGTTAGCTGACTCAGAGACTGTGGGATGAGTCAATGCTAAATCCAGCAATTGCCACTTTATAGGTGCTGCTGTTGGCAGACCTAATTTTCGTACTAAACTTTCAAGCTGCCTTTGACGGCGTGGATAAGCAAGACTCATTGGTCACTGATCGCTGGTCATTGGTCACTAGTAACTAATTATTAATAAGGAGAGAGTCGGACATAAGCCGGGTTCTGTTCTCTAATGTAAAAATATTTTGCCAAACATTCTTACATTTTAAGGGCAGTTATCTATCTGGGACGCCTGTTACCAGACGCCTCTAGCGGCTCTTTTTTACGGAACTGGTAAAAGACCAACCGTAGTTCCCTTACCTTGCTCCCAACCGGGGTTTACCGAGCCACGACCTCTCAGTCGTGCTGGTGCGCTCTTACCGCACCTTTGCACCCTTACCAACTGAATTCAGAATTCTGAATTCTGAATTCTGAAAACTTTTCATCATTCATCATTCATCATTCAGAAGGCGGTATTTTTCTGTGGCACTATCCTCACGATCGCTCGCACTGGGCGTTACCCAGCAAGTCTGGTCTTTCGGGAGCCCGGACTTTCCTCAAGCTAGCTTTCTTCAAGCTAACCTGCAACCGCCTGCGCCTACTCTCTCCTTATAACCAGTGTAATCTTGGTTGACTGAGAAAGTATGAACGTTCGACGACATTAAGCATAAAATTCGTAATTTTTTTGCTCTAGTACCAGTTTTCTGACAGATTGTCTTATTTTTTACCTTCTCTTATTCCAAGGGAGCGCATAAGTCCAAGGAAGCTTTCTGACTGTAAAGGGACAGTTGACAACGCATACGGGAGGGAAATCCCTACCTGGCGCAAGACCTACATATTTACTAGCCAGTCTTAGTACCAAATTCAGGGAAAATTCAAAGTTGCGTTTTCTGTCCATGAACTTGCGGAATTCTTTTTTCTGTGCCCGAATAGGGCTGGATTTCCATTTTAGGACATTGGCTATTGATGCTTCATCTCGTGCTTTATAGATTCTCGTTTCCATATCTAGCTCGAAAACACTTTCTGATGAGATTTTTTCCTTTAAGGTTGTTTTTGGAACAATTGCACTCGTCACCTGGGGAACTGCTAAGTCACGAATTATAGCTGGTTTGTCTACTGGAGTTTCGCGCATTACACGCCGTGAAACTCCATCAAATTCCATAAAAGTACAGTTGTCCCAGTCTACGTATACGATGATATCCTCAGATTTATTTTCAATATTAATAGATAAGTCTTTTGGATCTTTTATGGAATACATTGGTTTCAGGGAGAAAGAGACTCCAATTGCGTCTTTAAGTTCTTGTTCTTTTAGTTGTTCATCTACCTTTGCTTTGTTGAACTCCAGTTTTATTTGGTCATCAATAGAGTCAACCATTTGGTTGAAAGTATAAGTAATGCCAATGACGTAAAGTGTTAAGATCAGTAAATTTGAGTCACCATCTCTCATATTTTCTATATAGCCTCCTATACTTCTGCTTGAATGTTAAACTCGCTTGTCAAAATCACTATTAACTTTTGAGAAGTTCTGGAACCAGCCTTTCTGCCAGAAAATGACAACCATAGTAATTGCGATCGCTCCCATAACACCCAGACAAAGAAAGTAGCCCCAGTGCCAATTAAGTTCGGGCATATTGTAAGGGGATTTTTCTGTATTAAAGTTCATACCATAAATTCCGGCAATAAAGGTGAGTGGAATAAAAATTGATGACATAACCGTCAAAAATTTCATTACCTCATTCATCCTGTTACTGACAGCCGAAAGATAAACATCCATTAACCCAGATGTCAGTTCCCGGTAAGTCTCGATCGTATCAATGACTTGTATCGTGTGATCGTAACAGTCTCGTAGATACATTCGCACTTCGTCCCGAATTAATTCATTGCCATCCCTAATCAGTGAATTGATGGCATCCCGTTGCGGCCATATATAACGGCGTAGTTGCAATAATTCTCTCCTGATTTCATAAATTTTTTGCAGTGTTTGTTGAGTGGGATTTTCAATGACTTCGTTTTCTAACTCTTCAATGCGATCGCCAAAACGTTCTAAAACCGGAAAAAAACCGTCTACGATTGCATCTAGGACAGTATAGGCTAGATAATCTGCCCTACGCTTGCGGATAATACCTTTATTTTGGCAAATTCTTGTTCTCACCCCATCCAAGCAATCATATTCTGGTTCTTCTTGTACCGAAAGTAGGTAATTTTCCCCCAACACCAGACTGACTTGCTCGCTGTGAAAGCCTTCTTCTGTGGTTTTTGGCACAACCATTCGGCAAATAATGACTAGTTGAGCTTCATATTCCTCTATTTTTGGACGCTCTACCACATTGACTATATCTTCTAACACCAGAGGATGCAAACCAAAAACCTTACCCAATCGCCGCAAAACATCTTCATCTCCAAGACCTTGTACCTCCACCCAGGAAACAGATTCTGTATCTAAATAAACAGCACACTCTTCTGGAGTTACTGTTTCCTTACGAACAATATCAATAGCTTTATAGTCAATTAAAGATATTTTTGGCGGTGGAGAACCATGAGGAATATAGAGAAATCCGGGTATAGTTCCCGGTTGGTGATAGTATCTCTCTATGGGAGATGGACTGACCTCTTGAGAGGAAGGGCGATTCTTTCTTGCCGTTGTAGGCCGTTGGCGAACTTTACCTGCCATTTTAGGAGATTGATGAACTTTTTTTGCCATTTTAGAAGATCGACCCACTTTCTTTGGCATGAATATTTTTAACTCGTCACTAGTATGAAAAAACAGCTTGTTGCGAGCGGACAACTTGCTTTATAAATCTTTGCAAATATTAAAAAAACTTACATTGGCGTTTCATTCAGTAATTTCCGAGAAATATGTACCCAAACCCCTCTCCTAATACTGCAAGGGCTCTCGAAAATTGTCGCGAGAGACAAGCACCTTGTAGGGGAGGAAAAAACGGCAAAACCCAACAAGTATTACCAGTTATTGTTGGGATAGGACATTACCAAGAACACCTGAAACAATCTTTTGTCCGTCTTGCTCCAAGTAAACACAGCGAGCTGTGCTCATCCCGCAACCGCGAGTATAGTAATAGCCCCAAATACAAGGAACAAGAATGAATTCCATTACAAACACTTCATCTATTCGTCGCACTCTACAGTATATAGAATGGACTCTTTTAGGTGTATATCTAGTTCTTATAATAGTAAATCGGCGAGAAAATAGTTATTTATCACTGCCAATACCAACATTTACCTCATTTGCTTGTCTGACTGCACTGACTGTTTTAAGTTTTTTCTTTCCACTCAATCGTCCCATGTGGCAAAAGAAAATTTATATTTTTTTAGAGATATTATCGGTCATGCTTCCCAGATCGGTCGATGTCAATTTTGAAATTTTACTCTATCTTATAATTGCAAAAAGTTGCTTCTTAATAGAACGTAAATTTATTGTTATAATTGTAATCCTCTCAGGAATTATTTGGAACTCCCTCTTAGTTTGGAGTTTACCCCAAAAACTCAAGTTTAAACGTTCCCACCTGGCTCAACAAATATCTGAATTATATGATACTAAATTCAGCATTACTAAAGAAATTATCAATGATACAGGTGGATATTTAGCAGCAAGTACTTTTGTGCTGTTATTTTCCTTTGTAGTTATTGCAGAGCAAAAAAGCAGGCAAAAAGCAGAAATTTTAACCAAACAAGTAGAAACCTTAGCTGCTACTTTGGAAAGAACACGCATTGCTCGTGAAATTCATGATTCTTTAGGGCATTCTCTGACAACTTTGGATGTGCAGTTAGAACTAGCTCAAAAACTTTATCAACGCGATCCCATTCAATCTGCAAAATCTTTGGATATTGCAAAACAATTAGCAAATCAGTGTTTAAGCGAAGTGAGACGGTCAGTACAAACAATGAGACAGTCTAACTTTAATTTGAATGAATCATTGAGTACTTTAGTAGAAAATGTCGGCAGAAATCAATCATTTGTTATTCATCTAGATGTAAAACTTCCACAAATACCCGTTCAAATCAGCCATCAACTCTACTGTATAGTTCAAGAAGGTTTTACTAACATTCAAAAACACGCCTCAGCAAGTTTTGTCAGTCTCAAAGGTTATCAAACATCAAGTGGGATTATTATAGAACTGACGGATAACGGACAGGGATTTGAAGTCAGCGCACCACACTCTGGGTTTGGGCTGAGAGGAATGAGAGAGCGAGTTCACATTTTGGGCGGAGAAATTAAAATCAACAGCGCTCTCAATTCCGGAACTCAGATTCAGGTAGTGATTCCAATCTAAAGATGAAGAATAAACTATCGAGTATAAATATTAAAGGATAATTTTTCATCCATCGTTTATCCCTTTTCCAAGATGATTCGAGTGTTGCTTGTAGACGATCAACCACTTTTTCGCCAAGGATTAGCGTCTTTACTGTCTTTAGAAGAGGATTTGAAAATTATTGGACAAGCGAGTCACGGAAATGAGGCTATTGCTCTTAGTGAAAGTTTACAACCAGATGTTATTCTTATGGACGTAAGAATGCCCATCTGTGATGGTGTGGTTGCGACTCGCGAAATTCACCAGCGTTTTCCTTGGATAAGAATTCTCGTGCTGACAACGTTTGATGAAGATGAATATATTTGGGAATCGCTACAAGCAGGCGCACTCGGTTATCTTCTAAAAAGTACCCCCTCAGCCCAGCTGGCTGCAGCAATTCGTACACTTCATCAAGGACATTGTCAACTAGGTCCTACAATTGCTTCAAAAGTCTTTGCCCAGTTACGCCCCCCAACAGCTAACAAGCAAAATACAGTACAGTATCGTTTAAGCGATCGCGAATTAGAAGTTTTGACTTTAATTGCTCAAGGCAAAAGCAACAAGGAAATTGCCAAAACGCTATTTCTTACAGAAGGAACGGTGAAGAATTACGTAACTCAAATTCTGGGACGTTTGGGTTTGAGAGATCGCACGCAAGCTGCTTTGTGGGCAAAGGAAAATTTAATAATTTAAACCAAGTGCATGAAATATCTCATTGAGAATAAATGAGAGCACTGTAAGGAGCGATCGCAAAACCAGCGCTGTATGCCATTCCATCTTTGGGAGAAAACTCGCCACTCACAGCGTGTCCGCCAAAATTACTGAAATCGCCACTATACCCATTCCAATCGCTTGAGAAGCGACACCACCAAGTACCCAAGCGAGGTAAACCCACTCGGTAAGAATCCCAATAGCGGTTGGAGAAATTTAAAATGACAATAACGTCATCACCAGCACCACCTCGATCCCAACGATGGTAAGCAGTTACCTTATTCAAGTTATCAACTACATGGCAGTTTATATGCTGTCCTCTCAAACCGCGAGTATTGTTATCCCAATTGCGCCGCAATAGACAAAGGCGTTGGTAGAGGTCGTGAATACCAGCAAAGCGCTGCAGTCTATTCCAGTCTAAAGGATCGTCATCGCGAAAATGATCCACTTCGAGAAACTCTTGACCTTGCCAAATCATGGGAATTCCAGGTGCGGTGAGAACAATGGCAGCCCCCAACGTTGACCGCTTTTTAGCAACCCATGATTCGGGGTTATTGGGGTCTATTTGCCTGTTAACTCGAGTTTTTCCATTTGCCGTTTCATCATGAGATTCTGTATAAACCACTCGCTTAAAAGCATCGCCATTGAAACGACCGTAAAGCGCACTGGCAATCTCATTCATGTTCCGATACTCATCTAAGGGATTTTCCAATTCGTGTCGGACTTTGTGAATAAACCAGTGCCATTCAGCACTCATTCCTGCGCCCCCTTCAGGAGTTGGCTTAGTTAACCACCCGTCGTTATGCCAGTCTTCAGCTATCAAAATCTTGTGTCTGGGATATTTGAAAAAGTAGTTTATCTCATCGCTAATCCAACGCAACAGATTAAAGCCATCATTATTCCACCCTTTCCCATTATCAAATCCCCATATGTTACAGGTGCTATCTATCCTCAACCCATCACAGTGACATTCTCCCAACCAAAACATGGCATTATCCCGGAGGAACTGACGCACTTCCGGTCTGCCATAATCTGGTTTGGTATTTCCCCAAGGCGTTATGGCACGTCCATCGTTGTAGAAATAGACACCACCCCAGTTATCTAAACTCCAACCATCGAAGCGCCACAAACCATCTTGTAAATCGCTGGGGCCAAAATGGTTGTACACGCAGTCAAGAATGATGCCAACACCATAATTGTGAGCTGTATTTACAAAATTTTTAAAGTCATCTAAGTGACCGTAGGCAGATTCCAGAGCAAATGGAAAAGCGGTATTATATCCCCAGGAAAAATTGGCTGCAAATTCACTCGTGGGCATCAAGTTAATGCAGTTAATTCCCAGATCCCGCAAATAAGGCAATCTCTCAATCGCCTTTGTTAAATCTCCTGGTTCTCCATGAGGCGTGTCGTTAAACGTACCCAAGTGCAACTCATAGATAATCAGCGAGTTGAAATCAGGCATTTGAAAATTATCATCAGTCCACTCAAAATCCGAACGACTGACAATTCCTTTACCAACTGAACTCGTTACATCTTTAGCATAAGGATCTATTTTCCAAAGGACTTGTTCTGAATCTCGATTAACGATGCGATATCTATAGAGCTGTCCTTGTTTAATACCTTCCGCATCACCTGACCAATAACCATTATTTTCAGAAGCTAGTTCTATAAGTTTTTGCGGCTGAGTGTTATCCTGATTTTCTCGTTCGTATAGGGCAACATGAACTTTATTGGCAAATGGTGCCCACACTCTAAAAGCCGTACCGCGATCGTAAACAGTACTACCCATTCCTGGTTGTTTGCTGCTTACAGGAGTCTCTGTGAAATTTGAAGTTGGTTGCGTGGTGGAAACCATAGAATCGCGTCCTTATAAATAATTTGCTGATGTATATACAGGGCTAATCTTTTCAAGAAAATCAATGACTCTGGCACATAAGTAAGCATTGCTATTTCGTAGTGGCGATGCATACGCTCGCCGCTAGGCATGCCGTAGGCACAGACAGCGCAACTACAAACGAAAGTTTTTTATTGTGTATTTCGTTACACTCGGGATTTTTGCCAACTCATTTATTAATATATGTCAGCCAAACCAACTTATTCACTTCTAGATATTCTGGAAAATTATAGGAAATTTCTTTTATGGTAAAACCAATTTCAACAAAAACGGGGCTTACACAAACTCAGCCTATTTTCTAGGCTTATAGACGTATAGATCTCTCCAAACCTTTTAACAATAAGGGCTTGGATAAGCCCTAAAAAGTGCAACATACAAGGGAAACTTTAGAGTTGTTCCAAACAAAGATATGTTTGCAAACTATGTCAGTCTTCCAAAATTATCTATAAAGAAAAAATTAAATTTCTACAGGAAGTTTATCGCAATTCCGATTTAAAAAATCTATCTTTAGTAGGAAGTTTTTGAAAGGAAAAGATATATTAGGCTAAAAAATTGGGTAAGTTAAGTTCAAGCAAGTCAAAATCCGAGATCTCAAAAGCGAAATAACTTTCTACAAACTATGGCCTCACTTCTGAAGCAACAAGCAGCAGATGAATCCACGCCTCCCAAGCAATTATATATCCTTCTATGAATAGTATAGAAATAGCAAGAATAGATGCCAGAAATCCAAGTACCGATCCCAATTTACTGCGGAAGTTGGGGTTGAGTGAAGACCGAGATATCCGTGAGAGAGTTGCTACCAATCCTAATACGCCAATAGAAGTCTTGTTAGAACTGGGGATACAATTTCCAGAACAAGTGTTAAGCAATCCTGTCCTTCTCCTACTGTTGCTGGAAAATTTGAATCTAATAGAGCAAATGCCTTCAGCCACATTGATTCGTATAAAAATTGCGTTACACCCTAAAACACCCGTTCATATTTTGGAACAACTAGCACAAGATGAAAACTATTCTGTGCGTGAAGCAGTTATTGAAAATCCTAACTTACCAAAGAGCGTTTTGGAGCAGGTCTTACTTCAAGATAATAAAATAAAGTATTTACAATTAAAACCTGAGGGGTTACCTATTGTACTGACAAAATATACCAAAAATCATGATTTTCCATGGTCTGTGATAGCATTATTACACCCAAAAATTCCTCAAGAAATTTTAGAGGAAAAAGCACTTTCGTTTCATTGGTTAGAACGGTATGCTGTGACCAAAAATATCAACACTCCTAAAGATTGGTTAGAACTACTAGCCCAAGATGTTAACCGCATTGTTCGTGCTTCTGCCAAAGCTATGTTACAAGAACGATACTGAAGAATATTTGCCCTTGCATTATGGAAGTACGTACAACGTCACAAGCAGCTAAAAGTACTTGAGTTGTTTGGGACAACTGAGTGTGATGCAGGTTGTAGTTACAAACAGCAATGCCGAGTGTAAAAGCGGTTGTGGAGATAAAGCACATAAAAAAAGGTGGGCATTGCCCACCCTGTAGTATGGTGTGAAAAGGATTACATCATGCCCATGCCACCCATGCCACCCATACCACCCATACCACCCATACCGCCCATGTCAGGCGCACCAGCTGGTGGTTTCTTCTCGGGTTTTTCAACAACGAGTGCTTCGGTAGTTAAGACCATTCCTGCAATAGACGCAGCATTTTGCAACGCTGAACGTACTACTTTTGCAGGGTCAATAATTCCCGCAGCAATTAAGTCTTCAAATTCACCAGTAGCAGCGTTGTAGCCAATATTGAAATCGGTTTCCCGCACTCTTTCAACAACAACGGAGCCTTCAACGCCTGCGTTGTCTGCAATTTGGCGCAGGGGTGCTTCGAGCGATCGCGCTACAATATCAGCCGCAATCTTTTCTTCGCCACTGAGGCTTTCTTTAAACTCTGCTACTTTCTTGGACAGGTGAATGAGGGTTGTTCCACCACCGGGAACTATACCTTCTTCTACAGCCGCTTTGGTAGCGTTAAGAGCGTCTTCAATTCTGAGTTTGCGGTCTTTGAGTTCGGTTTCTGTTGCTGCACCTACTTTAATAACCGCAACACCACCAGCAAGTTTGGCGATGCGCTCTTGCAATTTTTCTTTATCGTATTCTGAATCGGTGTCTTCGAGTTGTTTGCGAATTTGACCAATTCTCTTTTGTACGTCTGCTTTGGTGTTGTCACCCGCAGCAACGATAGTTGTGTTTTCTTTATCAATTGTGATTCTACGAGCAGTTCCCAGCATTTCCAAAGAAGCAGCGTCTAAGCTTAAACCGATTTCTTCGGAAATCAACTGTCCGTTGGTGAGAATGGCAATATCTTGTAACATGGCTTTACGGCGATCGCCAAACCCAGGAGCTTTGATAGCGCAAACAGTCAGCACTCCTCGTGCTTTGTTGACCACCAAAGTTGCTAAAGCTTCCCCTTCTACATCTTCAGCAATCACCAACAAAGGTTGACCCAAACGAGCCACTTTTTCCAAAACAGGAACTAAATCCTGAATTGTGCTGATTTTTTTATCAGTAATGAGGATGCGGGCATTTTCAAATTCTACTGTCATCCGCTCGTTGTTAGTGATGAAGTAGGGAGATATGTAACCTCTGTCTATCTGCATCCCTTCAACAACTTCTAGTTCAGTTGTCAGAGACTTAGATTCTTCTACAGTGATTACACCATCTTTGGTGACTTTTTCCATCGCCTCAGCTAGCATGCTACCGACTTCATCGTCGTTACCAGCCGAAACTGAAGCCACTTGTGCGATCGCAGCCCCTTCCACTGGTTTTGCCACGGCGGCAATTTCTTGTACCAAAATATCGACAGTTTTGTCGATTCCCCGCTTTAGGGCAATAGGATTACTACCCGCAGCAACGTTCTTCAAACCTTCCTTGACTATCGCCTGCGCCAATACAGTTGCAGTGGTAGTCCCATCTCCAGCAACATCTTTTGTTTTTGATGCTGCTTCCTGGACAAGTCTTGCACCCGTGTTTTCCAGGGGGTCTTCCAGTTCAATTTCTTTAGCAACGGTGATACCATCATTAACAATTTGAGGCGCACCGAATTTTTTCTCTAACAGAACGTTACGACCCTTTGGTCCCAAAGTAATTTTCACGGCATCAGCTAGAGCGTTGATTCCTCGTTCTAACGCCCGCCGAGAGTCCTCATTGAATGAAACAATTTTCGCCATGTTTAGTTCTCTAGCACGTCCTGTTTTACAATTTAGCACTCAGAAGACAAGAGTGCTAATTTTTCCGGCAAAGACTGCGGATTGTTGGGAAAAAATTGATTAATATGTAGGTGCTTGGGTGGAGATTGGGGATTGGGACAAGGGGACAAGGGAGACAAGGAGGACAAGGGAGACAACCAACCCCAATCCACGCATCCACGCATCCAAAATTTCCCATCCTCAAGCCCCAATCCCCAATGATATAAGAAAGTAGCAATTGACAACGAGGACAAGGTAAAACTGAAGCTTAAAGACAAGCAGGCAAACTCAATGGCAAAACATGAATATATACAACGCCCTTCGTTACCTAGGTATTGCTGACCCCAGTGGTTCCGGCTGGTTGGCAGTAGTTTTTACATTTCTCTTAGCTTATGCAGTCACTTGGCGCATGATTCCCTCAGTTCGTAAGTTTGCCTTGAAAGTTGGATGGGCTGACCAACCAAATGCACGACGACTTAACCGCGAACCTCTACCCAATGCAGGGGGTTTGGCTATTTATGCGGGCGTGATTGCTGCGGTGGTACTCGCGAGTCTCTTACGACCTATTGAACTTGAAAGAGTGCTGGCTCAGGTACTCACTATTTTACTAGGTGGTTCGATCTTAGTACTTGTGGGTTTTATCGACGACCAGTTCGGTTTACCTCCTCTTTTTCGCTTATTAATTCAAATACTGACAGCTCTGTTATTGGTTGCCAATCGGATCACCATGAATGTTTCCTTTGGCACTCCATTTGACTATATACTATCGATATTACTAACAGTACTGTGGGTGGTAGGAATCACCAATGCCATTAACTTGATGGACGGCATGGATGGTTTGGCAGGAGGAGTCAGTTTTATCTCTGCCATGAGTCTACTCGCTGTTTCCGCCCAAGTTCCCAACCGTGCTGCAGCAACATTAGTTTTGGCAGCACTCGGAGGTGCAGCACTAGGTTTTTTACGTCATAATTTCCACCCCTCACGAATTATTATGGGTGATGCTGGAGCATACTTTTTCGGTTACGTACTAGCAGCTACTGGTATTTTAGGGAACTTACAAGCCCCCACAGCTGTCTCTTTAGTAGCTCCAGTTTTATTTCTACTCCTACCAGTGCTAGACACGACTCAAGTGTTTATCAGACGCTTGATGGCAGGTAAAAATCCTCTTAGCACTCCTGGTAAAGACCACCTACATCACCGCTTGCTTGCATGGGGTCTATCTCAACGTCATGCAGCGCTTACTCTTTGGACAATTGCTTTGATTTGCAATTTGTTGGCGATGAGATTGCAAAATATGAGTTTACTACAGATGCTTGCCACTACCGTTGGCATAGTCTCTCTCTTGGGCTTCGTGGTTTTGCAAAGAATACGAACGGCTTGAAGTATGAATTATGAAGTATGAATTATGAATTATGAATTTTATACTTATCATTCAGCATTCATAATTTATGAAATATGAATTGTATACTTATCATTCAGCATTCATAATTCATAATTCATAATTTTTTTTACATTACCATTCCGCCATCGACGTTAAAGACTTGTCCGGTAATATATGCTGCTGCTGGATCGGCAGCTAAAAAGCGTACCATCCCCGCAACTTCTTCTGGTTGACCGTAACGGCTTAAGGGAATAAATTTTAGAATTTCTTCAGATTTTAGGTCGCTTGTCATGTCAGTGGATATAAAGCCCGGAGCAACTGCGTTGACGGTGATACCGCGAGAAGCAAATTCTTTAGCGACTGTTTTGGTAAAGCCAATAACTCCTGCTTTTGCTGCACTGTAATTGGCTTGTCCGGGATTGCCCATTTGCCCTGCAACGGAGGTAATGTTAATGATTCGCCCCGAACGTTGCTTGAGCATAATTTTACTGACAGCACGAGTACAGAGAAAAACTCCCGTGAGGTTGAGATCGATGACGGCTTGCCAATCTTCTGGCTTCATGCGTAAAAGTAACGTGTCGCGAGTTATACCTGCATTGTTGACTAAAATGTCAACTCGGCTGAGTTTCTCCATGACCGTGTTGACTAAGGCTTCTACTTGGTCGGCTTTGCTTGCGTCTGCTTGTAATGCGATCGCCTGACCTCCAGCATCGGTAATTGTCTTGACAACTTCGTCAGCCGCACTGCTGGAACTGGCGTAGTTGACGACTACGTTCGCGCCCAGTTTTGCCAATTCGAGTGCGATCGCACGTCCAATTCCTCGTGAAGCACCAGTCACAACAGCGACTTGTCCGCGTAAATTTTGCAAATTCTCCGGCAATAAGTCCATTGAGTATTCCCTTTCATTGTTGTCGCGCTATACATAATAGGGCTATCTGAGTGCAAGAATAAAAACAATCGTTGAGACTCGGCGGATAACTGCTAGCAGAGATTACCATTGAAAAATCAAACTATAAAAAATTGGTGGGTATTACATGACTACCAAAAAGCAATTCAACAGCTTTGAAGAGATGCTATCTGGCTCTGATGTTCCTGTCTTAGTGGATTTTTACGCTGACTGGTGCGGTCCTTGTCACATGATGAGCCCGATTCTAGAGCAAGTCAACGCCCAACTCCAAGGGCGGATTAGAGTTGTCAAAATTGATACTGAAAAATATCCCCAGCTGGCAACAGAGTATCGGATTGAAGCTTTACCAACACTGATGGTGTTTAAACAAGGTCAGCCCGTGGATCGGATTGAAGGTGTCGTACAAGCACCACAATTGATACAACATTTGAATACGTTAATTTAACGACTTCATCCACTTGGATGACGCGTACTACTTGTTAAGTTTAAATAAAATGGGGGGTGAAGAAAGGTGTCACAAATTGTACTCAATCACCTCCTGTTTTTCCATGTTGATTGCAAAATTTCTTGTAGGGTGGGCATTGCCCACCCTAAGCCCATAGGTAATCTTCTAACGACAAGGGAGCCGTCTCAATTTTTTCAGCAATTTCAACAGCTTTAAATAAAAAAGCTCGAAACCATAATCATTTTCGGAGCTTTCACATACGGATATTTTAATTAAATAGTTGTATTATCCTGTTTAACTATAGATGACAACTTGCGACATATTGGGCTAGTTACTTGATTAACAATAAATTCTTTATGTAAAGTCATCTCAGCATAAGTTGTCCTGCGACCATCTATTTTAATAGTAACAGTTCCTCCACAACAGCTATTACCGCTAAGCCCTCTAGCAGGAAGTTTATTTAAATGTGTGGGCTTTGAACTAGGAAGACTAGCCGCACATTGTTGAGATAGTTGAGTGCATAAAATATGAACATTTGGAACTGAAGAAATAATACCTTCTACTATTTCTATACGGGGATTATTAAAACGATTGCGATCGATGGAGAATATGATGAACTTTGGTTTGATAAAAGTACAAATTTGCTCGGCAAATTTTTTAGCATTTCCACGTCCTGGTCTTCCACCATGATGAGGAAAAACAAGGATGTCAGCGCTCAAAGTCTTTTGATCTTGAATCAAATTGTCAAATCCTACACTATCAATATCCGCTGCTAGTATGGCCACTCTGTGAGAATCGTGAACTATGCCGATAACGGCTGATATTGAGTTAGAAGTTAATCGCCGTCCTTGTAAATCAGTTCCTCCAGCACCACTTAAATTTAATTCAGGTGTGGGTGCAAGGACTTCTATATTGACTGAACCAATGTTCAAAATCCCCGTTTTTGTTGTTGTTAATTCTGATGAAACTTTAGTTCCTCGTTTGCGAGCATCTTGTAAAGAATAACGTACATCCTTCCAAATTGCACTGTTCTTAATTGCATCAGGGTTTATATGTACGTTGTGAACTTTGATATCTTTATTTGAGAGTAAGTCAATTATCCCTCCAATATGATCTGCATCAGAATGGGAAATGAGGATATGTAAAATTTCTGTAATAGATAGATGCTCAAGAGTTTCTACCAACGTACCCCCTGGGGGACAGTCAATAACAATTACATCATTTGCATCTCTGATTAACGCACAATTTCCATGTCCAACATCTAAAATAATTAGTTCAGGTGAGTCCATCATCTTCATCTGGTTCAGGTGCTAATTCAAATTTTTCAAAATACAGATCATCAGGTTTTTCTGCTCCTGTGTTTACATAAGCAAATAAACGCATATCTGGTTTTAATGCAACTCTAATATTCTCTGGAATCAGAGAAGCTGGAAAACGAACAGCCGTATAGGGATTCCAACTAGGAACAAATGCATCTACAACAGGTTCATTAGATTCTTCATCAATATTAGCAATCCTAACTATCGTTCTACGAGGTTTTCTGGTACTTGGTACTTTCCCAGAAAGTTCTGAGGTACAATCTTCTATTCCCTTAGCAATCCTTGAAGCATTGGCTTCTTTTCGACTAAGTAGTACTGGGATTTTATGTCTCCATTTTCTAATCGAAAAAGATGTATCCATCTCTGTGTATTGTGTTATCAATATTGATGGAAATTTTATGTCATATAAAGCCGCAACTAATTCTGCTCCATAAAAATTAGCAAATCCCGAATTACTCAATCGGTGATCGCACACGGCACCTTGAGCATTTTCTCTAATAAGAGATACCAAGTCATTGACATTGTGAAAATTTCCATTATCTAATAAAAATGGTTTATAACCTGCGTCCTCTATTTCCCATACTGTTGCTTTAGCCTGTGTGGTGTCATCATCAACTATAGCTATTATTTTTTCATGTAAAGCTTGTGTTACAATCATAAAATTTACTCTCCAACAAGTGTTAATTCTACAATAAATTCTGCTCCACCTAATTCACCTTTTGGAATTGCTTGTACCATTCCTCCCAGATCGGTTACAGAATCTCTAACAATTGTCAATCCCAAACCTGTACCACCTTCTCTAGTTGTTTTACCAGGCAGCCAAATTTCGTCTAATTTTATGTTATGAATTCCCGAACCATTATCCAAAACTTTAATTTTTAAATGACTGCCTTCAATTTCAGTTCTAATAACTATTTTTCGTCCTTCTATACGTCCACCCGTAACGTTAAAAGCATTTATAGCGTTTGTTAAAAGATTTGTAATAATTGCTTCTAACAAAGCAGTGCTTCCATAAATACAAGGATTTGTATTAATTGTCTCTTTGATAATTTCAATTTTGCCTTCATCAAAAAAAGGTTCAAAAAGTGCAATCATATCGTCAATTACATTGTGAATATAGACAACACCTGCACGGCGTTTTTCTCGTTTCAACAGATGCAGTGGAAAATTAGAAAAGCGTAGTAATGATTGACTTACTTTATAAAGAATCTCAACCGGATCTCCTAAGTAAGTTTGATATTTTTCTCCCAAAATTTCTTTACCCTTTTTTTCTATTCTCTTAGCTATTTTTTCAATTAAAGTCACTGGTTTGCCAGATTCATGAGCGAAAACTGCTGCAGTTGTTCCTGCTGTAGCAAGACTGCGATAAAGCTGAAGGTCTTCACGTAATATCTTGGTTTCACGTTCTGTTATAACTTCATATTGCTCAACAGCTTTTAGGACTATAGGGCGAGATTCTTGAGGAACTTTTGCTTCAATAACTTCTTCAATTTTTGCTTTAGCTTCTGTAATATCACGAGGAATTTGTTTCTTAACTCTTTCTCTTTGCGTTTCAGTAACTTTAAGTCTTTCTTTAGCCATCCACTCTAACACATCAATTGCGAAACGTTTTAACTCTAAAAAAGCTTCATTTTCAATGAAACCAAGCCGATCGGTTTTCTGAATTAACATATCGCTAGGGTCATTAACAATCACTCTACCAATAACCGTTTTTGTTGAAGGACGTACCTCTGGATTCCTCGCTCGTGAATAATTTAAGTTCAACCAATCATCATCTGGATCGCCATAAGGTTTTACCCGCAGCCCTTGATGGTATAGATGAACATTCCCTGCTTGAGCAAGCCATTCTCTAACTTGCTTGACAGAGACAGAAGTTTTTCTCGCTGAAAAACTTTGAGGATTTAGCAAGAATACCCACAATTCAAACTCTGTTGGAGGTGTTTTGTAAGGAGCTTCAGAAGTTTTTTGAGAAAGCTCGCTATGCAATGCACGAAAAATTACGTTTCCCTGCCAGTCTAACAGACTTGCTTCAGCAATCCCGTCTTCATTTATATAAGCTTTCAAATGATATTCAGCATCACTAAAGTAAGTATTATTAACTTGTTGTTCAATCTCAGAAAATTCTGGAGCAATAAGTTGAATACGGAAACCAGCCTGATTATCAAACGGCTCTGCTAACAATAAAAGCTCTCTAGCTAGTCTTTGGATGTCACGCTTAGTGAATATATTTTTAAGATTTCTAACTATAATGTCAGTCCCATACTTTTTATCTGTACTACTTTTTAGGACATCAAATGAAACATCTTCTACGACATCAGCTTCCTGAAAATCATTCCAATTAATCGTTAGAGAATATTCAACTCCTGGTTCATCTTTAGGTCTAGTTTTCAAAAGTACCTGAGAACCCATCTGTAGAGCCGCTAACCTACCTAATCCTTTATTACCTACAGGTAAGCGACCTAATTGAGTAACTTCACGGATAGCTTTTTTCGAGCGACCTAGCACCAGCCATCCCTCACTAATGGCATCTTTATCCATACCAAAACCGTTATCTGAAATAATAATCGAGCCACCTATAGCGCTAGTTTTGATAAGTTCTACTGTGCATTCAGTAGCATCAGCATCATAAGAGTTCTTAACCAATTCGATGATTCCTTGGTCTGGATTCGGAACGAGTTCTTCTCCCAGCCTTTGTAGAATTTTTGGTGAAAACTTAAAATGCATCATTGATTTAGCTATAAATATCAATAAATTGTACTAGATGAATTTAATTCGCTGTTATTTATTGATAAACTTTTGTCTTGTCTCAGACTAATTGTGAACAAGGATAAAGAGTTGATATATTGGAGTGACGCATAGAGATTATTAATTAAAATTTTAAATCTTCTGCTCAAGCCTAACAAACAAAACTCTATCTTTCAGCGATCGCTACGCCCACCTCAGATATCCTTTACCCATTTTAGGTAAAAGTAGCGATCTCTCGCTAGTCGAGTACTTCTTCCTCCTTCTCTGTGATGATGCCATCATAGATTAATTTCCAAATAGAAGAACTGGTTCAATCCCTTATTCTCTTGGACAACGTTAAACGCGAACTTTTCTAAGCATAAATGCTAGTGTAATTATTTTCGTTTATCCATAAGGATTTTTCGTAACATAACTTACGCAACTCAATGGTATTTTGGGAATTCCAGGCGTTGCAGATCCCCCAACCTAGTGTTAAGGATGTAAATTTAAGCTATGCCCAATTCCAACTGGCTAGACGCGCAACACAATCATCTGAAAGGCAATTCGATGTTGAAGAACAAAAACAGAAGTTAAAAAGAGGTACAGAAGAAATTTAAAAGCTTTCACTGTTAGAATGTTTGATGTCTTGAAGAATTTGAAAAAAATCTTGACGCAATGTTACAATTTCTCCTACCCATTTGTTTGAGAAACTAATTTCTTCTTCTTCCTTCTGACGAATATCTACAATTTTATTCTCAATCTCTCCATATAGATGTTCTTTTACCTGCTGAATTTGTTCTTCAACCTGAGTTTCAAGGTCTTTGGCTATTGCCTGAAACTGGCTAGTAATTTGGAGGCGTGCATCGGATAATTCTTGAGCTTTTTTGTCTTCTTCTATCTTTTCAAAAATGTTAACACCAACTAAAACAGCCCCTATTACAGGTCCGGCTATCTTAACTGTATTACCTATATTTTTAGCATAGTACTTAAGATTTGAAGGTTAAAAACTCCAGCATGAAATGGCTTCATGTTACTGTCAGGTCTGATAAATAAGTCACCATTAGAGTTAAAGTAATCAAGAATTTCTTCTCTCCTTCGGATCAACTCTCCTAGGGAGAGCATGAAATACTTGTTGTTGAGTAAATATTGACCAAAGTAAGTGTAGTAAGTAGAACAACGAAGATTTTTTTCGTCCATGTAAGCTCCGGGAATCCAAGAAGTCTTTAAGATATCTCGACCTAAATTGAGTGTTCCTCTAAATAAAATACAATCATTTTCGGTAAAGTATTTATAAGCTTCTTTAGGATGAAATTGAAGATATTTTGTTTCTTTGTAGGTGTATCCTTGTCTTATCAATTCCTCTAAAAATTGTTCTTCAAAATCAAAGATATTTCGTTCAATTAACCAATTCACTTTTGTCATATTGTCTTTGCTATCAATTCTATTAATGGGTGCAGGAATTCACGCAAGATTAGAAGCGATCGTACAACAATCGCGTAACTCTTGACTGGTAACCAATAACCAATGCTGCATTTTAAGTGGAAATACAAGTGAAAATCAGCATAAAAAGTGATAATTAATACTTAAAACGGAATATCATTTGCCTGCAATCACTTTATTATGCATCAAGATCGCGACTCTCTGGAAAAATCTGTTCTTCAACAAGAAGCAGTCAGTGAAAACACATCGGCTGCACGATTGCTGGAATTAGCCAAGTTGAATACCGAACTAGCGCGGTTAGTAGCAAAGAATCCAAATACCGACTCCCAACTTTTGTTGGAATTAGGGTCAAGTTCTGATAAAAAAACCCTTCAATGCGTTGCTAGCAATCCCAACACGCCCACTCAAGTTTTGTGGAAATTAGGAGAGGAATTTCCTGAAGAAGTTTTGAGTAATCCAGTGTTTTCGTTGCTCATGCTGGAAAATCCGAACTTACTAAAAGAGATACCAACAGAAACTTTATGCAGTCTGCTCAAGGCAAAGGCAATACCAGAAGAGTATTTAGTTACATTCGTAGATAATTCAAATTATTCCGATTGGGAAGCATTGTTGGCTGTGGTTGCGAATGCCAAAACACCCAAAAGTGTTTTGGAAAAACTGATTGAAAAATATAAAGCTGACGAAGAAAACGCTGTTAATGGAAGCTATCTTTCTAGTGTAGCTGAAGCGGCTTTGCTTCATGTTAATTGGGCAGGTGAGATGAGCGAGGGATGGGAGGAAGCAGCTTTAACAGCAATGCAAACTTCTTCCTTGAGCGATGGAACCGAGGAAGAGGCAGTGTTATGGAAAATAGGAGCAATCCCGGAGTATTTACTTTCTGCTTTGCATCCAGACACTTGGCTGATTTTAGTTGGTGATTCCGATACTCCCGAACACATTTTGCTTGAGATAGCAAAAAATTCTGAGCTTGGTACTCCCGAAGACATTTTGCATCGGATAGCAAAAAATTCTGACCTTGGGGATAAAAATTATTTGAGAAACGAAGATCTGATTTCTTTAGCTGAAAATCCCAATACTCCTATCAGTGTACTGGAAGAACTGGTAGGACATCATGAATCTCTTGTTCGAGAAGCAGTTGCTTGTAACCCTAAAATACCTTTGGCACTCCTGCAAGAGTTTCAACTGCAACAAGCAGCAATTAAAAATCCTTTGACTTCAGCAGATACTCTCGAAAAACTTGCTACAAGTCAGTGGATGCAAATTCGCAAAGGGGTTGCCATTCATCCCAATACACCAAAAAACATATTACAAGAACTCGCACTGAAGAAAGATTGGCAAACCCGTCTTGACTTACCCAAGTTAACCATACCCAATTGGAACGAGCAAAATAGCCATCAGACAATTTTAAAGAATTTATCCCTTGCTCAAGATATGTCTGCTCGTGTTTTGGACAAACTAGCGTTGGATACTAACACTGGTGTTCGAGAATCTGTAGCGCGTCATCCCGATACCCCAGTTAAAGCTCTTTCCAAGCTAGCAAAAGATCCGTGCTGGAATGTCCGTCTAACTGTAGCATCCAACCCGAATACACCGCTCTCTACCTTAGAGATTTTAGCAAAAGACACGAGCGGACAAGTAAAAGATGCCGTGCTTCTTAGAGTTAAACAAACATCCGAGCATTCGGAGCTTCTTAGTAAGATTTTACAAAACTTGGCAAACACAAAAGATGACAGAGTTCTCTTCATAATAGCCCGTCACCCAAGTACACCTGCTCCTGTTTTAGAAGATCTTGCAAAGGGCGTACATCGGCAATGGTTAGCACAGCATCCCAATACTCCTGCTGCAATATTACTACAACTCGTTAACGATCGCGATCCGGCAGTTCAGAAAGAAGCCCTAGCTCATCTCTACCAGCGTATTATTCAAGACTCCGATCTTCCCAGCAGCATTCTGGAACAATCAGCCACACTTGATAATAGTGCTATAAAAGTAGCGCTTGCCCGACATCCCAACACTCCTGTAAATGTTCTCAAGCAACTGGCAAAACACCCTAAGTCTCAACTTCGCGCACTAGTTGCAAAACACCCTAACACTCCTGTCAATCTTTTGGAAAAATTGCTAGAAGATACGGAAAAAGATACAAGACTTGCAGCTATAGCGGGCTACCAGCAAAACTTTTCTCAAAATAGTAATAAGCCAGGGAATATTTTACAGCAGTGGCAAACCGTGCAGAACCCAGAAACACCATCAGACATCCTTACCAATCTAGCCACAAGCCGATGGTTACTTATCCGCGAAAACCTCGCCCTTCACCCTAACGCTTCTACACCCCTTTTACAGCAGTTAGCAAAAGATAGATCGAGTATTGTTCGTGCTGGTGTTGCTCAAAACCCGAACACGCCTATCGAGTTGATACAGCAGCTAGCCAAAGACAAAACTCAAGAAGTTTTGCGTGCTGTTGCACAGAACCCCCAAACTCCCGATAGCATTATCGAACAACTAGCCCGTAAAAAGAAATGGAACGAGGTACATCAAGCAGCCGTTAAAACTCTCATTCAACGAGGTTCCAAAAGTGTAGGGAAATTTTTACAAGGTTATGCCCAATCTTCCAAATCTTTCTCTTTTACTCGCTTGATTGTTTTCCTGAACCCACTCGCTCCTAGCTCGTTTTTAGCAAAGAACTTTCGCTCTTCTTGCTGGCTCGAACGGTATGCGATCGCTCAAAATCCTAACACGCCTCCCCGCATCCGCCAGTATCTTACTGAAGATAGTAACCGCGTTGTTCGCGCTGCTGCTAAAGCGTTTTTATTATCTTAAAGTTACATTTTAGCTGCAATGCAATTAACTCCTGAAGAAGAAGCATCAGACCAAAATACTCCAGCAGAACGCTTGCGCGAATTAGCAGCAAAAGGCAATACAACTATTCGCTCGGCTGTAGCCCAGAATCCCAATACACCGCCAGATTTACTGTTGCAATTATTCTACTTTCTACCAGTAGAGGTTTTAAATAATCCTGCCATACCACTGTTATTGCTTGAAAATCCTAACTTTTTAACAGAACTTTATCAATCAAATAACTTAGTTTTTCTAAATCATGAGCTACCGCTCTTTTTTCTTGAATGGGCAATTCATCAACCAGATGAAAGCATCAAAATTGCTTTAGCTAAAAGTTTTTTTGTTGCAGCTAATACTCAAACTTCTGAAAGCACTTTACAGAAGTTAGCACGAGATATAATGGATAACGTTCGATTGATAACCGCTCAAAACAAAAATACTCCCACTGATGCTTTAGAGACATTAGCGAAAGATAGAAATGAAAAAGTGCGTTTTGCTGTAGCAAATAATTCCTCTACTCCCATTGCTACTCTTAAGAACTTAGCCAATGATAATAATCCTTCTGTTAGTGCTGCGGCTAAAAACAGTTTGATTAAAGAATATTTATAGAAAATTTAGAATTTTCAACTCTTGTCTTGTAAGTTTTGGTGATAAGTCAGTTGCCAAAGATAACCATTGCTAGTTTGGGGAGCATCCCAATTTGGCACATTGCCCTCCGAATAGAATTCTGGGGCTATACAATTTAAGTCCCTTCGGGTATCTCCTTACGGAGACGCTTCGCATCGCGAAGCTATGCCCGCAATACGCCAGTTGCCAGGGTGGGGGAAACCAGCACTGGTCTCACCGCCTGCGCGGACTTCATACTAAGTCCACGTAGGTGGACTTGGTTTGTATAGCTGCGATTTCAATCGCTTGGTGTTTTTTCTAAAATTGGAATATTCCCGCTAGTTTGTAGTTGCGATGTACGCGCTAAAGCCCTACTACAAACGGAATAAAAAGATTTTCCCCAATTGTCACACAGTCGTGTTTTTTCTTGTCAACCTATCAACAATTCGATTTAATGTTGGGTTTCGTTCCTCAACCCAACCTACTTTATAAATCATCTCTAAGCATTAATTACAATCTTAAGATCGTCGCACGTTTAAGCAACACCATTCTTTGCGCTTCCAAAGAGTAGCTACAACCCAACCGTGTTTCTCTAAAGCATCAGCAACAGCTTTAGATTGCTCGAGTAAAATTCCACTGAAAATTCCCCAAGTACTGGGTTTGACGATCGCACTAAACTCTGGTGCCAAACTAATAATAACGTCTGCCAAAATATTGCAAACGATACCATCCACAGGCTGCGGAACTAGTTTTGTTAAAACGTCTACACTTCCTTCCGCTACGATTAAACTTTCTGGGTTGACACCATTCATGGCACGATTTTCTATAGTCGATCTGACTGCTAAAGGATCGGTATCCACTGCGTAGGCTTTCTTTGCTCCCAGTAATAGCGCTCCTATAGAAAGGATACCAGAACCACAACCCACATCCGCAATTACCACATCTTCGTTTGCCCGCTCTTGACTTGTAAAAGATTCAGGTACGCTGCTCAGTCGCATTTCTAAAGATTCCAAACACAACTGAGTTGTAGCATGATTTCCCGTACCAAATGCTACACCGGGATCTAAAAGAATAATCAAACGTTCGGAATTTTCCGGTACTGGCAACCATGCAGGATTGATTAAAATGCGATCGCCAATTTCCTGTGGTTGCCAATATTGCTTCCAACTACTTGCCCAATCCTGCTCATCAATTAACTCCCACCGCACCACAGGTATGGGAAGTTCCATACACAGAGCATCTTGTCGCAACCACAGTGACAGCGCTGCCAAATCCAAAAGATGCGCTTGAAACTGCGGCAAATAACTGCGTACTAAAAAACTGCTCCCTTTCTTTTCACTAGCCGTTCCACGACAGCCAAAATTTTCCAAACGCCAAAAGATAGACTCTTCTAGCGCAGGTTCGCATTGAATTTGTACTTCCCACCAAGTGTTTGCCATATTTAAAGTATCAAGTGTAAAGGATAAAGGATAAAAAACATTCCCTTCATCCTTCATCCTTTATCCTTTTTAAAGTGTTACCGTATACGCATCCCGAATTCCTGGGACTTTGGTAATTTCAGACAAAATCCCATCGGGTAGGGGGTCATCAAGGCTGAGAACCATGACAGCATCACCGCGAACGATTTTGCGACCTACTTGCATACTGGCAATATTGACATTAAAACTGCCCAATAGGGAACCCAGTTTGCCAATAATCCCTGGCATATCTCGGTGCAGGGTAAACAACATATGCTGACTGGGGGGGACGTTAATTGGGAAACCATCCAAGTTGGTCAGTCTGATTTCTCCATCACCTAACAAAGCACCAGTCACAGCATGAGTACCCAGAGAACCAGTCGCTTCTAAATGCAAAGAGCCGGCATAATCTTGTACTGCCGCATCTCGCGTTTCAATCACGCGGATTCCCCGCTCTTTTGCCTCAATACTGGCATTTACGTAATTTACCCGTTCCCGCAGTGCTTTGTAAAGCAATCCTTTTAAGGATGCCACAACTAGGGGCTGACTCCTGTTTGTTGCAAGTTCTCCTTGGAGTCGGATATTGAGCAATTCCACCCGTCCGCCTGCTAACTGTCCCACCAGGTTGCCCAGGGTTTCTGCTAGCTGCATGTAGGGTTTGAGTTCTTCTATGACATCGGGATTGAGTCCGGGGATATTGACTGCCGAACGTGCGGGTAACCCTAACAATACATCTCGAATTTGTTCGGCAACGTCTATCGCCACATTCACTTGTGCTTCTGTTGTAGAAGCTCCCAAATGTGGGGTGAGAACAACTTCTTTACCCAATGCCTTTAAGGATGATTCCCCTATGGGTTCTTTCTCAAAAACATCCAATGCAGCACCAGAAATTTTCCCCTCTTTAATGGCAACCGCTAAAGCCTCTTCATCAATGATGCCGCCACGAGCGCAGTTAATAATACGGGCGCTGGGTTTCATCTTTGACAATCTTTCAGTGTTGATTAAATGCGTAGTTTCTGGTGTTTTCGGGATGTGCAGGGTGATGTAATCTGCTTGCTGCAATAACAAATCTAGCTCTACCAATTGACACCCGATTTGTTCTGCCCTTTCTGTAGAGATGAAGGGGTCATAAGCTAGCAGTTTCATTCCCATTGCTTTGGCAACAGCCGCAACATGGGAGCCAATTTTGCCCAAGCCTACAATACCTAAAGTTTTCTTGTAAACTTCAGCACCAACAAAAGTTTTGCGATCCCACTCCCCGCTTTTTACCGATGCATTGGCATCGGGAATGTGGCGTGACAAGGACAACATCATTGCCAGTGCGTGTTCCGCAGCAGCAATTGTATTTCCCTCAGGGGAATTGACAACCACAATTCCTTTGCGCGTAGCTGCAGGGACATCAACATTATCAACACCAACGCCAGCGCGACCAATAATTTTTAACTGGGTGCCGGCTTCAATAATTTCTTGGGTGACACGGGTTCCAGAGCGAATCATAAGTGCATCATACTCACCAATGATTTCTATGAGTTCCTCTGGTTTTAACCCTGTTTTAACATCTACTGTGGCAACTTGGGATAAGATATCAACCCCAACTTGATCGATTGGATCGGAGACAAGAACCTTAGACATGATTGCTTATTGTAAAGCTATAGGTATTCCTTGAAGACGGACTTTCAGTTTAGACTGAAATGCTAGTACTTTTGCAGGAATGATTGCTGTAAAATGCAGGAGCTAATGCGATGCATAACCTCAAGCATGATAGTACTAGAAGGTCAATTATCCTCATAACCATGCAGCACGGCTTCCTGCATTGACACATGACTGACTTTTTCGCCACTCACTCGGTACTATAAACCATCAATAGTGCGAAAACCTATATCCAAAACCTATAAATTTATGAAAATTTCTTAGAGCTAAACTTTTGAGCATTGACAAATGACCAACAATGACATTCGTAATATTTTTAACCGTATTGCTCCCGTTTACGATCGCCTCAATGACTGGTTGAGTTTGGGACAGCATCGCATTTGGAAAGATATGACGGTGAAATGGAGCGGCGCTAAACCGGGCGATACAAGTCTCGATCTGTGCTGTGGAAGCGGAGATTTATCTTTTGTGCTAGCAAGGCGAACGGGAAGCACGGGGCGGGTTTTTGGAGTGGACTTTTCTCCAGAGTTACTAGAAGTGGCAAAATCTCGGGCTCAAAGTCAGTCTCCTCGCTCTCCCATCACTTGGGTAGAAGCTGATGTTTTAAATTTACCATTTGACGATAACTGCTTTGACGCCGCAACAATGGGTTATGGTTTAAGAAATGTAACAAATATTCCACAGAGCTTAAAAGAATTACATCGCGTCCTGAAAAAAGGTTCTAGAGCGGCAATTTTGGACTTTCACCGTCCCAACAATCCTCAAATGCGTGCTTTTCAGCAATGGTATTTGGACAATCTCGTGGTTCCCATAGCGAGCTATATGGGTGTCAAGGACGAATACGCTTATATTAGTCCCAGCCTTGACCGATTTCCCACAGGATCGGAACAAGTAGAGATTGGTCGTCAAGTTGGTTTTACCACTGTCACACACTACTCTCTTATGAACGGTATGATGGGAGTGCTAGTGCTTATGAAAAGTTAGTGATTGGTGGTTAGTAGTTAGTGGTTAGTGGTTGTTAGCTAGTCACTACTAACTGCTAACTGCTAACTGAGAATTAATAACCTAATGGATTGGTCTCATCTTTGGCTTTATGTTTCTCCCCCTGTAGCAGGTGGAATTATTGGCTATTTTACTAACGACATAGCCATCAAAATGCTGTTTCGTCCCTACCGCGCAATCTATATCGGTGGGCGAAGAGTTCCATTTACCCCAGGACTAATTCCCCGCAACCAAGAACGGCTTGCTAAGAATATTTCCAACACGATCATGGGGTCGCTGCTGACTCCAGAGGAATTGCAAAATCTGGCGCGACGATTGTTGCAGCCCGAACGCGTACAAGGAGGAATTCTTTGGTTGCTGCGTTTGGCACTCGACCAGATTAAATCCGATCGCGAGCAGAAAACAGCTAAGATTTTGTCCGGAATATTGCGGGATTTATTAGGGGAGTCTTTACCGCGCCTGCTTAAGGTACTAGCAAGGCGAGAAGATTTTTTGGAAGCCCAGATTAATCAAATTTTTGACCTGATATTACTGGAATTTCAATTAACTGACGAACAAGCAACTCGTCTGGCTGATTGGCTGCTACAAGTGGTTATTCCTCCAGATGTCTTGCGACAAGCGGTAATTGATTTTTTGACAGATCGTACTATCCAAGCCATTGATGAAAGCTTTCGGGAAAAGACCAGCGGTACCTATTGGGTAGTCGCAAATCTATTTGGCTTGAGGAATACTCTCAGCCGCTTGCGGACTTACTGCTTGGATGAAAAAGATGCTACCAATGCTCGCTTGCAGGAGTTGATTAGAGAACTACAGGTGCGCGATCGCCTTAAGAAATTTTTACAAGACTTATCGTTACAAAACTTACCAGTTGGTACGGTACGCCAATTGCGAAAAACGACACGCGATAGTGTCCGCCAGTATTTACAAACAAAGGGGAGTGATTTACTCCAAGGATTAAGTGGCTCCGTGGACTGGGAGCATATAGCTATGTTGCTCGTTAACCGCCTTGGCACTTCTCCTGTTGTGAACGCTTCCTTAGAAGTTGTCAGTAAGGAACTCGCTCTGATTTTAGAGAGGTATTTGGAACGCGATTTAGAAGCTATAGTGGCTCAAACAATCCCTATTTTGTCAATCGATCAAGTGATCGTTGACCGAGTCAAATCGACTTCTCCTGCTGATTTAGAAGCAGCAATTGAAGGAATTGTCAAAAATGAATTGCAAGCAATTGTTAATTTAGGCGGTATTTTAGGCTTTGTTGTAGGTTTATTTCAAACAGTACTTTTACTGTTTAGTCAATCTGTCTAAATTTGACAATTGTTAAATTTCTGAAATTAGAGTTAATTCTAGTTCCCAGGGAAAGCCTGGGAACGCATGCACCGAGGTTCAACACCGTCTTAAGATTAATCTAATTGTGCTCTTAAAGACTGTACCTGTTCGAGAGATAACCCCGTAAACTTGACCACATCTTCAGGTGTGATGCCATTTTTCAGTAAATTAACAGCTACTTTCCGAATCCCCTCTTCGCGACCTTCTTCGCGACCTTCTTCGCGACCTTCTTCGCGACCTTCTTCGCGACCTTCTTCGCGACCTTTAGTTTTAGCTTCATCCCAGATATCTTGATAAATAACCGATTCTTTCATAATGTCCTTTTTCAAAACTCTTTTAATCAAGTCCTTATTTAATACTAAACCGGCTAAGATTGCTGTTGCCGCAGCTACGTTGCTTTGTTGGCGTCGATCGTTAATACCATCTATTTCTTGTGCTACCTCCCTCAGCGTTCGTTCGCGATCGTCAGCTTTACACAACACGGTCAATGGCAATAAACCTACATACGGTGACAATACCTCTTTTGGTTGTTCCCAAAGGCGAATCACATTAAATTCATGGCGAGTACCAGGAATAGAAAACGTATTTTTATAAACCTCTTCTGAATCCGTCTGTTTTAAGTAAATTACCACTTGATGCATTCCCTTTTGAGGAAAGCGACGATAGACTCGCACTCGATAGTCTATCATGCGAAATGGTATCTCTATATCGGGTTTAGTCTGGAACTCTAAATGAAGTACAACCTCTGGTGACTCCAATAGAATCAGTGCATCGGCACGAATTGGTTCAAGAGATAGTTCGCTTGGACTTAACTCGGTTAAAGGGACTGGTTCTCCAATTAACCAAGAGGCAAAGTCAGTTGAGAAATTTTCCGCTAGAAATTTGCAAACGTTATCAAACATTTCAACATGTTACCACCTTAAATGCCGAGCACTACTTCTTTATAAATCTTTTGTCAAAGTAAATTTCTTGGCATTAAGGTTTGACATTTTTTTCAATCCACTTATCCACATTTTGAGGTTGATAATTTGCCAATAAATCCAGTAATTTTTCTGGATCTGATGCTTCCAAAACTAGAGAACGGTGGACAGATCTTAACAATTCTTCTGTG
This sequence comes from Tolypothrix bouteillei VB521301, assembly GCF_000760695.4. Lineage (GTDB taxonomy): Bacteria > Cyanobacteriota > Cyanobacteriia > Cyanobacteriales > Nostocaceae > Scytonema > Scytonema bouteillei_A. The sequence goes on along the minus strand of NZ_JHEG04000001.1, from coordinate 4,744,348 downwards.
ACTGCTTTATCAAAAAATGCTAGCAAAGAATCGTAATAACCATTTATATTGAGTACGCCACAAGGCTTTTTGTGCAATCCCAATTGCGCCCACGTTAAGATTTCACTAAACTCTTCGAGAGTTCCCATCCCTCCAGGAAGTGCCACAAAAGCATCGGCAATCTGCGACATCATGGTTTTACGTTCGTGCATGGAATTGACAATATGGAGCTGTGTAATTCCATCATGAGCAATTTCTTTGGCGACCATAAAGTCTGGAATAACACCGATGACTTCTCCTCCTGCTGCAAGAGTGGCATCAGCGATCGCACCCATTAGTCCTACTTTAGCACCTCCGTAAACTAAACTTAGCTGTCGCTTTGCTAACAATTCACCTAACTGTTGAGCAGCTTGTTTGTAAGCTGGTTGCGCTCCCATACTAGAAGCACAAAATACACAAATATATTTCACTATTTGCCTTACCTCTTCTACATCGAAAAAATCATATCACAAGGCACTCTGCTCCCTTCATTGCTCTAAAAGCATCAATTTTTATAGGGTAATTTAAAGCACCTCTCTTTGTAGGGGCTTGGGGTAAGGTTTGTTTTGACTTTATAGCACTCACTTCATATTAGCTCTTAGTATCTCTTACAAACCAAGCTGAGCTTTTATGAAAAACTTTTATTTCAATTTTTTTTAATTTAAAATACTCGTAATTTTACGCAAACAAATAATTTTTTATTCATGAAAACTTAACTTGCAGAACTCTCCAATTAGTTTATAAAAGAAATAAATGTGTAGCCTTCCTGAACGATTTATGAGAAGTTGAAATTGTTGTAGCTCCCCTACAATCTCCAATAAGTAACGGAGACGGCGTTAGCTGGGAAATAAATTTTCCTACAACTTATTTAAGATGGCTCTAGTTCTTTACTGTCACAAACTACCAAAACCTTACAACTTCACTTCCATGTTTAACCTCGTACTTGCTTCTGGTTACTATGTGTCTGGCTATATATGCTATAGTTTGGGTGACTATTTAACTGCTATAGACAGTTACAGTCAAGCGATTCAATTATATTCGCAAGATGCCACAGTTTATTTCAACCGGGGAATATCTCGGTTAATGACTGAGGATTATCAAGGTGCAGTAGAAGATTTTAACCAGGCTATTCAAATATCTCCGCAATACTTCCAAGCTTATGCTGAAAGAGGGTTTGCTCGTGCCATGATTGGCGAACATGAAAGTGCTCTTGAAGATTGCAATCGTTCAATTCACTTATATCCCAACTATACTCGAGCTTTGTATGGACGAGCCATAGCTCATTCTTATGATGGTAACTATCAAAAAGCAATTGAAGATTTTACTCAAATCGCTCGCTTAGAACCATCTATTTATGCTTACTACAATCTAGGTGTTCAGCAATATTTACTGGGCAATTATTCCCAAGCTATTAAGAATTTAACCCAAGGATTAGATTTAAATCCTAATTTGAGTACTGCTTACTATTTTAGAGGAAATGCTTGTTATGAATTAGGAGATGAGCAAGGCGCTTTTGATGAATTTCAGGAGGCAATACAACTTGAAGCTACAGGTGCAAATAATATTTTTTATGAAAAAGACGAGCATGGTTTTTATGGGCGAGGTTTAGCTCAACATCGCCTGGGAAATCGGGAAGAGGCTATTCAGAATCTACAAAAAGCGGCTGAAATTTCTATGCAGCATCAAAATATGACATTTCATCAAAAAGTAATGGACGCGAGCGCAGAAATCCAAGCATAACTAATTATTTTGACTTAGGATAAGCAATTCGCTTGTGATGAAATTGTTGCCAAACCTGTACGAAAATTTCCGCGATTTGAGACATTTCTTCTCGTGTTAATCCTGATGCTTCTAATTGTTTTTCCTGCCACTTAGCTCGGAGTATATTATTAAGCATGACTAAAGCTTGCTCTGGAGAAACTTCTTTGAGCGATCGCAAAGCGGCTTCGCAGGAATCTGCTAACATGACGATACCTGTTTCCCTTGATTGAGGGATGGGACCTTCATAACGAAAATCAGCGTCATCGACTGTTAAACTGGGGTCTGCTTGTGCCATTTGTTGCGCTTGGTGATAGAAATACGCAATTTGTGTTGTTCCCTGATGTTCTGGAATAAATGCTTGAATGAAGGAAGGTAAACTGTGTTTTCTTGCCATCACTAGACCTTCGCTAACGTGCTTTTTAATAATTTCTGCACTTTTCCAAGGGTCTTTAATTTCTGTATCGTGTTTGTTGGGTTCTCCCATTTGATTTTCAATAAATGCCTTAGGGTCGTGCATTTTCCCGATATCGTGATATAATGCACCCGCTCGCACAAGTTCAACATTACATTTCAAAGATTTAGCGGCTGCCTCAGCAAGGGTAGCAACTAAGAGCGTGTGTTGAAAAGTCCCTGGAGTTTCAGTAGCTAGTTTTTTTAACAAAGGACGGTTGGGGTTTGCTAATTCTGATAACCGGATTGAAGTTACCAGATCGAAGAGTTTTTCTAAATACGGGCTTAACCCCAATGCCACAATACTCCACGCTAAACTGGATAAGGCAAACAATACAGCATTTTGGATAACTGTATAATAAGGAAAAACACCCAATGCTGCACCCAGTAGCAGTCTGAGAACTAAATAAACACCGCCTTGAGTGAGTGCGATCGCAACACTTAAAAGCGCTAGTTCTTCACGGGAATGGAGTTTTTGCGCCATGCAACTGCCTAAAATCCCTGCGGCTGTCCCAGCTAAAAGAGTTGCTTTACTTACATCTAAACCAATGGGTAGCAATATTGACAGTAATCCTATGACTGCGATTGCCAAACTAGGTCCGTAAAAGCTACCCAATAACAAACCAACTGCGCTCCAAGTTGTATGTGGCGTACCTAGAGTCATCGTTAATGGCGTACTGAGTGTTAGCAGTAGTATGAGCAGGCGATCGCTTTGCCGTAATTTACACCGACTTCGCCGTTCTAAAAGAGCAAAAAAGCCAACTGCCCCAGTCACGATTATGCCAAGTTGTATCAATCCTTGCCAGTTAATTTCCCGACGAATTAGGCGATAGTGCTCTAAAACTTCAAAATCAAACGCAGTAATTTTTTCTCCCCTCTTAACAATCAACTCACCTTTTCGTACAGTCACCATCACGGGTTTGACACCCGCCACTGCTTTTGCTGCTGTCAGTTGCGTTCGTAGTTTATCAGTTTGAAGGTTGGGTTTCAGCACCGCTAACAAAACTTCGAGCGCTAAAGGTTCAGCTTCCTTGGGTACTAAACTCTGTACGTGTAGACTAACTGCATCTTTGATAATGTAAGGAGGAAGCCCAGGAGGTACACCTTGGGTGAGAATTCTTTGTGCTGTTTTCTGGATTCCCACTTGTGTCTTTGCCCAATCATCATCTGAGATATCGAGAAGTGACTTTGCATCATAAACTGTTTCGGGTTTAGCCCCTATCAGGTCTGAAAGTTTCGTATTGGCTTCGACATACCCCTGACGGACTTTGGTAATTTGAGCGATGAGAGAAGATAAGTTTTGCTCTGAAGTTGACAAATAGTAGGTTTCTAATTCCTGCACGGCTTGGGCAAAGTCAGGATTGCGGAACAAATTGTTGGCTTTTAAATCCTCTTTTCCCAGGTTAAAATTTTCTTGATTTGATAGCCCTTGCTTGTGCTTTTTATTGTTATTCACAGCTATGAGTAGGGCTTGCCATTCCCAATGAGAACACGAGCGCACGTAACGCTGGGTTGATACAGATAAAATAAAAGTATCAAAAAATGGAAAATTTCCCAGAGATGAGCGAATGCTGTTGCCTTCACTCAAAATTTGTTGTAGGTTTTGCTGAATATCTTCATTAATTTGTGGATTTACCATCAAGACGGGCACGGAGCTTGTACTGGCGGCTTTGCGCTGTTCTTCTGTTTTGTGCTTGTCTTCGATTCTGGCTTCTTCGGGTGCTTTAATGGTTTGTGGCGCAATAGCCCCAATTTGCAGCTGTGGTTGATTGTATAATTTTTGTCCTAAAACTCCTGTTAGGGATAGGACTGCAATTGTAAAAACAACAGGGGAACGTTTTCCGTTAAAACAACTTAGAACAACTGTATAAACCCCACGTTGTCGTTTAAGGGTTTTCTGAGTTGAACTCGCCGAGATCGAGGCTTGATGTTTGTCTGTCTCGCTGTTGTCTAATATGTAGGACTGATGGCGTAACTCTTTGTACTGTCGTCGCCATTCAATCAATTTTTGGGTCACGGACAAAAAAAATTGCTGCGTTTTCATTTCCTATGACCGCAGTTCCTTACGCTATTAGGTTAAAACAAGACCATCCAGAGCGGAAATACACTTTAAGCAGATTTGTCACAATGGCTCCCAGGGAATTACGATTTTGGTTTTTGGATTGGAGGTAGAGTACAGCCCTTTCTAGGATTACTTTCACCTAACTACCTGTGGCATTTTTTCACATTGGTACAGCTTTTTTATGATAGTATTAAAATATACTACTGTTTATAAAGATTTGTTTGCCTCTGTTGGGATGCACATCACAGCATAAGAATGACGGGAAGTAGAACTAGCGCAGCCGAATGACGCGAGGGGCTGCTATTGCTTGTGAGGACGACCAGAAGCTCGACCCTACTAAAGTCTTTTCTTCCCCAAACTCGTTTGAATCACGAGCAATATCATACACTCCTGACCATACCGCCATAAGTGTGTTTGTCAATCTTAACATATTATAAGAGCTAGCTATTTGCCACTTTTGCGCTAAATTTGAACGCTCGAGTGAGATTTGCCAAGTTGCGGGAATACCTGCTGTGCTGTTATACGCTCCTGATAAAGCACCCGTTAGTGTAGCGATTGTTTTTGAGTAACGACCCAACCTATCTGCTCGTAAAACGGAAAGACGAAAGTCTTCTGGGGTACTGAGAAAACAGTAAAGTGCCATAGCGATCGCGTTTCCTGGCTTTTCTTCTCTTGTTAACTCAGCTTGTGCGCTGTCTAACCCCGCTCCACTCTCTAATAAATTCTTAACTTTTAGTAATTGTTGTGGCAACCTTGTTGGTGTTTCCCCCAAAAAAGAAATTGTTTGGGGGATGAGGGTAGCTTGGGTCAGTTTCTCCGTTAGAGATTGAGCGATCGTGTAACTTACCGCTAGCATTCCATCTCTTATAATCGGATCGCTCTGCCAAAATTCCGCGATCGCTATCAAGTTTTGGCGCAACTTTATTAAATTTTCATGAAAAAACATTACCACTGGTAAAACGGCGGGAATCATTGACAAACTATCTTCTAAGTGTCTTCCCTGCTCTTGCGTCCGCGAGCAAGCGTTAATTTCAAGACGCGAAAACGCAATCAAACTTTCCGTGTAAGAAGTTGCTATTTGACTCCAATGCAAAACTTCTTTGGAGCCCTCTTGTCCGTTTTCACCAAAATCTTTATTCCTAAAAGCTGTATTTTCCCCAATTATTGCCCCTAGTAAAACTCCATGGCAGCGATTTAAAAGTGAATAACGCATAAAAAATTATGAATTGTGAATGATGAATTATGAATTATTTAGCATTCATAATTCATCATTCATAATTCTCTTAGGTGGTACACTAACGCTTGTAAACCCAACGTATAGCTTCGCGCACCAAATCCGCTAATTTGTCCAATAACCACTGGAGCTATATACGAGTGATGGCGAAACTCTTCCCTGCGGTAGATGTTACTTAAATGCACTTCTACTGTCGGTAAATTAACAGCAGCGATCGCATCTCGTAATGCCACACTTGTATGGGTGTACGCGCCAGCATTAATCAATATTCCATGATGTTGCCCCTGTGCTTCATGAATAGAGTCTACTAAAGCACCTTCATGGTTTGATTGTATTGGATAAATTTTTGCTTGCACTTTTGCGCCTTCATCTTCCAAAATCCGATTGATTTCGGCTAGTGTCAGCGAGCCATAAATTCCTGGCTCTCTGTGTCCGAGAAGATTAAGGTTGGGTCCGTGCAATACTAGAATACTCAGGGAGGTTGATGACAAGCCTTGCACCTTGTGTTACTCTTATCTACGGCGCGAGCGGTCTTCTACTGGAATTGGAATCAACTCCGGTTCTGGCTCAGCAGCCGGTCCTAGAAGAGCTTCTATCAACTTTTGTGCCAATTCCCTAAGTTTTTCTAGCAGGTTTTCTATATAGTCCATTGAACTGAACGCTCCTAAGCTACTCATTCAATATGTTTATTATTACACGGAGAAACTGGAGTATCTTTGCACTTTTGGCTGATAGATAGGTTTCTCCCATACCCTTCTAATTAGGTATGCGCCATCTTAGGATGTAACCTGTATTTTGTGTACGCGACGCCCCGAATTTTGGCTGTGTTGCTATTTTATCAGAAAAATTGGTTGGTGGTTAGTGGTGAGTCGAGTCCTGATAGCGTATAGCCCTTACGGGCATAGCTTCGCAACGCGTAGCGTGTGCCTTGCACATAGCGTGGCGCTAATGCGCCACAGGCGGGTTTCCCGCGACCACCGGGACTGGCGAACAGCCCTACGGGCATAGCCTGCGGCATCGCGTATAGCCCTTACGGGAATAGCCCAAAGGCATCGCGGAGCGTGTGCCTTGCACATAGCGTCTTTGCCCCTGAGATACAAGGGAGGGTTGGTGATTGGTAGGTACAACCAATGCCTACAGCCCACAGGCGGTTTTCATCAGCCCATACAGTAAACACTCAAGACGCAAGGTCACCGCACCCTAATTCATGACTAACACCTAACAACTAACCATTTACTAACTAGCCTTTTTTGTTTTTTTGCTAGTAGGGGTTGAGGATTTGGTAGAAGATTTAGAACTGGAGGTTGTTGATTTACTCGTTGTTTTACGCGTAGATTTTCCAGATTTTCCAGTTGAGGCTTTAGATGCCAATAGCTCTAATGCAGAAGCTAGGGACATATCCTCTACCGATTGACCTTCTGGAATTCGCACGTTGGTTTTACCATGCTTGATATATGGTCCGTAAGGACCTTTGTAGATGTTAACTGGTTCGCCATCCTCTGGGTGAGGACCCAATTCCTTTTCAGCTGCTTTCGATTTGTTACCAGAAGAACTGCGTCCTTTTTTCGGTTCCGACAATAATTCCAATGCACGTTCTAGGGTTATTGTCAAAACATCATCGCCAGCTTTTAGGGAGCGATATTCCTTTTCTCCACTTTGGTTGTGAACAACATAAGGTCCAAAGCGTCCCAGGTTGGCTTGGATTTCAGCACCTGTGGTTGGATGAGGTCCTAATTTCCGAGGTAGAGCCAATAACCCAATTGCGACTTCAAGGGTGATATTTTCGGATGTCACTCCTTTAGGTAGGGATGCTTGTTTGGGTTTGGGGTTTTCTTCCGATTTGTCACCCAACTGAACGTAAGGTCCGTAAGGTCCAATTTTCAGGTAAATGGGTTCGCCTGTTTCTGGATGAGTTCCAATTTCGTCGGGACCGACAATTTTTTGTCGCAGGATTGTTTCTACTTTTTGCGGATCGAGGTCGGCGGGAGTCAGGTCTTTGGGAATTGAAGCCGTTACAACCGCATCTCCATTTTCTTTTTCTATATAAGCACCGTACTTTCCGATCCGAACTTTTACATCTAAATTTTCCAGTTCTACTGTCCGGGCTGAATTGGCATCGATTTGGTTTTCTTTTTCCTTAACCTGGGTTTCTAAACCTTTGTCTCCGGAGTAGAACGATCGCAGGTAAGGTAGCCATTGTGCTTCACCCGTAGCGATGTCATCCAATGTTTGCTCCATTTTGGAGGTAAAGCTTGGATCGACGACATCGGGGAAGTACTTCTCCAGCAACTCAGTTACGGCAAAAGCAGTGAAAGTTGGGATAAGCGCATTACTTACCAATTGGGCGTACCCTTTATCAATAATTGTGCCAATGATGCTGGCATAAGTACTGGGACGCCCGATCCCTTCGCTTTCCAGAGTTTTGACTAAGGTGGCTTCGGTATATCTTGCTGGTGGTTGGGTTTCGTGACCAACGGCTTCTAATTCTTGGCAGTTTGGACTATCTCCTACTTTTAAATTCGGTAGAATAACTTCCTGATCTTCAAGAGCTGCTTCTGGATCGTCAGAACCTTCAACGTAAGCACGGAGGTAACCGGGAAAATCAATGCGTTTGCCAGAAGAACGGAAACCCGCATCTTCGACTTGCAACTGCACCACGATTTGCGTTTGACGGGAATCTGCCATTTGGGAAGCAACAGTTCGCTTCCAAATCAAGTCGTACAACTGTAACTCCCGACCGCTTAGACCTGTTTCCTGGGGCGTGCGGAAAGTGCTACCAGCCGGACGAATGGCTTCGTGTGCTTCTTGTGCTCCTTTGGATTTAGTCGTGTACTGTCGGGGTTGGGGGCTGAGGTATTCCGAACCGTACCGGGTTTCGACGCACTGACGAGCAGCAGCAATGGCTTGCTCTGACAAATGGACGGAATCGGTACGCATATAGGTGATGTAACCTTGCTCGTACAAACTTTGAGCAGTCCGCATGGTATCCCGTGCTGAAATACGGTATTTGCGGTTAGCTTCTTGCTGCAGTGTAGAAGTGGTAAACGGTGGCGAGGGTTTGCGCGTTACGGGACGTTCCTCAACCTCTGTAACTTTCCAAGTTTTTTCTAAAAGTCGTTCTCTAAGGGCTTGGGCTTCAGCTTGGTTAAGCAGGACAACATTGCGATCGCTAGAAATTCTTCCTGTCGCCGCATCAAAGTCACTGCCATTGGCGACCCTAACTCCTCTCAATGCAATCAGTTGAGAAGCAAATGCTGCTCCTTTAGTTGAAGCGGGGGGGGTCAACGTTGCTTTCAAATCCCAGTAGGAACCTTGACGGAAAGCACGGCGCTGGCGTTCTTTTTTCACCAAAAGCCGCACGGCTACAGATTGCACGCGTCCTGCTGACAGTCCCCAAGCAATTTTTTTCCACAGCAAAGGAGACAGGGTATAACCCACTAGCCTGTCCAAAATCCGCCGGGTTTCTTGGGCGCGAACGACTTGTTCGTTAATATTGCGGCAGTTTTTTAAAGCTTTTTTGATGGCGTCTTGAGTGATCTCGTGAAACACCATTCGCTTTGTGGGAACCTTTGGCTTGAGCAACTGGTATAAGTGCCAACTAATGCTTTCACCTTCCCGGTCTTCGTCTGTAGCCAGAATCAGTTCATCTACTTCTTTGAGAGCGTCTTTAAGTTGAGTAACAACTTTCTTTTTATCTTTAGGGATAATATAGAGCGGCTCAAAGTCGGCGTCTACATTTACCCCGAGTTGAGCCCATGCTTCTCCTTTGACGTTAGCGGGAATATCACTAGCTGATTGAGGTAGGTCACGCACGTGTCCCATTGATGCTTCTACCCGGTAACCGGCAGGGAGGTAGTTGCGAATGGTACGAGCTTTGGTCGGAGATTCGACGATGACGAGAGTTGACATGGAAATTACAAAAAAAGAATAGCTGTTCGCCTAAATAATCAATTGAAAGAAATTATGAAGAGCGTATCGGTAGAACTTAACGTTACGCTATGGGATTATGCGATCTAATCCTGACACAAACCGTCTGCTTGGGTTGAAATTTCAGACCTGCTTGTTGGCAAAGCCGATCCCAAAGGGAGAGGCGGGTTTAGCAGGGGTTAGAATTTCCAGTTATTTTAATCTTTAACTTATAATCGACGTCTTTGACGAGTGCTGTTTTCAAAATCCCCCTCAAGGTTCTACATTAAGCCTATTGCCATTATTCAAATTTGTATCCCATTGGAAGGAATAAAAGTTATGAAGAAGGGAACGGGGAATTCTTCTGTTGGCAACCCAGAGGGCAAAGTAGAAGTTTTTCATGCCACACCAGGTGCTGTAGCCCGTGAAACCCTTTCAGCCATCCGCTCGTGGGGAAACCCCAAAACGATCGTGTTGCCTCACCACCGCAGTGACTCCTCTGCCTCCAGCACAGCTACCTTCTTCAAAGGGAACAAGCACAAATTGTACGAGAAAGATAGCACATTTTATCTATCTGTTTAAACTTAAACATAATTTAACTTAATGGTATCCATAGCCAATTAACAAAGGCTGACAACTGTTGGTGCAACGATAGCAATGATTCAATAGAATGAACACAGTAGGATCTCAACGTCTCATAACCAAAACCTACATAGCTCATGGATTTTGCTAATCTTGCTTCCCAGTTAAATGCTGGAACCATATTGCCAGAGGGAATTGTCATTCTGACCCTCTTGGGGGTTTTGATTGTTGACTTGATTGCAGGGCGAACATCCTCGCGCTCGATTGGATATCTAGCGATCGCGGGGTTGTTAACTTCTGTCGTCGCCCTGTATTTCCAATGGGATAACACAGAACCCATTTCCTTTCTTGGTGCTTTTAATAGTGACGACCTCAGTATCGTCTTTCGCGGTATCATCGTTTTGTCTGCTGCCGTGACAATTTTGATGTCGATTCGCTATGTCGAACAAAGCGGGACTGCAATAGCCGAGTTCATAGCGATTTTGCTAACCGCTACCCTTGGCGGAATGTTTTTATCAGGGGCTAGCGAGCTAGTGATGATTTTCATCTCCCTAGAGACCCTCAGTATATCCTCTTATTTGCTTACAGGTTATACCAAGCGAGACCCCCGTTCCAATGAAGCAGCACTCAAATACCTGTTGATTGGCGCTTCCAGCACAGCAGTGTTTTTATATGGGGTGTCACTACTGTATGGCTTATCCGGCGGACAAACACAATTGAGTGCGATCGCCAATGGAATTGCCACAGCAGGATTTGGTCAATCTCTGGGCTTGGTCATTTCCTTGGTGTTTGTCATTGCGGGAGTTGGTTTCAAAATTTCCGCCGCTCCCTTCCACCAATGGACACCAGACGTTTACGAAGGCGCACCGACTCCAGTGATTGCTTTCTTATCCGTTGGTTCTAAAGCTGCTGGATTTGCCCTAGCTATTCGCCTGCTGACAAGCGCCTTCCCCTTAGTGACCGAAGAATGGAAGTTTGTCTTTACCGCCCTCGCCGTTTTAAGTATGATTTTGGGTAATGTGGTTGCCCTTGCCCAAACCAGTATGAAACGGATGCTGGCTTATTCTTCCATTGCTCAAGCCGGATTTGTCATGATTGGCTTGGTAGCGGGTACTGAAGCTGGATATGCCAGTATGATTTTTTACCTGTTTGTTTACCTGTTCATGAATTTGTGCGGTTTCATCTGCGTAATTCTATTCTCTTTACGGACAGGAACAGACCAAATCGTAGAATACTCTGGTTTGTATCAGAAAGACCCACTTCTAACTTTGGGATTGAGTATTGCTTTACTATCACTTGGTGGTATCCCACCACTCGCCGGATTTTTCGGTAAAATCTACTTGTTCTGGGCTGGTTGGCAAGCCGGACAGTACGGTTTAGTCTTACTTGGCTTAATCACTACTGTGGTTTCCATCTACTATTATATTCGTGTTGTCAGAATGATGGTAGTTAAGGAACCTCATGAGATGTCTGACGCAGTTAAGAATTATCCAGAGGTGCGTTGGAATCTACCAGGTTACAGACCGATACAGGTAGGACTAATTGCGACGTTAATTGCTACTTCCGTCATTGGAATTTTATCAAATCCCATCTTCACGGTGGCTAACAATTCGGTTGCTAACACTCCCATTTTGCAATCAATCACACATCCAATTGTGAAAGCGGAAACTGTCCCTACCTTGGTAGAGGAAAATTCTATTAGCCTCAACCCGTAATTTAGTTGACGCTTGAGTCAGTTGTCGGTCTAGATTCCCAACTTCTGCGAGGATGCTGTTGGCGAATCATAGGTCTGACTCCTCACCTCGATCCGGTGGCTCCGCCTCCTATGCTCAATTTGCCATGGGAGGCGGAGCCTTGCAGTCTGCATTCCCAACCGGAGTGGCTTCTATTGACTAAAACTTTTGAACGAGTGCTGCAATTGCAGTTACCAATTTAGAAGGATCCGCTGGTTTAGCAAGATACAATTGAAATCCGGCTGTTAAAACTTGTTGTTGTGTCGCTTCTCCAGCATAAGCAGTGAGGGCGATGGCAGGAATTTTTCCTCCTTGACTGGCGCTAAGCGATCGCAGTTTCTGGATCAAAGAATAACCATCAACTTCTGGCATACCTATATCGCTCAACAGCAAATCTGGTTTTGACCTTGCTATTTCAGCAAGTGCTTCACGGGCTGATGTCGCTGTTGTGACAATTGCTCCCTGCTGTTCCAATAGAAAGGCTAGAAACTCGCGTGTATCAACCTCATCATCCACAACTAACACTCGTATCCCTTCTAAGGGATTGCAGAGCATTGAGAAGGGATACGAATTGTTAAGAACCTTGTTGTTATCTTTCCGTACCAACTCCTGACCTTGTTGCAGCGCTGGTAAACAAACTGTAAATGTCGCGCCTTGTCCTTCGCCAAAGCTCTCTGCCCAAACTCTACCACCATGTAACTCGACAAGCTTGCGTACAATTGCCAAACCCAGCCCCAGTCCACCTGACCTGCGGGTGATGCTACTATCGGCTTGACGGAAATACTCAAATACGTGTGGCAAAAACTCAGAACTAATACCCTGACCTGTATCCCTGACGCTGATTTGTACCTCAGAACCAATTTGTTCTAAGTAGACTTCTACCTCGCCACCAATGGGTGTGAATTTGACTGCGTTAGAAAGCAGATTCCAAATAACTTGTTGAAGACGATTGCTATCACCCTTTACCCGTCCAATTTTTGCGTCTAAATTCAAATTCATTTGAATTGATTTTGCTTCTGCTGCCAATCGCACTGTCTCTAAAGCCGCTTCAATAATAGAAGTAAGATTCACGATTTCTAAATTAAGTGCGAGTTTGCCCCGAAGAATGCGAGAAATATCTAACAGATCGTCAATCAATTGCACCTGTAGCTCGGCATTGCGTTCGATGGTTTCAATAGCACGCAAGCTAGCAACCTCATTCAACGAACGTTTTTTAAGGAGCTTTGCCCAACCCAAAATAGGATTCAGAGGAGAACGAAGTTCGTGAGAAACTATGGCGAGAAATTCATCTTTGATGCGGTTTGCTGTTTCTGCCACTTCTTTTGCCCGTTGGCGTTCTTCCGCTACAGCCAATGCTTGGTCTCGCAAGTTCCTATATTCCTGAACTCGAAACGTTAAATCTGTGACATCTTGAATTGAGAAAAGAGCATAAAAATCATCTCCGAACAATGCAGGTACAGCTGTTACTGTTGTGTGTTGAATGCGATATTTATCCTGTGCTACAGGCACGGGAATGACATATTTATGCAATTGAGAAGAAAAGATTGTAGGAGGTCCACCTTCAAAAATTTGGTGCAAGCGACTGGCGTAACGAGGTTGATTTAGATGAGGAAAATATTCATAAATTGAATTTCCTAAAATCTTACTTCTTGGAATTTTTGTCCATTCCTCTAAGCAGCAGTTCCAAAATAACACTGTGCGATCTGAGTGCAATATAAAATTTCCCAAAGGAATTCGATCTAAAAGGCTAAACTTTTCCTGTGCTTGCTCAATTTCTTTTCTCATTTCATCAGACCGATTTTAATATTCTACTGCTCCAAAATTTAATATTTCTTCTGTGTTTAAGCTACTCCAATTTCCCCATCAATCACATTAATTAACGCCTCAAATGTACTGACCTCAAAAACTAAAATAATATCTCCAATAATTTCTAATTGTTTAATTGTGAAGCGTGCTTGTGCAAGTATAATTTGTGAGTTACTTACATTTGTAGATAACAATAAATTATCAATCGTATCTTCTAAGTAAACAGGCAACGTGTAATTCAGGTGCTGCCTGAGTACATTGCCGATGGAACCCATCACCCCATTAATCACAATATTGCCAATTTCGCTCAGCGTACCAATTTTGACGGCATCTAAGTCAGCCGAACCTGGTTCTTCATTAGTCAGGACTGCAACCAATGTTGATGCGCTTTCAGTTGGAAAAATTAAGCCAGCCGTACCATAAAACGAGCCAGTAAAACCCAGTCTTACAGCCGCCAAACTATCATGCTCGAATCGTGTTGCCAATTCTTGATAGGCTTGTGAAGCAGTCAAAACTTTTACAAACGGAATTTCCAAACAAATGTGAGCCTCTATCATCTCATTGAGTAGACTAGCTGCCCGACCAACGCCAATATTAATCAATTCTTGTAAGGCATCTAGTTGATCTGCTGTCACATTCATGGGAGCTTTATTCCTTCACATTAATAACTTGCTGAACCGCCTCTCGCAATTCATTTGCTTTGGGCGGTTTGTTAATAAAGTTAACTGCCCCTAAATTATAACTTTGATTGCGCGACCCTTCTTGGATATCAGCTGAGATGATAATTGTGGGGATTTTTAATCCTTCTTTTTGTAAAGCCTCAAGAAATTCAAATCCATTCATATCTGGCATTAAAAGATCTGCTAATACGCAGTTGGGCTTGTGGTTGTAAACCATTTCTAATCCTTCACGTCCATTAGTTGCTTCAATGATTTCATAGCCATCACCTTGCAAAAACTTGCGGATCATTCTGCGAGAAAACGCTGCATCGTCGATAATTAGAACCAATGCCATCAGCTTTGCCCTTATTGATTTTTTCAATTATTATCATTGATTATATGTTAGCTAGCTCGCTAGAAGCCTTATACCAACTCGTTCGCGGTTCTATTCCGTTAGGCATAGGTCTGGTGTAGAATCGTTACTTGTGCCGCTCTACACATTGTGTAATCGGTAACAAATACTCTTATCAAATTGAACGCGGTTGAAGGATTTATCCAAGTTAATAATCGTTTCACCACTACCGAGAAATAGGAATCCGTCTGGTTTTAATTGTTGCTTTATCTTTTTCAGTAATGCTTTCTTAGTTGCTATATCAAAATAGATTAAAACATTGCGTAAAAATATAATGTCTAATTCAGGGAGGGATGACCACGATTGCAGGAGATTGATCTGACGGAACTCAACCATCTCAGAGATTTCTTCCTTAATTTGCCAGTGACTGTTAAGCTTATAAAAATATTTCTCGCGCAGGAGTTGAGGTAGCCCGCGCTTGATTTCAAGCTGGTTGTAACATCCTTGACGGGCTCGTGCTAGTACCTTGGTGGAAAAATCGCTAGCAATTAACCGCACAGACCAATTGCTCAGCATGGGAAAATGTTCGCGAATGAGCATGGCAATACTATAAGGTTCCTGCCCGTTGGAACAAGCAGCACACCAAATATTTAGCGATCGCTCAATGGCTCGGTTTTCGATCAATTCTGGCAACACAAAATGGTTCAGTGCTTCAAAGGGATAAACATCACGAAAAAATGAGGTTTCGTTGGTGACGAGTGCCTCTACCGCTTGGATGTGAAGGCTGCTGAAAGGCTGAGCCTGCAGGTAAGTGACTAAATTGGTAATTGAAGCAAATCCTGCCGCTTCTGCAATTGGCTGCAAATATAGCTCTGCTAAATAGCTTTTATCAGGATATAATACAACTGCCGAGTGATTATATACTAATTGACGAAGATAGTCAAATTCAGCGGTACTTACAGCCATAGCCTACTTTATTACTACGTACCTAAAATAGGAACTTGATGGAGACGAATTCGGCGCATGATTTCAGCCGCCATTTGCTCGAGAGGAACAACCCCATCGGCAAGCCCTGCACTGACAACGAAACCGGGCATTCCCCACACCACGCTACTTGCTTTGTCTTGTGCAAGCACCTGTCCTCCTGCTTCGCGGATACATTGGCAGCCGTGCAATCCATCTTGTCCCATCCCCGTTAGTATAACCGCGATCGCGCCACCACCATAGACTTGTGCAACGGAACGCAAGAGGACATCAACCGAAGGGCGACAGGAATTTTCGGGGGGTGTCTGAGGGGTGGCAAGTCGCACTACAGTTTTGTCGCGTTGCACAACCATGTGAAAATTTCCCGGTGCGATCCACACGTGTCCGGGTTCTACTACGACTCCAGGAACCGCTTCATCCACTCGGATTTGACACTTAGAGGATAACCGTTCCGCTAATAGTTTTGTAAACATCGGCGGCATATGTTGCACGATCAGGATAGGAACTGGTAGATCGGATGGAAGCTCTCCAAGCAGTGTCGCCAGAGCATTAGGCCCTCCAGTAGAAACCCCAATTGCAACAATATTAACTGGCTCTACCCGAGTTCGTTCAGGAGGAACAGTTCGATGGGTCATTGTCATTGGCGCGAGTAAGGGCGTCGTTCTGGCACCAAGTACTTTGATTTTAGGAATTAAGTCCTCACGGATATATTGGTTTGTTGCCTCCACACTTCCTAAATTACTTGGTTTTGTTACGTAATCCGATGCACCTAAAGACAGAGCTTCAAGTGTCGCGCTTGCTCCAGTACGTGTGGAGGCGCTGAACATAATCACCGCTAAATGTGGATAAGTTTGTCGGATTGCAGCAAGGGTTTCTAAACCATTCATCTCTGGCATCTCGACATCCAAAAGCACAACTTCCGGATTGAGATGGGGAATCTTAGCTAGGGCAATACGACCATTGGCTGCAATCCCTACGACTTCTAGTTCTGGATCGCCAGACAAAATCTTACTCACTCGAGAGCGAACAACCACTGAGTCATCCACAACCAGCACCCGAATCTTGGGCATAATGATAAAAACCAACTAATACTTAAATTGGTTGACAACTTTCTGTAAATCTGATGCCATACGAGCTAGCTCTATGGCTGCTTGTGACATATTGCTGGCTCCATCTGTCGTGCTTTGAGCGTTGAGCGCCACAATTCCAATATTTTTGGCAATATCCGATGTTCCTTTGGCAACTTCGGCAATATTGCGAGCAATTTCATTCGTAGTAACTGTTTGCTCCTCAACAGCACTCGCGATCGTGCTTTGCAGGTCGTTAATCTGGTTGATAATGTCCGTAATTTGCGCGATCGCATCAACAGCACTTTTCGTATCAGTCTGAATTGCTTCAATTCGCTGACTGATATCTTCGGTAGCATTTGCCGTTTGTTTGGCTAGTTCTTTCACCTCGTTGGCGACGACAGCAAAACCCCTACCTGCATCCCCCGCTCTTGCCGCTTCAATTGTAGCATTGAGTGCGAGTAACTTTGTTTGTTGGGCGATCGAAGTAATTACCCTAATGACTTTGCCAATTTCAACACTACTTTGACCGAGTTTGTCAATTGTCTGGTTTGTGCGAGTGGCGGTTTTTACGGCATCAGTTGCGACCTTTGCTCCTTGGACGACAGTTTTAGCAATTTCTCGAATGCTGGCATTCATCTCTTCTACCGCAGTCACGATTGTACTGGTATTTTGATTTACCTGCTCTGCTGAGGCAGACGCGGAAGTTGCCTGTTCTGATGTTTGTTTGACGTTCTCTGTCATTTCCTGACTGACTGCGGTTAGTTCTTCTGAGGAAGAAGCAACTGCGGTTGCAACCTCTGCCATTTGACTGATGGAAAATTTCAAGCTGCCAATCATTTGATTGGCATTATCAGTAAGTTGCTTAAACTCTCCAGTATTCTGTTCTTCAAGCTGCTCGGACAAATTTCCTCGAGCAACAGCAAGCGTGACTTCATTTATACTTTCAATCTGCGCTGTTAGATGTGACGACATCCGGTTCAAGTTGTCAAGAGATTCTTTCCAAGAACCTTTCGATCCTTTGACAACAGCCTGAGAACCAAACTTCCCTTCTATACCGATATCGCATGCCAAGCGATCGACTTGGTTGACAAAACTTTGATTCAAACTCACCCATTCATTAAAAACCGACGCAATTTCACCCAAACCATTATTCTCGATTGGTAAACGCACGCTAAAATCACCGTCTCGGGCTGCTTTCATGGCTTTTAGTAACGGTTGCAGTTGTACATTTGTTGCACTGCGTTCGGTATCTACCGAATCCGTACTATTTATCGCAGGCGATTTAGAGTTGGCTGTTTTGCCAGCCCGATTTGTAGTCATGACCAAGCGCTCCTTTATGCTGATTTTAAATGTTAATTTAAAATTTTTTTGATGTCTAGAACTAGCACAAACCCCTCTTCGAGTGGGTAAGCTCCTGCTAGCATTTGACGCATTTTACCTTTTAGCGTTGCGGGTGGAGGTTGAAAGGTTTTTGTTGTAAATTCCAAGACATCTCCAACTTCATCAACGAGCAAGCTAACTTCTTCATCCTCCGAACATACAACAATATTAAATCCCTGAACTTCATCTACAAATTTAGCGGTCGAGCGCATGAACGACTCGCCCATTTCCAATCGCCTCTGCAAATCGATCGCCGTCAAAATTTGTCCTCGCAGGTTAATGAGCCCACAAATATCAGGTGGTGCTAAAGGTACGTGAGTCATCACTTGGGAGCGAATCACCTCTTGAACATACTTTATATCAATGCCAAAGTAAATTTCATTGACAAAAAAAGTGCAAAGTTTTTGTTCAGCCACGATTGGTTGTTTGCAGTAAATAGGGGTTGGACATCCGAATCACAGTTTCAATGTCAAGAATTTCTGTAATTTGACCTTGAATAACAGCACTCAAAAGAACGCCCGGTCTGCTAGGAATACCTTTGATTGTTAATGATTCGTCTACTATATCAAGAATGCGATCGACCACTAGCCCGACACTCAGTTCTGAGTAGGGAGAGACAATCACGAGCGCAAGCGAATCTGCTTCACTTGCAAAAGCTCCTTCGCCATCACCAAATATAGTATGCAGATCGATCAGTGGCAAAATTCTATTGTAAGACTGCACCACATAATGATTTCCGACTTTCTCCACAGCGGAACGAGGAATTTCTTCAAGCCGAAATGCTATTGTTAGGGGAATACCCATGCGTGTACCTTGGGGACCCTGAAATAGTAAAATCTGTTGGCGATTCACCAGATCTTGGTTCTCTGCGACTGTATCGCCCGACAACAGATGCTTTTGTTTCGTGATTATACCAGCCCGGTTTGCCAAACCGACGACATCTACAATCAATGCTACTTTGCCATCGCCAAGGATAGTAGCGCCTGCAAATAGGGATAGTGCCTGCAACTGCTTTCCTAGAGGTTTAACGACAATCTCTAGAATATCTTCAATGGTGTCTACGAACAGACCAAATCGACAGTTCTCAGCTTGGACAATTACCAGACTCAGTGTTTCTAAATGAGTAACCTTGTCTTTGATGTGCAACACTTGATTTAAGTAAACCAGTGGTACAAGATCGCCCCGCAAGCGATACACGGGAACGTCGTAAAGCATCTCGATACTATTAAGTACCTGTTCTGCTTCTAAGCAAACTAACTCTTGCAGGCTCGTTTGGGGAATAGCATAGCGATCGCCCCCACAGGTGACAATTAATGCTGGGATAATTGTCAAGGTCAATGGAATCTTCAGTTTAAACGTCGTTCCTTGTCCCGGTTGACTGTAAATTTCAATGCTGCCGTTAATTTTCTCAATATTACTCTTAACAATATCCATACCAACCCCTCGCCCAGAAAGGTTGGTTACCCGATCGCTAGTCGAGAAGCCTGGTAAAAAAATTAAGTTTATCGCTTCCGACTCGCTTGCGCTCGCAGCCTGTATGGCATTCATTAAACCAAGCTGCTGCGCTCGCACTTTGAGTCGTTCTGGGTCGAGACCGCGACCGTCATCGCCGATCTCAATATTGACTTTACCGCTTTCATAAAAAGCTCTCAAAAATATGTGCCCTATGGTTGATTTACCACAAGCGGTCCGCTCTGCTGGTAACTCAATACCATGATCGATGCAGTTACGGACTACGTGAGTCAAAGGGTCCTTGATGGCTTCTACAATACTTTTATCGAGTTCCGTATCTGCTCCTTCCATTTCTACCTGAACTTGTTTCCCGGAGGCGAGTGCCAAATCGCGAATCACGCGAGGGAATTTTTGCCAAATGGTACTCATTGGCTGTAGACGAGTTTTCATCACCCCTTCCTGCAACTGGGCTGTAATTAGGTTAAGGCGCTGGCAAGTCGCATCAAAGGCACTATCCTGAAACTGGTCTGAAAATCCGAGGACTTGGTTGCGGACTAAAACGAGTTCTCCGACTAAGTTCATCACCCGATCTAATAGAGAAACGCTGACTCGGATGTGAGAAGATTCTGATGCAGTTAGGGCTGACACTTCTGGAAGTTCGCTATCACTCGACTCAACAAACTTACTTTGCTGTAGTATTGGAGTCTTAACAGCAGAGTGAGGTAATGCAGACACTGTGTCTGCTTGTTCGGTTTCCTGCAATTGAGTTAAAGCCTTGATGAGTGATGAGTAATCGTTGTTGCCCTCATGCTTGGTCGTCTTTATTTGAGAAAGAATCTGCCGGATGCTGTCAACTGTCTGGAGTAAGATACTAACGATTTGAGGAGTTACCGCTAGCTTGCGCTCGCCAGAGGGCGAGTGCTTTAGACGATCGCGTAGCGCACTTAACAAACTCTCTCCCGCATGGGCTAGTGATTCCAACTTTGGAAACGGTAAAAAGCCACAGTTCCCTTTTAAGGTGTGGAGCGAGCGATAAATGCGAACTAGCGCTTCTCCTTGAGAGGACGCTTTTTCTAGATCGATAATGTCGCGTTCAATTCGATCGAGATTTTCATAGCTCTCAAGTAGAAATGCTTCTATATCATCATTTTCTGCTAACTCCATTGCGTTAATAGGCTCTATATTTATCTTTTTTGGTTCATCCTAACCTTATTTTAAACTCTGGAGCGTCTGTAGTGGTTTATCAAATCGCTTCACTTCTGACTGGAAAAAGGCAGATGGCAGATGGCAGAGGAGCCACTGTAGTGGGCGGGTTCCACAGGCTACAGCAAGTGGCTTAGTAAAAGGTAAAGACGCTTGTTTCATACTTGGTAGTGAACTTTTTTCATCGCGACGGCCTTCAAATAAAGACTCGCAACAGACCAATAAGCGCGATCGCACAATTTCCGTATTAGCAAGTATTTGTACCTCAGTAATGCCTGTTCTAGCCATGTGTTTATTGTGTCAACGCTCTACTCATCTTTTAAAGATATCTATATTTTTAAAAAACCATGTAAAGTTATTTCTCTTAATTTTTGAAAAAGCAAATATATTTTGCAGTCTTTGATAATCACTATTTCCTGACAATTAAATAAATATACTTAACCAGAAACAATGAAAAAAACTAATAATTTTAACAAAATACTGAGAGAAATGCGTGTTTTTAGTCTTGACAACAAAAACCTTACGTATTTTCTACAGTCAATAAATCCTGTATTCATAATTTTTTTATATTTTCTTTATAACTTCTAAGAGAAAATACGCTATTCTACTGAGTCTTGATTAAATTTTTAAACATAGGAATGTACGGATGTGAGAAATATTAAAAAAAACAAAAATTATATAAAAGAAAGTTTTTGAAGCAACAGTGATTATCTTAAACACCACAAAATACAGACTGAATCTTAAGTTCAATTTCTGTATAACGTGTTATGGATTAACCACTGTTACTTCAAAAAACAAAAAATGGAAAATCTTGAGGAAATCGATGTTTAAATTAGATTGCATTGATTGGCAAGAACATAGTTTTGCTCTAGCTGCTTTCCTAAAGAAACGTCAATTTGCAAGTATTAGTTCAAAAGAATAATGGCTTTTATTTTCGGCATGACTTCCAAAAGAAAAATTTACTTCTTGTAAATCTTCATTAGGATATGTCTGAGGCCAAAATGTCGTGTTACTTAAAGCAGTGAGTTGCTTTGTAAGAACGCGATGAGCCACTTGCTGAGAACTTACGCACTGTATCAAACCTGTTTTACGTGCATTGATTCAACTTTCCAGTTTGAACTGTTTTTGAGATGCATGACTTCATTTTTTTAAGGATAATTCTGATGTCAAGCATACATATGCAGTGTGAGAACCTGGTGAGGATTTTGTAAATTTTTCTTGAACGCAAACCTGTTAAGGTTGCAGATTCGTTAATGCACATACTCTTTTCTGCCTACAGTGCGTAAGTCTTATCGGCAGGGGTAGTTAGGAGAAATTAGCTACCACTTACAGTTTCTATTTCAGCCCACTGACTTCAGGTTGGGTCTATTTGTCTTGCGTTTCTGTCACTGAGAGAGGTATTATGACTCAATTAACTTTTCCTAAATTACACTGTCCTTTTCCATCTCAAATCAATAAATATGTTGATGTTTTGGAAGATTCTTCTTTAGAATGGGTATTGCGCTTCAATTTACTGGCAAAGGAATCAACTTATCGTCGGTTTTCTAAGTCAAAATTCTTTTTACTAGCTGCACGAGCCTATCCAAACTGTGAGTTAGAAGAATTAAAAATTGGAAACGATTGGTTAAGTTGGGTATTTATTTGGGACGATCAATGCGATCTCTCAGAGTTGAAAAAACAACCTGAAGCTCTAAAGGTGTATCACAAAAGATTTATGGAAATCTTAAATGGAGCGGAACCAACCAAGAATGATATACCTCTAACTCACGCCTTACACGATTTGCGACAGAGGACGTTTCAAAAAGCGAGCATGCAATGGTTTCGTCACTTCCTCCTTTGCTTTGAAGAATACTTTCAAGGATGTGTTGAAGAAGCAGCAGTCCGCGCACAGAACATTGTGCCTGACATTGACGCTTATATGATGATACGCAGATGCAGTGTAGGCGGAAATCTTTTCCTGACAGTGAGTGAATTTTGCAATAACTTTATGCTGAGTGATTTTTGGAGAAATCATTATTTTGTAGACAAGCTCAAACTAATGACAATTAACGTTCTTGCTTGGTGTAATGATATCTTTTCAGCCTCTAGAGAAATGGCAAGTGGTGATGTCCACAACATAGTCTTAGTACTGCACTATCAGCAACAACTTTCTTTAGAAAACTCTCTCGATCGCGCCGTTATTATGCACGATCGAGAGATGAAATCTCTGACAAGCTTGGAAGCCTGTGTACCAGTTTTTGGCAACGAGTTAGATAGTGAATTGACGCAATATATATCCATAATGCATGCTTGGATACGCGGCAATCTCGATTGGTATTCTTATACCGATCGCTATCAAAGTGTCGAAATGTTAGAACCAGTTAAATACTAAGATAGGTAAAATAATGACAGCAACTATTAGCCAGCAATCGCTACCTTTACCTCCTGGTAACTTTGGTCTACCGTTACTTGGTGAAACGCTAAACTTTCTGTGCGATCCAGATTATCTGGAAAAGCGACAGAAGCAATACGGATTTATTTTCAAAACCAATTTGTTTGGGCATCCTACAGTTGTTACAATGGGAGCAGATGCCAATCGCCAATTGTTTACCCAGGAAAAAATGCATCTTGCTAGTAGATGGCCTGAATGTACCAGGGCGTTGCTAGGGTCGGGGTCTTTACTTATCCAAACAGGTAACGAGCACCAAAATCGACGCAAGATTTTCCATAAAGTTTTCCAACCAAAAATCATAGAACAGTCCTTTTCCAGTATAGAAAGTATCTCCCGCAGTTATTTAGACAAATGGGAACGCATGGGTACATTCAACTGGTTCCCAGAACTGAGCAAATTCTCTCTTGATGTTGCTTGCAAGTTTCTCATAAGTTTGGATACTTCTAACGATGACCATTTCAGTAAATTGTTTGAGAAGTGGGGAGATGGTCTATTCTCAGTACCAATACCTTTACCTTGGACTAAGTTTGGTCGAGCATTACACAGTCGCAAGCAACTACTGATACGCATTGAGGAAATTGTCCGAGAGCGTCAGCAGCAATCACATCCCGGTCAAGATCTTTTGGGGATGCTGTTGCAAGCGCAAGACGAAGATGGGAATAAGTTAAGTTTGCAAGAAGTGAAAGAACAAGTCTTAACGTTTCTATTTGGAGGTCACGATACAGCAGCATCAACGCTGACATCAATGTGTCTGTTTCTAGCACAGTTTCCGGAAGTTTTAGCCAATGCTCGTGCAGAACAACGACAGTTGGGGTTGGAGGAACCGCTAACAGTAGAACGTTTAAAGCAGATGAACTATCTGGACCAAGTTCTTAAAGAGGTTTTGCGAGTTAATCCCCCTGGTGCTTTTGGTTTCCGCAGAGTCACGAAGGAATTTGAAGTCAACGGTTATCGCGTTCCCCAAGATTGGACTGTCGTTTACTTATTTAAAAGAAGTCATC
Organism: Tolypothrix bouteillei VB521301; assembly: GCF_000760695.4. Classification (GTDB taxonomy): domain Bacteria; phylum Cyanobacteriota; class Cyanobacteriia; order Cyanobacteriales; family Nostocaceae; genus Scytonema; species Scytonema bouteillei_A. The sequence continues at coordinate 4,720,264 of NZ_JHEG04000001.1, read as the reverse complement.
AAGACACTTCTGTCTATACACAACCGGAGTGTTTTGACCCAGGACGTTTTGCGCCAGAAAGGGCTGAGGATAAAGCAAAACCATTTGGTTATTTACCTTTTGGCGGTGGGTTACGAGAATGCCCCGGTAAGGAGTTTGCTAAGTTAGAAATGAAACTATTGACAGCAATGTTGCTACGCGAGTATGAGTGGGAACTGGTATCGGGACAAAATTTAAATTTCGTTCAGTTTCCCACACCATATCCTTATGACGGTCTTAAGGTTAAGTTTCGCCGTCTTGCCTCACAGCATTGATATCAAATAATGTTTGCGGTAGTAGGTGGGTACTGAGTGCTCGCCTACTACTACTAGTCCTTATCATGACGACAATTTTTAACACTGACCTATTTGCTAGTTATGTGACTGTGTTAGCGGAATTTGGACTACAAACTCTGTTCCCTCACCGCGTATGGAATTGTAAGTGAGACTACCTTTATGTTTATCCACAACAATCTGATAGCTAATTGATAATCCCAAGCCCGTACCGCTACCAACTGATTTAGTGGTAAAAAATGGATCGAAGACTTTCTGACTCACATCTTCAGGTATCCCAGCACCATTGTCAGCAATCCGAACCGAGACGCGATCGTTGTTTGCAAGTTCAGTCCGAATGCGAATTGTTGGTTTGTAGCCGTCGCACAAACGTATACCCTGAGCTTCAGCGCAATCGTGTAGAGCATCGATCGCATTGGCAATAATATTCATAAATACCTGATTGAGCTGGCCGGGGTAGCACTCAACTAAAGGCAGCTGACTGTATTCTTTGATAACTTCTATCTCAAAGCGATCGCCTAGCGTGCCTTTTACCTTAAATCGATGGTGCAGAATCATCAAAGTGTTATCGATACCCTCATGAATATCAACAGGTTTCATTTCGGCTTCATCCAAACGAGAGAAGTTGCGTAAGCCTAAGACAATATTCCGAATACGCGAGGTTCCCACCTTCATGGAATCTAAAAGCTTGGGCAAATCTTCTTCTATAAAATCCAAATCAATTTCAATAGCTTTTTCCCGAGCAAGAGTGGAAGAATCTGAGAATTCTTGCTGATATATAGTAATTAAATCAAATAAAGATTCTACGTATTCTGTAGCGTAATTAATATTGCCATGAATAAAATTAATGGGATTATTAATTTCATGAGCAATTCCCGCTACCATTTGCCCTAAAGAAGACATTTTTTCACTTTGAATTAATTGAGTTTGGGTATTTTGTAACTCTTCTAAAGCTTTCTTCAGATGCTGATTTTTTTCATTAATTTCCCGAGTTCTCTCTGACACTTTTTCTTCTAAAGTACGGTTGTATTCTTCCAATCGCTCGTTAACTCGTGCCAAATTCTGGTAGAGTATGGCATTTTCTAGAGAAATTGCTGCTTGAGTGGTAATAAGTTTGAGAAGTTCTATGCGATCGCGTGTAAATGCTTCTGCTGTTAAATGATTTTCTAGATAAAGAATACCCAGTAACTTACCTTGGTTGATAATCGGGATACACAAGAGACTTTTGGGTTGCTCGCGAAGAATGTAGCTATCAGTACCTAAAACTGGTTTATCTTTTAAATCACCAATGACTGCGATTTCCTGTGTTCGCTTGACGTAGTTAATTAAAGTCACGGGAACATCATTGCTTGATTCGAGACCGATTGAGGGAAATGCTGTGTCGATCCGCGCACTTGTTGAATTTGAACTGACCGCAGAAACTATCAGATGCACGTCCGTTGCTAAGCGATCGCCCTTTGGGCGGCTCCCAGAGGGAGCATCGCCTTCACTTAAAATGAGAGCACACTTAGAAGCTCCAGCATTCTCCATCACCACTTCCATTAAAGTAGACAGCAACTGCTCGAGTTCAATTGCTCCAGACAGAGCAATTGAAGCTTTTACAACAGATGCCAAATCTAAAGAATCGGAAATACTGCTATTTGACCCAAGGACAGTTTGATTGGAGCCACTCGTAGATAAGGATGTGCGACTTTCACTAGAGCTATTCGTTGCTGGTTCGGTGTTGAGTTTTCCTTGTTGAAGAATTGTAGCAAGGAATTGAGCATAACGCTTTTCCAAATCCTCAACTTTAGCTTTTGAGCCCCAACGGATATAGTCATAATAAGCATCTATTATGTAAATTTTGGCAATTTTAAGTTTGCCCCACTCCAGATAAAACTTACCAGTCAATTCGCTGGCTAGAGCCGCTTCATGTACATACTCATTTTCTTGAGCAAGGGTAATTGCTTGCTCGTAACTATTTACAGCTTCAAGATATTGACCCAGAACTCTACATCGCTCTGCTTCTACTAAATAAAATTTATGCAAATAATTCATAGGGGCATGGTATGCCCATTTCTGCATTTTTTCTTGATTAACAGATACCTTTTCCAGAATTTTTGCTTGTTCTATTTTCTCAGCATTAGGATAAACTGCTAGATGTGCCAGAGAATCGTAGAAATGAAATTCAGTAACAACTAAATGCCCAACTGCCACTTCTATATACTTCTCGACATTAACAGCATTTTCAACTGCCTTATTGTAATCAGCTAGTAAATAACACAGCTGAAGCTTGCATAAATACAAATGCACAAGACCAAGGCTGTCATTGGCTTGCTGATGATATGTTATCATTTCTTTTTCATTATAAGCCTCACCTATTAACTCAAATGGATTTTCTTGCTTATTTAATAAATTTAAGACACTTTGCAGGTAGATATTATTCCAATTTAACACCATTATCTGATTGGTTGACTCAAGAGCATGGCTGTGATTTTCTATTTGCTGCTTGAGCAGTGAAAGTTCTCCACCCATAAAATATGCATAGAAGGAGTAACAATAAAGAGCATAAGCTCCATATTCTAAACTTCCTGTTTCTAAACTAATAGAATAAATTTCTAAAAGAGAGGGCAATATTTCTCGAATATGCTCTTTCCAAAGTCTGATAGTTCCATTAAACCCCATAAGAACCTGTGATATGGTATCTTTAACCTGGAATCTAACCAACAGATCTAAAGAGAGTTTGCCCAATCTATAGCCAAACTCTATGTCTCCCACAACTCCACAAAGTATTATTCCGTAACGAACATAAACAAGGGCAGACAAAGGAGAAGTGCCATACTTAAGTGAGAGATTGATTTGTTTAAATACGAGTAAAGGAAACAACTCAGGTATAGCTTGATAGGCAAAACTCGTTACACTAGATAAAATACGCATAGCAGCTAGTGCATGAGGTTCCGTCATCTCTGGGTAATCGATTAAGTCCTCTATACGTCTGCCAGCTAAATTTGATGTAAGTTCTGCCATTTCTGCTTGAATATCTGTTTGGTTGGGGCTCTCTGGAAACTCAATGCCCAAAAGTTTTAAAAACCCCAGTGCAACATCGATTGCTGGTAGCGGTTTACTCTGTGCTCCAACAGCCTGAATCTTAATTTCATAAACTTTTGTTCGCTCTAATAGGGTTTTTGCTCGTATCAATACCACTTCTATCAATTGCTCTGCTAGTTCAAAGTTACCGCTTAGGTATGCTGCTTCTGCGGCTGTTTCATACAAAGCAAGAGTAAAATCATAATTGGTTTTCCAGGTATCGCTTGGTAGTAATTGAATGCTGGTAGTTAAATATTTAACAGCAGCTACGTAAGCTGTTGATGCTAAAGCTTTGCGACCAGCGATCGAATTCATTTGTGACAGTCGATCGCGCTCGCTTGGATCGACTAGCAGTTCTGCTGCTACATTAAACTGATTGACTAAAATAAAAATCTTTTCTTTTCTTTCTTCGACAGAAAAACTGCTAAGTAACAATTGCCCAATTTTTAAATGAATTGACTGTTTGTAATTGTTGGGAATGAGAGAATAGGCTGCTTGCTGTACCCGATCGTGTACAAATTTATACTTTTGATAACCATCGTTAGGAATTGATGAAAGTTCGCTGTCATCAACTAATAACTGATAACCAGTTTCAGGTAAAACAAGACCATCAAGTAACGATTGCCATAAATCCGCTGCTGTATCGACTTCAGATTTTTCATAGATAATAGCAAGAGTTCTTAAATCAAATTCGTTACCTATACACGCAGCAAGTTTTAAGACTGCTTGAGTTTTGCTTGGCAACTTCTCTAGTTGAAGTGCCATAAATTCTACAACGTCATCTGTAAGAGCTATGGCTTTAACTTCATTAATGTTGTACTGCCAAAGACGATGAGAAAAATCAAATTTTAATATGGATTCATCATGTAAGTACTTCAGAAATTGATGAGTAAAAAAAGGATTGCCTTTTGTTTTCGTCAATACAATCTTTGTGAGAGGAATAGATAGAGCTTCTTGACAATTGAGCGTATCACAAATTAAATTTATTAAACTGTTATAATTTAATTCTTTTAAATTAATTTTATTTATTAAAATTCCTGTCTTCTCTATTTCATTGAGAGTAACAGACAGGGGATGCATTTGAGAGACTTCATTATCTCGATATGCACCTATAAGTAAAAAAGCTCCCTCAGGTATAGTTTGTTTTTCTTGATTGAAGTATTTAGTTCGCTCTTCCAAAGCAGTATTTTTACTGCTTAATAAATGAATAAATTTTAACGAAGTTGTATCTGCCCATTGTAAGTCATCCAGAAAGATAACCAAAGGATGTTCTTTTGTTGTGAAGACATTAATGAATCTCTGGAATAGTAAATTTAAACGATTTTGAGCAGCAGTTCCAGAGAGTTCAGTGACTGATGGCTGACGTCCAATAATGACTTCTAGTTTGGGAATAACATCAACAATTACTTGAGCCTGTTCGCCTAATGCTGATAAGATTTTAGATTTCCATTGTTGAAGAACGGGCTCAGGTTCGCTTAACAACTGCCTAATTAAATCTTGAAAAGCTTGTAAAAATCCCGATAAAGGAATATCGCGTTGAAATTGATCGAACTTACCTTTAATAAAGTAACTGCGCTGACGAACAATTGGTTTGTGAACTTCGTTGACAACAGCTGTCTTACCAATACCAGATGAACCTGCAACCAAAACTATTTCAGATTTACCACCCGTGACTCGCTCAAAAGCCGCAAGTAAAGTTTCTACTTCCTGTTGACGACCGTAGAGTTTTTCAGGAATCAAAAAATACTCGGAAATATCCTGTTCTCCCAACTGAAAGGGTATAATATTTCCAGTTTCTTGCCACTGCTGCTTGCATATCTCTAAATCGTGTTTTAACCCGAAAGCACTGTGATAGCGATCTTCAGCATTTTTTGCCATGAGCTTGCTGATGATCTCTGATATAGTTAAGGGAATATTAGAATTTAAAGAATTAGCTTTGGGTGGTTGTTTGGCAATATGACAATGCACCAACTCCATGGAATCGTTTGTTGTGAAGGGTAACTGTCCGGTCAGGAGTTCAAAAAATGTGACGCCAAGGGAATAGAAATCGCTACGGTAGTCAATCCCACGGTTCATTCTTCCTGTTTGTTCTGGAGAAATGTAAGCGAGAGTCCCTTCTAAAAAATTGGGATTTGTCAGTTGTTGAATTTCTTTCGGTAAGAGACTAGCAATACTAAAGTCTGTCAGTTTAACTTCATATGTTGTGGGATTAATAAGAATATTAGCAGGTTTAATGTCTTTATGAATGATGCGATGACAGTGTAATTCGTGAAGGGTAGAGGCAATTTGAACAGCTATGTGAAAAAATTGTTGTAGAAACGCTGTCTGGGTAGTTTCTACACGAGTGATATATTCTTTTAAGGAAATACCGCCAAAGTCTTCCAGAATCAAAACATAACTGTTGCGATAGCTTTCCAAACTATAGGGTTTGACAATACCCGCACAATTGAGATTTTTAGCGATCGCATACTGTTTGCGAAACTGAGCAATTTCATGAAAGGTTGGGTATTCATTCCGCATCAGTTTTAAGATAACCGATTGTTGGTCTTTTTCCCGAATACCTTGATAAACCAGGGTTTTGCTTCCCGAGTAAATTTGTTGAGTTATGCGATAGCCAGGAATAGCAAAAATTGTATCTAGCTGTATCAACATCTACATTATGCTCTGGATAATATACTTCTAATTTAGTATTCCCAGAAGCACAGTCTTTGTATCATGTCACGAGCCGAAAGTAGTATTTTTGCGTTTTTTTGAAAAACTTAATAATTATTAACCCCGCTGTCTTAGAACTTAACTGACTGTGTGGTCTGAGATCCAGTCAGTAGTTATATACATTAATTTATATATTTATCTTTCACTCTTGGCTTTGCTAAATCAAGGGTATAGCGTTCAGCAATGTATATTTAATTTTGCACAAGTACCACCGAATTCAGTAGTTCCAAGGCGGTGATTGACAGACACGACCCGAAAGGAAACTGTAAAAGTGTCAAACGGTTCAAGTAAACTCGAACCCAGTTTGAGAATTGGGAAGACAGTCTAGATGGTGCTTTGACCACCGTAGGCTCTTGTCTGTATGCATGATGTCCGAAAAGAATCTCTGTGGCTTTAGCCCAGTGAGTTAGTCAACAAAAATCTAAACGCCGTACTCTATGTTAAGTACAGCGTTAGAGACATATCCTCACGATACCGATCGCTATTTAACTTTTTGTTTGATAAAAGTTACAACTTGATTGAGTTGTTTTTTCAAAGCATCAATTTCTGCCTGCATTTTGGCAATTTTTTCATTTAATGCTTGGATTTCTGCAGCCGAAGACCCAGACTCAGTAGAGGTAACTGCACTGGTTCCATTAGAAGTAGCTGCGACTCCATTGGAAGTAGCTGCGACTCCATTGGAGGTAGCTGCGACTCCGTTGGAGGTGGCTGCGACTGCTACCTGGGCTGGTTCGGGACGTGGTTGTTTAGCCTTGGTCATGGCGGACTTGATTGCGCCAATGAGTTGCTTTTGGTCAAAAGGTTTTCCAAGAAACTCAAAATATTCAAAAGGTTCGGGGATTTTCTCCGTCACCTCTTCTTTACGACCAGACATGATGACTAAAGGAATCTTCCTCAAATCACTATTGGCTTGGAGCTCTTGAAACACTTCCCAGCCATTTTTCTTAGGAAGTAGGAAATCTAGCATAATCAGGCTCAGTTTTTCCTGACGAATTAAATTCAATCCCTCTACACCATCTTTTGCTTCCAAAACTTGGAAGTTTCCTGGTGGTAACATTTCTCGTACTTTTACCCTGACAACTGTAGTGTCATCGATAACTAAAATTTTGTTACTTGTCACGACTGTTTGCTCTAATAGAAACTTTAGGTTTATATGGTAGTTGCGCCCTTGGGCGTCAAGAATTCTCCCACTATACCCAACATATCTCTGGATCGGGGGAGAGTAATTTCCGATAGAAGTGACAATACTTGAAGTGTCATACGTAACAAACAGCGGTCTTAACTCTGTGATTGTGGCAAAGTAATACTTAGGTGATTTTCTGAAAATAAATTACCGACGAATGAATCAGTAACCTATTGTAGGAATATGGAGGTCTTGCGCCCCTATAGAGGTACAATTTTTCTCAAAAATCGCCTCAGGCAACTGCGTTTAGCAAAATTTTGAATGATTTATGACTGCTTTAGAGCCATCTCAAATTAAAACTGAAATTATGGCAATGCCTTCATGGTTGCGCCGCCCGATTGGTAAAGCTAGCGAACTCTCAACGGTACAACGGATTATCAGGCAACGTCAAATTCACACCATTTGCGAAGAAGGACGCTGCCCGAATCGGGGTGAGTGTTACGCCCAACAAACTGCTACTTTTTTACTTATGGGGCCTACCTGCACTAGATCTTGTGCTTTTTGTCAAGTGGATAAAGGTCACGCACCAATGCCTGTTGACTTGGAGGAACCTCAAAAGGTTGCAGAAGCAGTGCAGCTCTTAGAATTGCGTTACGTGGTGCTGACTTCTGTTGCTCGTGACGATTTACCAGACCAAGGGGCGGGTCACTTTGTGAAGACGATGGAGACGATTCGCCAAATGAACCCAGAAACTCAAATCGAAGTACTGACACCAGATTTTTGGGGTGGTGTGGGTGCTGGTGAGGAAGGTCAGCGCGATCGCATCAAGACAATAGTGCAAGCCAAACCAGCCTGTTACAATCACAACATTGAAACAGTACGACGTTTACAAGGACCAGTACGTCGGGGGGCGAAATACGATCGCTCGCTTTTTGTCCTGCAAGTGGTTAAAGACATTGACCCTATCATTCCTACAAAATCAGGATTGATGCTAGGACACGGGGAAACGAGAGAGGAAATTATTGAAACGATGGTGGATTTGCGTAAAGTGGGATGCGATCGTATAACTATCGGTCAGTATATGCGTCCGTCTTTAGAACATTTGCCAGTACAAAAGTATTGGACACCAGAAGAGTTTGATGAATTAGGCAAAGTCGCTCAAGATATGGGATTTAGCCATGTTCGTTCCGGACCTTTAGTTCGCAGTTCCTATCATGCGGGAGACAATTAACAGCGTCTGACAAATATTTCTAACGAATTTTGCTAAATATGACAGATATTTGGTATCTGTTAATAAGTCTTTAAATTAGGAGAGAATGCGATGGCTAATGAAGGTAAGAAAAAAGTAGGCGAAGACGTTGCTAAAACTGGAGCTACAGCGCCTTACCCCTTCCGCACAGGTTGGGCTGTACTACTGTTAGCAATTAACTTTCTTGTCGCTGCCTTTTATTTTCATATTCTAGTGTAAGACGTTCAAGTAGATGAAAGGGATTGGAAATTGGGGATGAGCAATTGGGTATTGATTAGCTCATTTACAATCTCCAATCTCCAATCCCTTTTATATCGTTCCTTTGAATAATCCTTTGGGACGAACAAGCAGCACCAAAATCATGATAAATAATGCGACACCTTGTTTGTACTGAGAACCAAGTAGAGGCGTGCTAGCTTCTTGAGCAATACCGATGATAAAAGCAGCTGCGATCGCACCATAAGGATTGCCAATACCTCCTAAAATAACCGCTGCAAATAAGGGTAAGATTAAAAACCACCCCATATTTGGACGCACGGCTGTAATTAAGCCGTACATACTACCACCGAGAGATGTTAGGCTACCAGCGATCGTCCAAGTCCACAGAATCACTTGGTCAACATTAATACCAGAGACCCTAGCTAAGTCTAAATCGTCAGCAACTGCTCGCATTGCTTTACCAATTTTGGTATTTTGCAGAACGTAGTGCAACACCAAAATAACCACTATAGCCAAAACAAAAACCAACAGTTGATTGGGGGGTATTTTTAAACCACCAACATCCATAGCAGAACTAACAGGCAAATCGTAATTTTTGTTACTTCCGCCCCAGATAAAGATAATACCATTGCGGATAAATAATGCTAACCCAATGGAAATAATAATGAATGTTGTAGAACTCGCACGGATAGAGCGCATTCTCGACCACAGCAGCTTTTCCGCTAAAAGCATTGCAGCAACTGTACCAATTGCTGCTATTACCATAGATAACCAAATATTCAGCTTAAATAATGTATTCAGTACAAATGTTAAGTAAGCTCCTAAAGTCAAAAAATCACCATGAGCAAAGTTAGATAACCGTAAAATTCCCAGAGTTAGCGTTAGTCCAACTGCTGCTAAAGCAATAATACTTCCCACAGCAATACCATTAACAATCAATTGAGCAAATTGTAAATTCATAATTTTGTCACAAACTCCTCCAACTACTGATTCGGAGTATCTAGAGAATATTACCTGATTTGTGCAAAAGCGGAGATAACTACTCCCTTTGGCTATCTAAAATTATTGATTTTTATTGGGTTGGCACCACCCACCGCGCAATATTTGTGGTCGGTATCCACCTGACCTCTCATTCCCTTCGATACCCTTCTACAATGAAATTGATTGGGTGCTACTATGGGGGTTGTTGACTAAAATGCTTGCAGAAAAACTTGAAACACTAAAAAGCATCTTTCTAGAGATGGATAAGGCATTAATTGCCTACTCTGGGGGGGTTGATAGTACTTTGGTCGCTAAGGTTGCGTGTGATGTTTTGGGTGAACGTGCTTTAGCTGTCACAGCAGTTTCCCCTTCGCTGTTACCGGAGGAGTTGGAGGACGCTAAAATTCAAGCGGCAACTATTGGGATTAGTCATAGAATTGTTCAAACACGCGAAATGGAAAATCCCGACTATACTTCTAACCCAATTAACCGATGCTATTTTTGTAAAAGCGAACTGCACGATACACTCAAGCCCCTTGCGACTGCATTGGGATATCCTTATGTGGTAGATGGTGTGAATGCTGATGATTTACGTGATTACCGTCCGGGAATTCAGGCTGCAAAGGAAAGAGGCGCACGTTCTCCTCTAGCAGAAGTTGGTATGACAAAAGCCCAAGTGCGGCAACTTTCCCAAGAACTTGGTTTACCTTGGTGGGATAAACCCGCACAACCTTGTCTTAGTTCTCGCTTTCCCTACGGTGAAGAGATCACTGTAGCCAAGCTGCAACGAGTCGGGAGGGCAGAAATATATTTAAGAAAGCTAGGTTACAACAGCTTGCGAGTTCGATCTCAAGGAGATATAGCACGGATAGAATTGCCACCAGAAGAAATTAAAGACTTTGTCGCTAAGACAGATTTGCAGTCACTCGTTTCTACTTTTCAGGGATTTGGTTTTCTATTCGTTACTCTTGATTTGGAAGGTTTTCGCAGTGGAAAGCTCAATCAGGTTTTAAATCGAGAGATTGTACAACGGGCATAATCGGTCAGAAGCCCCACGCCTGACACGAAGTTGAGGCAGAGCCTCGAAATGTGCATTCCCAGGTAGAACCTGGGAGCGAGAAAACAAGGAACCTAGGGATGTGGGATGGGCGTTCTCGCCTGTCCGATTTTCAACCAATTTATTCTTTTTCGGCAACTAAATTGCTATCTTCTAAAACAATTTCGCCTTTCTTATTAATTTTGACTTGTTGGTTGGGAAAATCTTTACTAATTAAATGACGTAAAAGTCCTACTGTATGGAAGCGTTGATCGATGCGGGGAATTCCTTGCCGATCTAAACGAACGGGGATAATTTTACTTCCTACCAAATTTCCCTGAGAATTAAGCTTAACTTCTAAAATCATTGAGTACCCTGTTTGGGCTACTGTGGATAGCGTTCGATATCCCAAAAAATTTCCTAAAGAGTATGCAATGAGTTTATCATTATAGATTTCCATTGCTCGCGGAACGTGGGGACCGTGTCCGAGAACTAAATCTGCTCCTGCATCAATCATTGTTCTCGCAAACTTGATGGAATTTCCTCGATTTTCTCCATAGAAATACTCGGTTTTGTTTTTGACGTTTAATGCACTGGTGCCCTCGGCTCCTGCATGCATTGACACAATGACTATGTTGGCATTTCTTTTAGCTTCTTCTACGAGTGCTTTGGCTGTATCTAGGTCGTGAATGGAATTGTAATGTTCGTAGGGAGCAAACCCAATCATTGCCACTCGAATATTATCAAGTTCTAATACAAGAATTTGATTTTTATGTCCTAATGTGTCTATGCCAACCTCTTTAAGGTGCTTGACTGTGTCTCGGAACCCTATGAAACCAAAATCTCGTGCATGATTGTTGGCTATGTTCATAACATCAAATCCAACATCAGCAAACAGTTGAGCGTAGGAGGGTGGGGAACGAAAGGCAAATACTTGTCCCCGGCTGATGTCTTTGGCGCTGTAGGGGTAGTTGGTTAAGCTAGTTTCAAAGTTACCAAATAAAATGTCTGCTCTTTGCAAATACGCTCGTACAGATTGTGGCAGCAGTTGGTTGCGATCGCTTGGTAACCTGTAGTTAGGATAGTTTGTTCCTGGAATAATGTCTCCAACTGCTTGGATTGTTATGGTATCTGAGGTTGGAAATTCGGGTACAGAGAAAGGAACTGGCAATGTATCTGTGGATGTAGTTGCAGCTTGCGATCGCTGTAACTGTCCAAAGCGAATGAATAATCCTATACTAATACCCAAGCAGAAACACAAACTGATAAAGCCAAACGACCACAGTTTGCCCAAACGCTGGCTCACCATAGTTGCACTCCTCGAAATATGGCGCTAGTATATCTTGAAAAAGGCAACTTTTAATAGGAAAATACATTCAAGTTGACAATGCTAAACATCTAAATATAAGCTAAACTGGGCGAACTTTGGCGATTGAGATCCAATCGTTCCAATTTTACATATCCTCTATCTAGATCGATAATTCCCATTTCAAACAGACGATACTCAATATATTGTCGAATTCCTTTATCAACAATACACTTAATCGAACCGTCTGAATTCATCTCATTATATTGTCGATTTCCTTCGGCGATTGGATAACCGCTACAACTACCGAAAAATTTACATTGACTGCAAGTTTCTTGAAGTCTTTCTTCTGCTTCGATAACTATTTTGTGGTGCTGAGAACTCTTAATTAATGCGCCGAGGGGTTGATTAAAGATATTTCCGTGCGTATGGCTTATTAAGTAAGCATCTGCATAGCTGTAGACTTCTCCATCAACATCAACAATATAAATTGACTCCCATTCACCTTTATCATAGAAACTTGTTGGAGCATTGGGCGTGTAGTGATGAACTACCTGCTTAATTGCTTCATAAATTGGAGATATCCAAACCAATTTTTCATCTGCTAGCCATAAATCTACTAGTTTTTTATAAGCTTCTAAGACTTCATATGCAGTAATCTCAAAACCTTGATGTTGATTTTCAAATGAACCTTTAAATAAAGGTAATATTCTTGCAGATAGATTCATTTGTCGATAAAAATTGTATATTTCTGGAATAAACTCTAAGTTTTGCTTGGTGAGGACGCTGATACAACCAAAATCAATCCCGGCATTTGTCAGTTTATCTATGTTTTCTAAAACCTTATTTTGGGATTCAATACCTGTTTGGTAAACTCGCAATCCTCCAAATAGATCTATTGAAACTCCTACACCATCGAATCCTTCTTTTAAAAGTTTTATGCGTTGTGAGTCTAATAATGTCAAATTTGTTTGTACGCCATTTCTAACTCGAATATTGTCAAACTGAAATATCTGTTTTTGTAGCTCGAACACTTGCCAGTAAAAATCAGGTTTTTGTAGTAATGGTTCTCCACCATGCCAGACAAACTCAATTTCAATATCAAAATCTAAATGTTGATAGTAACTAGCAATATTGGTAAACATTTGCTGTATTTGAGCTAGTGCGATCGCTTGTTTGTTGGCTAACTCTGCGTATTCATAACAGTAGCGACATCTCAGGTTACAATGTTTGGATGTTTTGACAACAAATTGAACTTTTTTTGTTTCCTGTATCATGATAATTACCTATGAGTAAGGTAAAGACGTTTTGCCAAAACGTCTTTACAAAGTTAACTAAGTCTGACTGAAATTAGAATTACCTTGAAAAATATTCAAACTTAACGAGTTTGAATTTGTTTGAATGTATCAACTGCGGACGGACGCTGTATAATAGATGGGTCTGCAATGCTCGATTTATCAACAGGTTTGGTAAAATCAGCAAAACCTGGTTTTTCTTTAAAGTCGGCAAATCCTTCTTTAAATTGATCGGCACCATTGATTTTGCCTGGAGTAAAAATATCAATTTTATCGCGGATAATAGGATTGTTAATTTTCTGAATGCTAGGTTGACTTACGGTGTTTTTGGAAATAAAAGGATTTGACTCTGCCCTAGCAACAGTGCTAATAATCGAACTTGCTAAAGTCAAGCTCACCAACAAAGCAAAATGGCTAGATTTAGAACGTAAAAAAATCATCGATCTCTCCCGGTAGGTAGTGAATTTTTATGAGAGCAATTTTTGTTTTTCTTGCTCCTACCGGTTCATATGTCTGACCGATTTGATTTATGCAGGGTATGCTGCGATCGCTAAAAACTTTTTTTAGAAGGTAAAAGCAGGCTCGCCAACTGAGATGTAGCACCAGTCTGCTGCTGATGAAAAGGATGACACAATTTGAGGGTGTAGAGACACTTCCAACAATGTGTCTCTACAGAATTTACGTCACTTGCGAGCGACGCCAAATGGTATGAGTCATGACAGGCGACGGTATTAAATTATTTTTATGTTATGGAATTTATTAAATAAGTTTTACAAATTCAACCATTTATTCAACCAATTCAAACAATGCAACCGTTTCTACAAAGGTAAGCGTTGCTGAAAGTTTTACAGATATTAAAACGGAGAGGGGGGGATTCGAACCCCCGTTAGGTCACCCTAAAACGCATTTCGAGTGCGCCGCATTCAACCGCTCTGCCACCTCTCCAAAAAATATATTAAGGCTCTAACTGCAAATTAAAACTCATCCCTATAGGGCGAGGTTAGTGAAACGCCTTTTTTCTTAAATTAGCACGAGATTAAAAATACAGCATCTATCCTATCCTAAAAAGTATCAAAAAACAACAAGTACGATCGCCCCCGGCTAGGTTACTGCTACCCATCCACATTTCTGCTAAAGCATTTTTACTCATACATAAGGTGAGATCTTACCTCTTTGGTTGTACCGTTCGCTAGAGCGCCGGTCCACTAATATACGTTGACAAAAAGGATATTATGTTTTCAATTCAGTGTTGACGTTATGCACCAAAAAAGGTACATTAGGTGCATCAAGTCGAGTTATCTTGTTGTAGCCGATCGAAAAGTACAGTTCCAACTTTTTTGAATGGCAACACTTTTAACTTGATTTGGTACACATGGAAGAAAAACGAGTCCCAGCAAGATTTTATAAAAACGAAAATGGTAACGAGCCAGTTCGTGATTGGTTAAAAAACCTAGATAAAGATGCCAGATACTTAATTGGTGTTGATATCAAGACAGTTGAATTTGGTTTTCCCATTGGAATGCCAGTTTGTCGTCCCATGGGGGATGGATTATATGAAATTCGCACTAATTTACCTCAAGGGATAGCGCGTGTTTTCTTCTGTATTTATGCAGAAGAAATGATTTTGCTTCATGGGTTTATCAAAAAAACTCAGAAAACACCACCTAAAGAGTTGAATTTAGCTTTAGAGCGTAAAAAAGATTTGGAGATGAATGGATGAGTAATAATCCTTATGTCGGTTCGTCTCTTGACGATCTTCTAGAAGAAGAAGGCACTCTTGAAGAGATTAACCTGGTTGTAATAAAACGGGTGATTGCTTGGCAATTACAACAAGCAATGAAAGAAAAGAACATATCCAAAGTTGAGATGGCAAAGCTTATGAATACTAGTAGGTCATCTCTCGACAGACTTTTAGATCCAGATAATGTGTCAGTAACCTTGGACACTATCGGGCGTGCTGCTAAGGCTGTTGGTATGCAAGTACGAATTGAATTAGCTAATGTGGATCGATAGATTTTTTTTACTTAAGATACTAGCCCCACATCTGGTTCACTCCTAAAAATTCCTGAAACGCTTACTACACGGACTTTAGGAAGCACTCATTCAACCACTCTGCCACCTCTCCAACTGTTGTTTGTAAAATTAAGGAGTGTTTGACGCCTTAATTTGTGAACTATTTTTTGCCCACTAATAGAACCTGTAGCCTTCTGCAAGTCAGTGTAATTTATCCAAGACGTTGCTGATAGTAGCTTTGCAGCAAATTATCCAACTGCTCTTCCGAGCAGCAATCAATTAATGCTTCATATACTTCTAGTAACTTTGCTGCACTGTCTCCCAGTGTTGGGCTGAATTCCCAAACATCCTGCACCCATTCTTGAGAAGGTGTATCCTCAAAAATTAATCGTTCTAGTAACTGCTTGACTTCTACTTTAGAAATAGTCATTAGTTTTAAAGTGAGTGGAGCACATTTCTAACTTGCTCATTGTAATACTTAAAGCAAGTAGCACTCAATTAAACTTGCGATAACCGGATGGAAGCGGTGCGTGGTGCATAACTTCAACGTTTTGAAGAGTGACTAGCCCATCCCTGACCATTTCTTTAATATATGGTAATATCTCATCAAGAGCATCCTCTCGGTCTATCATGGTTACCACAATCGGTATATCAGAGGACAACTCCCAAAGTTCACAAGTTTGACAAGAGGTTTGTTTTCCAAACCCTGTTATTGCTTGCGTTACTGTTGCACCAACTATTCCCCGCTTTCTGGCAAGTCCAACTAAAGCTGTGTACAGTGGCTGACCGTACCAACGATCTGATTTGCCTATATATATTGTGAGTTGTTTCCAAGCTGCCATAACAACTTTTTACCTCCACAATCTGGCTAAAACTGTTCCTAACTGAACGCTGACAATTCCCAGTATTGCACTGCCTGCCCAATAGGAACTAACTTTTAACAAATTGCCACGATTCCATAAAGCGATCGTATCTTGACAGCAATGAGATTGCGAAGGTTAAGGTTTTGTAACCTATTGAGTTAGCGCCTGTGAATGTGGATGTTTCAGTTCATAGCAAAACTGTGACTAGATAGTCAGTCAAGTAATTGAAATACTTCTTCAATTCCTCAGCTGCTTTTTTGGAAACGTGGGATGAGTATTCCCACTCTGGAATGTATCGATTTTTAATGAGATTAAATGCTTCTAGGTAGATCTCAGGTGATGGTTGCTCGTGGCTGATAATTCCTTGATACAACAAACGAGGTTCAATACCATTTTCCAGACAACTACCAAGGAGCTTTAGGTATCTACTCAACTGAGTGCGGAACACTTTTATCTGAGAATTTTGCCTACCCAATAACTCTTTTGCCAAGTCTTGTGCTAAGTCTTCTCTAATCGCTAGCAGCCAATGTCCAGCTTCTAGACTAGCTGCTGTCTGTGCTTCTATATGTGGTAGCAAATCATTCAAGTGTTGAATTTGTGTTAAAGATTCTTGCAACTTGTGTTGTTTTGCTTGAAGGTCTGCTTCTGTTTCTTTATCGTCTAAATGCTTTTTCTTCTCAATCTCGCATACCAAATCTTCTATATTGGGTTTTATTGTTTGGATAATAATATGCGTTTGTTCCTTGAGGATTTCTAGGACTTGCTGGTGCAAGTCATATTCTACAAGCTTATCTAACTGAGTTTTGGCTTGATTTTGCAGTAAGTCAAACTGGTTTTGCCAATGCTGAATTAGCACTTCTAGGCGTTCTTCTGTATTTGGTACACCTTCATAGACTTTTCGCTCTAGGTATTCGACTCGTCTGTGCAGTGATTTAACATATGCACGATGCATCCAAGGACTGAAAATAAAATCTGCCACTTCCTGCAAGCTTTTAATAACCTTCTGCAACAACCCTGTTTTGTTTATATTCTGTGCCATTAGATTTGTCCTCGGAGATATTAACCCTGGAGGTAGAAACTCTACTAGGTGATGAGTAATACTGCGCCAAATACGCCGTTCAATTGAAAAATTTCCTCTTCAAGAACCATTGTATATATTTTTTCTATGATAATAGAATCCAGTCTTGTTATTAATCTTTAGATAAATAATACTATTTTTTAGCTATTTTTTGATTGACTGCTTTAATTTTCCTACTTTACGTACATTTATTAAAACTAAGAGTCAATTGAAAACACTTTTCTAGCTTTTCCTACTTTTAGAGCGAAGATTACTTTCTATACCTAAGCTAAATCAATCTTAAGGAAGAAGTAGGAAGTAGGAAATATGAAGTATGAAAGATGCAGAGGGAAAACCGTACCATACAGGAGTTAATTTCTCCCTTTAAAATCTATGGTGGGGTTGATAGATTGGGTGTGTGGTTTAAGTAATGCTTTTACTAACAAGCTATGGACTTGAAAGTTCAGCATTATTAAGGAGACCAAAGCATGAAAAATCAATTTAAGACTGCTGCTTTATTGGCTTTATTAAGTGCAATTCTAATTACTATAAGCTACTGGATTATAGGCGGAACCAGTGGCATAGTTATGGGGATTGCGATCGCAGCAGTAACAAACTTATTGTCATGGTATCAATCAGATAAGATTGCTTTAGCCGCATACCGCGCTCAGCCCGTGTCAGCACAAGAAGCACCAGGCTTGTACCGCATGGTGCAGCGATTGTGCGATCGCGCTAACCTACCTGTACCGAGAATATACATAGTTCCCAGCCCAGCAGCCAATGCTTTCGCTACGGGGCGCGATCCAGAGCACGCTGCAGTCGCAGTGACAGAAGGAATTTTAAATTTACTTCCAGAAGATGAACTCGAAGGTGTTATTGCACACGAATTAACTCACGTCGCCAATCGTGACACCCTCACACAAGCCGTCGCTGCTACAATTGCAGGGGCTATCTCGTTTCTAGCCCAAATAGTCAGTTATAGCGTTTGGTATGCACCGTATCAAAGGAGCGATCGCGACAACAGCCCCAATCCTATAGGTTTACTATTAACAGTACTGCTTGCTCCCATTTCTGCAACGATCGTTCAATTAGCAATATCGCGGACGCGGGAGTTTGCAGCCGATGCTGGTTCTGCACGACTCACAGGTAATCCTCGTGCTTTAGCCCGTGCATTACAACGTTTGGAAGCCACAGCTAGGGAATTACCACTGAATGCCAATCCCGCTTTTGAACCACTGTTAATTACCAACGGGTTTTCCGGACAGTTCCTCAGCAGCTTGTTCTCTTCTCACCCGCCGACTGAAGCAAGAGTAGAAGCTTTGCTAAAGTTAGAACAACAACCAACATCTAGAAGTTCTGAATTTTCATTTCGTTAAGGGATTGGGGATTAGCAACTGGCGATTGGGAAATTTCTTCTCAATCCTCAATCTCTGACCCTATTCCTACAATCCTTACCAAGGAGGCAAACCAATGACATACAATGCAAACGGTGAAGAAAACGTAGTTGTGGTACAAGTTAGCCCTCAAACCAATGAAATGGTAGAAACCGAGATGGCGGGGGAAACTGATGAAATTAAGCACGAAACCAAAGCACTGATTGAAGCACTCAGAAGACGCGCCCAAGCAGAAGCAGAATCTGCAGGAACTCTCACTCGGGAAACTTTTTTAGATGCAGTCCGTCGCGCAAGAGAAGCAATTGAAGGTGAAACACTCATAGAACGCGATCGCATTGAAAACGCATTTACAATCCTTCAGCAGGAAGTTGAGAAAAACTGGTACGAGTTTTGGAAACAGTTTGCCGAACTTGGCGATCGTTTCCAAGATGCAGCAAAAGCCGCATGGGATGCTTTTAATGCTCCTCGCCCTCGTTCTTAATGGTTTCTGGAGATTTCCTCTGAAAGTGTAGCACGGGCAAGATGCCCGTGCTATGAGACAAAAGATTTTTCTGGAAGTGGAATGCGTAGAATTGCTATAGATGCTAGATAATGGAAAAGCTTTAATATTAGTTTTGACTCTCTAGCTCTGTAGACAAGAATTAATTATGCGAACTTACTATTGCGGCGAACTCCGACAAGAACATATTGGAGAAACTGTTACCTTGTATGGATGGGTAGACCGTCGCCGCGATCATGGGAGCGTGATATTTATAGATTTACGCGATCGCAGTGGGACAGTTCAAATTGTTAGCGACCCTCAGCGTACTCCCAATTCCTACAAAGAAGCGACCGCTCTAAGAAATGAGTATGTTGTTGAAATTACGGGAAGGGTTACGCAACGTCCCGAAGAATCTCTAAACCCTCGCATCCCCACAGGCGAAGTTGAAATTTACGCCGATAATATTAAACTGCTTAATGCTGTCCGCAAACAACTTCCTTTTCAAGTTTCTACCGCAGATGCAGATCCGGTAAGGGAAGAACTCAGGCTGAAGTATCGTTACTTAGATTTGCGGCGCGATCGCATGGCAAATAACTTACAATTGCGGCATCAAATTGTGAAAGCCATTCGCCGTTATTTGGAAGATGTAGAAGGTTTTGTAGAAATCGAAACTCCCGTGCTGACTCGTTCTACGCCTGAAGGTGCGCGAGATTATCTTGTACCAAGTCGGGCTAATCCAGGCGAATGGTTTGCTTTGCCACAATCACCCCAACTTTTTAAACAATTATTAATGGTATCTGGATTTGACAGATACTATCAAATTGCTCGTTGCTTCCGAGATGAAGACTTACGTGCTGACAGACAACCGGAATTTACTCAGTTGGACATGGAGATGAGCTTTATGTCCCATGAGGAAATTATCGAACTCAACGAAAAGTTAGTTTGTCATATCTTCAAAACAGTTAAAAACTTTGAGTTACAACGTCCCTTCCCACGTTTGACTTATGCAGAGGCGATGGAACGCTACGGTAGTGATAAACCAGATACAAGGTACGGTTTAGAACTTGTTAATGTCTCTGATATTTTGACAGACTGTGGTTTTAAAGTTTTTAAGGATGCTGTTGCAAATGGTGGAGTTGTCAAAATTCTGCCTATTCCTAATGGAGATACCATCTCCAATGTACGTATTAAACCGGGCGGTGACGTCTTTAAAGAAGCAGCTGATGCAGGTGCTCAAGGTTTAGCTTACATTCGAGTCAGAGAAGATGGTGATATCGACACAATTAACGCCATCAAAACTAACTTGACAGAGGAACAAAAACAAGAACTTTTACGTCGTACAAACGCAAAACCAGGTCACTTATTGTTGTTTGGTGCAGGTGATACTATCACTGTCAATAAAACCTTAGACAGATTGAGGCAAGCGATCGCTCGAGAATTTAAACTGATAGACCCAGAGAAAATTAACTTGCTGTGGATTACAGAATTCCCCATGTTTGAATGGAATGCTGATGAAAAACGTTTAGAAGCATTACATCACCCATTCACTGCACCCAATCCAAACGATCTCAGCGATTTAAAAACTGCACGAGCACAAGCATACGACTTGGTATTGAACGGTTTTGAAGTTGGTGGTGGTAGCTTGCGAATCTATCAACGCGAAGTGCAGGAGCAAGTTTTTGAGGCTATCGGGCTTTCTCCGGAGGAAGCTCACAATAAGTTTGGCTTTCTGTTAGATGCGTTTGAATACGGGACTCCACCCCATGGTGGAATTGCTTATGGTTTAGATCGCTTGGTGATGTTACTTTCTAAAGAGGAATCCATTCGAGATGTGATTGCTTTTCCAAAAACGCAACAAGCACGTTGCTTGTTAACAGATGCACCTTCAACAGTTGATGCCAAGCAGCTTAAAGAGTTGCACGTTGCTTCAACTTTCAAGCCTAAGTCATAAGTAATTTGAATAGCACCATTCAGAAAGCCTACCAATTCTTTTGAAAACTCAAAAGATTTAAATCCCTCTTAAGTTTCCTGAAAAAGAGGAAATAGGGGGATTTTTCCATTGAGCTAATCATGAGGATACAAACCTTGTAATGAATCACCCTCAGCCCTCCTTAACCTCTATTTTAAAGACAGGACATGGCTTGGCTTATCACTGGGGCAAGTGTCTCATCTGTATGGTTTGCTTTTGTCCGGATAATATACATAAACTTTTAAAAAAATTAAAAGTTTTACAGATTTTGGCTCGTTAAGTGTAAATCTTGTACTAATTACAGCAAGCCTACATCATTTATAAAAAATTTAAGTATTGTTCATTGCCCACCAAAAGTCTTATGTAATGGACAATGAACAATACACGTATTTCATCAATCAAACAAAGTTCCTATAGCAATGACACTACTGCCAATTTTTTTCTATTCTTTCATAAATTTTTTTTAATTATGCAGTATTTAACGAGACATGATATTATTGTTAGAGTGAAAAGTAAAACACTGAGAGTCTACGTAAAATCAGTGTTTTTAATCTAACATTCATTTTGAGTGACGTATCTACCACAGTTGACTAGAAATCACGTAGAAAGTGTTAAGGATTAGCGGCAATGGCTCTATGGAAGCCAAGAAGTGCATGCTACCTAGAGAGTCTCTATAGACAGAGCGATTATTGCATTAACCAGGTGTCAGGTAAAAAACTGGGTGTTCTCCACGTTTAACTGTCTTTTATAGCTACACGGAAAAATTGAATTTTGTTTTTTCAAGAACTAATTTTTTTACCGCTCTTTAAGAGTGAGCTTGCGTATGGAACTACAGAACCTTATTAGCTATTTCAATATCTAACTGCAATCAAAAAGCTTGATTTTTACCTAAGGAATTAGGCTGTGAGGCTCGTATGGATCTCAGTTCCTCCAACGCAACACCGTCTAGTTGCGTGTACTGTTTATTGATGAATACGTCAAATTGTAGAGAAGGTGTAACCGAAACCGAAAACGTTCAAAGAGACGAGCTAGTTACAAAAGCAGTAACTACTTTTTGTTACCAATTCAATTGTGAGGCAGTCGTAAAGATTTTTCCATGAGACTTAATACTTTGTCATTTTTACTATTGATAAGTAATACTGACTGTGAATCCATTTATCTGGTTTAGGAGCAGTGACAAGATAGTGAGTTCTAAATACATACCTTCTTCCGAAGTGGAAACAAAACCCATACCATTTAAAAACATTTGGGCAAAGTACGCTTTAACTATTGTTTTTGTCAATGCAGCTATCTGGATAGCAGCATTATTTTATGTGGTGAAAGCAAAAACTGTATATGTAAGCGAGTGGTCGTTAAACATTGCTAATTCCGGTGTTAGTTCTAACATTAACCTACCCAACATTGGTCAAGCTGTTTCCCAAGAATCTTCTGCTTATTCTGCAACAACTTACGATCCGAGAGAAAATTATAAAACTATTGCTATCAGTGAAGAAGTCTTAAAAGCAGCAGCACGAGCTTCAAATATGTCAGTAGTTGAATTTGGCAAACCCAAAATTAAGATTATAGATAACACAACAATGATGCAGTTTACCCTGCAAGGGTCTAGCCCACAAGAAGCCCATAAAAAATCTGTCGCTTTATTTCATGCTTTAGAAATTAAGCTTAATAAACTTAGAAGAGATGAGATTGGTCAACAGAATACACGTTTGCAAAAGGGAATTGATGATTTGAGACGAAAACTCAAAATTTCTCAAGACAGGCTTTCCAACTACAGATCTCAGTCTGGTGTAAGTTCAGATGAACAGATCAAAAATTTAGCAGTTAATATCGAAACGTTACGCAAGCAACGTGCTGAGACAATAGCTAAAGCACAAGAGGAAAAAGCTCGATTGTTACAACTGTCTGGTAATCTTGGTTTATCCTCCCAAGATGCATCAGATGCTTTTTCTCTTCAAGCAGATACACTCTTTCAAAAATATCTACTTGCTTATAATGATGCAAAAAGTAAGTTAATTTCTTTGAATGCTAAGTTTTTACCCAATCATCCAGTATCTTTAACGCAAAAAGCAGAAGTTGCGACATCTGAAGAAGCTCTTTTGAATCGAGCAAGGATAGTTTTAAAACGCCCTTTGACTTTGGCAGATGTAGATAGGCTCACTTTTGGAAACGCCGATACAAGTGGTTCTAAACGAACTACTTTCTCCGAACAACTTGTGAGCGCAGCTGTAGAAACTCAGGGTCTAGAAGCACAAGTCAGGACGTTGGATCGAGAAATCCTTGAACTTGAGCGTCGGTTAAAAGTACTATCAGCAAAGCAAGCAACTATTGAAGATTTGAACCGTGAGGTGCAAGTTGCAGAGGCTGTTTTCTCATCTACTATTGCTCGATTAGATCTTGCTAAATCCAGTATTTCTAATTCTTATCCTCCAGTCCAAATTATGGGAGACCCAAGTATACCAGATAAACCTGCTGGACCAACAAAGGAAATAGTTTTGTTGGGAACTTTAGTAAGTTCTATTTTCTTAACCAGTGGAATTATCACAATGGGGCAAAGATCTCAACGGAGTTTTTCCTATTATTCACTTAAGGAACGTTAAAGTCAAAGTCTGAAAATCAAGAGTGATGAAACCTGAAAATTTTCCGGAAAGATTAATTTGGTATTCGATAATAGGAACTTACGCAATCTACTTTATGGGATTGCAGTATACCATTATCCCTTTCATTCCATGGATTCTTACACTCTACATTATTAGAAAGCTTTGGACGCAAAGCGAGCAAACACCATCAGAAGAAAAAATCATTATTTCCTATCCAATATGGATATGGATTTTTGCTGTATTAATTATCGAATTAACCTTAATTGTCAATCACAATGATTGGAATTTAGGACTTCAACAACTTATTTTTACTTCAATTAATTGGGCAAGAGGTTGGGGACTTTTAGCCATATTTCCCTTAATAGGATGTCTAAAGATTAGACCCCAACTGATTTATAGAGCAGTTTGTATTGTTTGTTTGCAAAGTCTGATTTTAGTTCCCATTTGTTACCTAGCAAATGTCTTAAATTTTCCGTCTCCTCTTTATACCTCTCCTTTGAAAAGTATTTCTGGTGGAGGTCAAATATACTATGACGTGTATCTACACCTTATCGATCCAGAAAATGGTGGTCAAGTACGATTAACATTATTCACGCCGTGGGCTCCTGCTCTTGGATTGGTAGGAAATGTGTATTTAGTACTTGCCAATGAAGAAGCGAACAAAAAATGGCGAGTTTTAGGCATGATTGGAGCGATCGCCATGATTATCAGTTCTCTTTCAAGGCTAGCAGCGATCGCTTTACCGACCGTTCCTTTCTTAACTTGGTATGCAATCAATTTTACACGCCCTTACTTGCAGATTTTAACCGGATTAACAAGTTTCGTCTCAGCTATATTCAGTTACAATCTGATTCAGTTCGTTCAAGATTTAAAAGACAGCTTTAAAAGTGCTAGAGCACAGTCTTCAAGGGTTAGGGAATTACTGGGACGTTTGGCATTACAGCGATGGTGGGATGATGCTCCTATTTGGGGTCATGGAATTACTCCTCCTAAAGGACCAAAACTTGTAGCAGAAATGCCTATAGGTTCCCATCATACATGGTTTGGTCTGTTATATATAAATGGAATAGTTGGTACAGTTGCCATAATCATTGCCTTTGTTACCAGTTTGATAACACTGCTAATTAAAGCTCAAGAAAGCCAAATAGGAAAAACAGGATTAAGTGTATTTTTAATACTGTTATTTTTTACATTTGGTGAAAATGTAGATGCTCTTGCTTATGTTTATTGGCCGGGATTGGTCATCTTTGGTATTGCATTACAACAAGGTATAAAAGTTCCCAAAACCTTAAATCCAGCCATAGATATAAGCCAAGAAAATCTTATACCGCAAACAGGCAACCAGGTTTTCGCTACTTTGTTAAATACAGCTAAAGGGACATTATTTACTCGATTAAAGCAAATATTATTTAACAAATTTACTCAGAACATGGGTTGGCTTGGTGGAGCTGAGTTACTCAACCGCGTGTTCCGCCTGGGTACAACAGTGACTTTAGCGCGAGTATTTACCACTTATGATTATGGTTTACTTGCAATTATCATGACAACCTACGATTTGGCATCTGTTTTCGTTCAAAAGTCTGGCATTGGCGCTAAACTAGTTCAAGCTGAAAAAGAAGAATTGGATGTTTTGTGTGACACGGCTTACTGCTTGAGTTGGATTCTATGCAGCAGTCTGTGTGTTATTCAATGCATTATTGGTGTTCTTGTTGCGTTTGTCTATCACGATAAAAACCTTATTTTACCTATCTGTGTTCTTGGCACCGTTTATTTATTTATACCTCTTTTTGAAGTTCAAGGTGCATTTATTGGTAGAGAGAATAAACTCAGCGTTATTGCTACTTGTAATGCAGTTCAGTCATTGGTGGGAAACACTATGACTGTGGGCTTGGCTCTAATGGGTATGGGTATTTGGTCTGTTGTTATCCCTTTTTGGTCATCCTCTCTTGTCTGGGTATTTATTCTTCGGAAAAACAATAATTGGCGATTTAAGAAATCCTTTACCCTTTATCGTTGGCAAGAAATTATTTCATTTGGAAAAAATATTTTAATTGTTGAACTTCTGAACAAATTCAGAGCCAACTTAGATTATTTATTAGTAGGAAGTTTTTTAGGAGTTAAAGAATTAGGGATTTACTATTTTGCCTTTAATGCAGGGCTTGGGATCGGTATGAATGTTATCAGTGCATTTGTTTCATCATTGTATCCCTACCTATGTGCAGTACGGACGGACTTAAAAAATCTTCAAGAAAAATACTATCACAGCCTAAAAACTATTGCTTCAATCGTCATTCCTCTAATTTTGCTACAATCATTTTTGGCTCAATTTTATGTACCAATTATTTTCGGTCAAAAGTGGGTAGAAGCAGTTCCAATATTAGTTCTAATTTGTCTGTCAGCTATTCCACGTCCATTTGCAGAAGCTGCATCTACACTGTTGATTGCTGTAGACAAAGGGCAAATCAGTGCTTACTGGAATATTATTTTTACTTTAGTGTTTGCACTTGCTTTAGCGATCGCTTTGAAATTTGGTATTCTTTGGGTAGCAGCATCGGTACTTATAACTCACGTAATAGCCATTCCTATATTTACTATTTGGGCAAATAAGTACGTGTTTGATAAAAAGTAGTTGAGACATTGGCTTCTTTGTTTCATAAAAAATACATAAACTTTATTTAAAACTTTATAAAGTAAAGATCTTCTTGTACTAAGATAGTTCTTATAAAGAAAAAAAATACAATTGAAAAAAGAGGAACTAACTCTGCATCTGCCTCTAAAAATTAGTCATGGCAACCTCTTTTAAAATCTCAAGTTATAAAATTTTTACGGACATCGTTAATTTCAAATCAGTGTAGGGTCCACATCAAGACTATCTAGGTTTTGCTTTTTTGCAACCCTGCATTAGGTGCTTGTTTTCATAAAAAATTTTTGAACTGTTGCAGTATTGGGGTGAGTATTACTACGTATCTTTCAAAAATTTTGTCCTCCCTAATCTCTATGGCACTTGTTCAACAAATCTCTCAAAATTTAGGCTCTTATTCTTTTGAGATTGAGCCAGTTCCCCAAGGAATCGATAGACCAAAATGGTCAGTAATGATTCCGACTTATAACCGTACAGAGTATTTAGAGCAAACATTACAAAGTATTCTTCAACAAGCTCCCAGCCCTGAGGAAATGCAAATCGAGGTTATTGATAACTGCTCGACAAGCGGCGAGCCAGAAAAAGTAGTTGAGAGGGTAGGTAAAAATCGAATTTCTTTTTTTAGACAACCTTATAATGTGGGTTTAGTTGGGAATTTTAATACTTGTATTAGAAGATCTCGCGGACATCTAGTTCATATTTTGCACGACGACGATTTAGTTTTACCAGGATTTTACAACCGTTTAGAAAAGGCTTTTGAGCAATGCCCGGAAATTGGAGCTGCTTTTTGTCACTATGCTCATGTAGATGAAAACAATCGCTATCGTTATTTACCTCCTTACCAAAAGAGCACACCAGGTATTATTTCTAATTGGGTAGAGCGGATAGCTGTAGAGCAACAACTTCAGCCGCCTGCGATCGCGGTTAGACGTAACGTTTATGAAAAATTAGGAGGATATAATTCTCAATTACCTCACTGTAACGACTGGGAAATGTGGAAGAGAATTTCTGCTTATTTTTCCGTGTGGTATGAGCCAGAAACTTTAGCATATTATCGAGAACACTCTGGTGCGGACAGTCGTGCATCATTTCAGTCGGGTCAAAATCTTATTGAGTTGCGTAAAGCCATTGAAATTTCTAAGTCTTATCTTCCCAACGAAGTTGCAGATAATTTATCAAAAAAAGCAACCGAAAAAGCTGCTCTTTGGGGTTTATTAATTGCTCGACGAGCTTTAAGTCGAGGTGACATATTAACAGCAAAAAGTCAAATTAGAGAAGCCCTTATCTGTAGCCTGTCACTAAAAGTTATTTCTACTTTATTGAGTCTACCAATTATGGCTGTAGCTGGAGCTTTTAAAAAACAGTTTTTCTCAGGAACATTGCCTGGAGCGTAATCTTACCAAAATAATAATTTTCTCAAATTTATTGCCTGAAGTTTAACTACAAAGAAAGAGATTTTTTATGAAAATTTTATATTTTATTCAATCGCATACTAACTCAGAACAGATCGTTAGGCTAGTGAAGACGATTAAACAATCAAGCCCTGAATCCTTTGTATTAATTAGTCATAACTTTCAATGCACTCAGCTAGACACAGAATCACTGCGCTGTTTCTCTAACCTTGAAATTCTTCACTGTCCCCGAAGTCGTGGTGATTTTTCTATAATGCAAGGCTATTTAGATGCAATTCATTGGATTTTCAACAATCAAATAGAATTCGATTGGCTGGTTAACATTTCCGGTCAAGACTATCCAACACAACCAATACCTGAGATAGAAAAATTTCTGCATGAAACTAAATATGATGGGTTTTTAGAATACTATAAAATGCATTCTATAACAAATCCTTTAAGTATTCGAGAATCGACTGAACGCTATCTCTATAAATACCGGTCACTTGGCGTATCGCTATCACGTTGGCAACGTGCCATAATCAAAATTCCTCGAGTAGCAATCAATAATTTTCAGTCCTATCTCAAAATCAGTTCTGCTTATGGTCTTCTTATAGGAGTTCGTCATATTCCATCTCCTTTTAATGAAAAATTTCAATGTTATACAGGAGGTTACTACCACACTCTTTCGCAAAAATGCATTCAATATCTGTATGATTTTTGTCAAAAAAATACTGATTTAGTAGAATATTACCGACAAACTTGTCTTCCTGAAGAATCTTTTATACAAACTGTTTTAATCAATAGCGATTTATTTAATATTTGTAATAATAGCAAGCGCTATGTTAATTGGAGCAATAGCCATCTTGGTCATCCCAATATATTATCTACTGAAGATTATTCAAGATTAATTGGAGGAGATTTTCACTTTGCTAGAAAATTCGATATGTCACACGATCGACAAATTTTAGATAAGCTTGACTATTGGATATCTCAAAATACGATAAATGAGCTAAGTAGTTGTCATACAAGATCATGAAAAAAATTTCTGTTATTATTCCTGTTTATGGAGTTGAAAAATACATAGGGGAGGCGATCGAATCAGTTCTATTGCAAACACACGACGCTCTAGAAATTATTATTGTAGATGATAGTTCACCAGATAGGAGTATAGAGATTTGT
Organism: Tolypothrix bouteillei VB521301; assembly: GCF_000760695.4. GTDB lineage: Bacteria > Cyanobacteriota > Cyanobacteriia > Cyanobacteriales > Nostocaceae > Scytonema > Scytonema bouteillei_A. The sequence goes on along the minus strand of NZ_JHEG04000001.1, from coordinate 4,691,378 downwards.
CAGCAGTTTACAGATTCTAGAATTAGAATTATTCACCAGAAAAATCGCGGATTAGCAGGAGCAAGAAACACTGGAATCCGTCATGCGACAGGAGACTTTATAGCTTTTTTAGATGGGGATGACTTATGGTTACCACAAAAGTTAGAGAAGCATATTGAGCATTTAGAAACTAATCCTAAAATAGGAATTAGCTATAGTGCTTCTGATTTTATTAACGAACAAGGGGAATTTTTGGGAACTTCTCAGAATCCAAAGCTCAAGCAAATTACACTGGCTGATTTACTGCGTGAAAATGTTGTTGGAAATGGCTCATCTGCGGTAGTTCGTCGGGAAGTTTTAGAAGAAATAAAATATCAAGATAGCATTGATGGTACGAGCGAAGACTTTTATTTTGATGAGCAATTTCGCCAAGCAGAAGACATTGAATTTTGGATTCGAGTTGCAATTCAAACGAACTGGCAGTTGGAAGGTATACCTGAAAAATTAACACTTTATCGCGTTAATGCAGGAGGGCTTTCGGCAAATCTTTTCAAGCAATTGGAGTATACAGAAAAGTTGATTGAAAAAATTCGGTCTTACGCTCCAGAAATAATATCTAAATGGGAAAATTTGCTTCGAGCTTATAATTTACGCTATTTAGCAAGAAGTGCAGTTCGTCGAAAAGATAACTTGTTAGCTATTCAAATGATACATCGCGCTATTTGGATGGACTGGCGTATTATCACCGAGCAACCCCGACGTACACTCTTAACATTAGTAGCCGCTTATGTGCTTTGGTTAGTACCGCAGGTTATTTACTGTCGTTTGGAGGAATTGATTTCTTCTATTAAAAAATCTATGAAAAAGTTTCCTGTTTTGCAAAACCAGATGGGTCAATGATTATTTCATACAATTCTCTTGAATTTTTATTTAAATAGAGAAACTTGGTTTTGATACAATCGGGTTTCCCATGAGAGGATACCAATCATAACTAAACTGTATCTATAGCAGTTCTAAATGATTTACAAACACCTCTTCCTTGTCTTCCTTGTCTTCCTTGTCTACCTTGTCTTCCTTGTTTGGATCTCAAATAGGATTGCTATATTACAACTAATAAGGACTGTAATTCTATGAAATTAGTTTCTGTCATTATTCCCGTTTATGGTGCGGAGAAGTATATAAAAAATACTCTAGATTCCGTGCTTGAACAAACTTATAAAAATCTGGAGATATTGATTATTGATGATGAGTCTCCAGATCGAAGTACAGAAATTTGCAAACAGTTTAATAATTCTCAAATAAAAATAATCCATCAAAAAAATCGAGGATTAGCTGGAGCGCGAAACACGGGTATTCGTCATGCTCAAGGTCAGTATTTGGCTTTTTTAGATGCCGATGATTTGTGGTTACCAGACAAGATAGAAAAGCATATTGCTCATTTAGAATCTTCTCTTGATGTAGGTGTAAGTTTTAGTTGCTCTGCATTTATTGATGAAAAAGGTAAGCCTTGGGGTTTATATCAAATGTCTAAATTAAAAGATATTACACCATTAGATTTATTTTGTCGTACCCCTATTGGAAATGGTTCAGCAGCCGTGTTTCGCCGAGAAGTCTTTGAGGAAATTAAATTTTTAGATGAACGTTATGGTTCAATAGAAAATTGTTATTTTGATGAAAATTTTCGCGAATCAGAAGATGTGGAATGCTGGTTGCGAATCGCTATTCAAACAAAGTGGAAACTAGAGGGAATTCCTCAAGTTTTGACACTTTATCGAGTGAATTCTAACGGCTTATCAGCGAATCTGAATAAAAAGTTAGAATCTTGGAAAAAGCTGATTGAAAAAGTTCGTTCTTATGCACCAGAGCAGGTAGTTTTATGGGAGAAACCTGCTATATCTTATCATCTAAGATACTTAGCTCGCAGAGCTGTAACTTTGCAAGCAGGTGCGGAATCTGTAAAAATGTGGAACCAATCCATATTTACGTACTGGCGTATTTTGCTCGAGGAACCGCGACGTACATTAATCACTGGAGCAGCTGCTTATTTAATTTGGCTTTTGCCTGGATCTTTGTCCAAGAAGCTGGAGGTATCGGCTCGAAAGATAGCAGGAATTCTGCAAAAACAGCGCCTTCTTAAAGATCGAACAATAGAAGCCTGATTTAGATTTCCATCACCCATCAAAGGTGAACAATTAGGCATCTATTACTCTGTAGTCTCTTCTTGTTTTAAAAATGCGTTTCCCGATTTGGCAAAACCGCACTTTCAATAAAGTTATTATTCTTGCAGGTATTATTCTAATAGTTGCAGTAGGGGTTCAACAAGTTAAATCTCACAATGCCATCATTAACCTTATCTCTCCAAAAGTCAGTGTAGCTAATTCCAAAATCTATAAACAAAACACGATTTTAGGTACAAAGAACGTATCATTGGGGGGCGGTGGTTACGTGACTGGTATTTACCTACACCCTAAAGAAAGAGATTTAGTGTATATCAAAACCGACGTTGGGGGTTTTTATCGTTGGAATTCTGCATCTAGAAGTTGGATACCTCTTACCGAACAATTTTCACTTGTTCAAAACAATTACTATGGAGGAGAAGCTTTAGCGCTTGACCCAAATAACCCAAATATTGTTTACATTGCTGTAGGGAAATATACAAGTGATTGGTGGCAGTACAAAGGAACTATCTTCAAATCCACAGATAAAGGAAAGACTTGGACAAAGCTAAATTTAGACTTAAAAATGGGGGGAAATGATGACATCAGATGGGCGGGAGAAAGACTGGCTGTCGATCCATTTAATTCTCAAGCTCTCTTTTTTGGTTCAAGACAAGATGGGCTGTGGAAATCTTTAGATGGTGGTAAGACTTGGGCAAACGTACAATCGTTCCCAGGAAAGTTAAAAAAGGGTATTGGTATTACTGCTGTTGTGTTTAGCAAATACAAATCTGGTACAGTTTATGCTGTTGCTTATGAAGATGCAATCTATAAGTCAACTGATACTGGAAAGAGTTGGACTAAAATAGCAAATAGCCCATCAAAAGTTAATCGTATTGCGATCGCAAGTTCAGATATTTTGTATGTTACCCATAGTTCTGGTGTTAGCCAATTAAAGAACGGCTCTTGGAATAATATCACACCCTTTAACAGCAAACTTGCTTTTAATGGTATCACTCTTAACCCAAATAATTTCCAAGAGATTCTGGTTTCTACATTTGTAGATAAGGGAACCAAAATTTACCATTCATCAGATGGCGGGAGGATATGGCAAGAGCAAAAACGCAAAGCCAACAATACAGTCCCCTGGTGGAATGAAGATATGATTTCCCACGGTTCGGTGGCTGCTATTGAATTCGATCCTCACGTTGCTAGTCGAGTTTGGCTAACTGATTGGTACGGTATTTGGCAGACAGAAAACACCAACACTAAACCAGTCGTTTGGACAAATTATCAGACAGGGCATGAAGAATTGGTTACTTTTGCTTTGGTATCACCTCCTTCTGGGGCATTACTATTAAGTGGAGTGGCAGATGTAGATGGTTTTTACCACAACCAAGGATTAGATAATTACCCATCAAAAAATTTTGGCGCGAGAGGACCTGCATTTCAAGACACTTACAGCATCGCTTATTCCGAAGTCAATCCAAAAAGAATGGCACGTGTGGGTGGTAACCGATTTAATAACACTTATTCAGGTGCAACTTCAGATGATGGTGGTTTGACTTGGAAGCAGTTTGGCTCTTTTCCACAAAATACTCTGCCAACACGTATAGCTATGTCTGCAACCGATGCAAACCTTATGATTGTCACCGTGAGTGACAGACAACCACTGCGGACTACTGATGGAGGCAATTCTTGGAAACAAATTTCTGGATTACCAAAGGGCTTTAGTGGACCTTGGAACTGGCTTCAGCCTTTGGTTGCAGACACAGTCGATGGCATGACCTTTTACTACTATGACAACAGCAAACTCTATCGCAGCACTAATGGAGGTGCATCTTTTGATGTGGTTTCATCATCCATTCCTCATACAAATTGGCACTCTTTAAAAGCATCTCCTGGAGTCAAAGGGGAATTATGGCTTGGAATGGACGAGCAAGGACTTTTCCACTCAACTAACGGCGGTCAAACTTTTTCTCGTCTTCCAATGGTAAAAAGAGCGCATTTGTTTGCTTTGGGTAAACCTCAGCCAGGGAGTAAAGTCCCGGCGCTCTACTTGTATGGGGAAATAGATGAGATGGGTCAAGGAATCTTCCGCTCTTTAGACAGAGGAAAAACATGGAAGAGAATTGGCGATCGCACCAAACCTATTGGCAATTCTCCAAATGTTATGGAGGCAAGTAAGCAGGAATTTGGCTTAGTTTTTATTGGTACTAATGGCAGAGGAATTTACTATGGAAATCGCTAAATAATTGGAATCAAAAAAACGCAAAATTCCATTCTTTTTTTGTTTTGAAAAATTATCCATGAGTCCAAATAAAGTTCATTTCTTAGGTATAAATATACATAATATTACCATGTCAGAACTTTTAAAAAACCTGAAGCTTGGTGGTATTGTGTTTACTCCAAACGTAGATCACATTATGAAATTACATAGAAATAAAGATTTCTATGATGTCTATCAAGAAGCAGATTATAGAGTTTGTGATAGCCAAATCATAATGTATGTTTCTAGATTTTTAGGAACCCCTATTCAAGAAAAAATTTCTGGTTCTGATTTGTTTCCTGCTTTCTATAACTACTACAAAAATGATGAAAAAGTCAAGATTTTTTTACTAGGAGGATTTGAAAATGTTGCAAAAAAGGCTCAGCAAAAAATTAATTCAAAAGTAGGTCGTAATATTGTTATTGCCACGTACTCTCCTAGCTTTGGCTTTGAGAAAAATGAGGATGAGTGCCAAAAAATTGTTGAGCTTATTAACTCCTCAGAAGCTACCGTCTTAGCTATTGGTATGGGTGCTCCCAAGCAAGAACTGTGGATTTCTAAATACAGGCATCAGTTAAACAACATTAAAACTTTTTTAGCTATTGGTGCAACTATCAACTTTGAAGCCGGCAATATAAACCGAGCTCCAAAGTGGATGACTGAAGTAGGACTAGAGTGGCTTTATAGGCTTTCATGCGAACCCAAACGACTGTGGAAGAGGTATTTGTACGATGCTATTCCATTCTTGTGGCTAGTGTTACAACAACGTTTTCAAATTTATAAGAATCCATGGTCTGCCATGAAGCAATATGAGATGGTTAACCTCGGTAATGACGCAGAGACCAAAGTTCTTTAATTGAGCCCCCATTGGTAATTCTGATACCCTGAATTCAGTTAGTTGTGTTTAGCTCATACGGCAGAACTTTAGCTAGTGGTAGCGATGACGCTACTCTTAAAATTTGGCAGTTTTTGAGTAGTTATTCAAGCTATTTGACACTTGACTTGCTCGCAATATTTAATTTATCACTTTGCAAATTCAAAGTCGTGAGACTGCAGTTGTTGTTACAGTGGTGCGATCGCAGACAATGAGGCTCACAATGAGCATGGGCGATCGCGCTTTATGCAGCTTCTCTATGTATTATCACATTTATATTCTTGATTTTTAGTACAACGCTCCTATTTTTAAATAAGCTTTACCAAAGATTCAAGGAACTATAATATTGTCCAGCAGATTTTATTAATTTAAAGCTGCGCGGATTTTTCCCCATTCATGAAAGCACATATGGGTTGATAACAAATAACTCACTTCAAATCATAACTCCTCTTAACTTTAGTATTGGCACAAAGCTAAGGGGGAAAATTCCACTGAAGATTTAAGAGCTACATTGCTTGTTAATCAATATAACTCATCTTAACCTATTTCAGTAATATTGAAGCCTCTAACAGGTCGTGAATAACGTCACAGTTTTGTTACTGGATTGACACCTCTTTGTAAAAGGAGAAGTGTATTTTCAGATAGAGTAACCTACATTTTGTAAAACACCAATAAAAAACTCTACCGATAACTTGAAAAGTTTCCAGAAAAGTTCAGCCATCATGGTGCAAGATGGAACAATTGGTGGTGTCGGTGCATCAAAGAGAAAATTTTAATTGATAAATAAGAAGTATTGAGGCAGAAATTTTGTAGCCTTATAACTATCTTTAGTCACAGGCTAGAAATAGCAGAAAATATTTGTTGATTGAGAACACAGGTGGGAGTTAGCGACACAACTTACTTCATTTCGGTTCTAAAATTATCGATTTTTCTGTTCGTGTGCCATGCTCACACTCCGATCGTAAATAATTTTAGGATACGGAAAAATTACTTTAATATCAGTACTCTTCTTAGAAGAACGAGCAGTTTTGTATGCGGTCGTAACTCACATCCTATGACAGCGATCGGCTTATTAAAAAAATTTGTCAGGAGATTTAAAATGACATTTTTAGTTTCCAATCTTAAAAAAATTAAAGTTTTGCATACTTTATATCTCATACTTAACCGGAGTAAAAGCAAATACAGTTTTCTACTCAGGCGACCAATTCTTCTATTTTTAAAAAAAATCCTAAAGTTTAAGATAGTAACGAGACATGAGTTAATCAACAATACAGAGCAATACCACACAATTCAGTTTCAATCAGAGGAATTAATTTCATGTATGAAACCTTACAATTTAAATGAACATGGCTATTCGGGGATATTTATTGATGAAATTCCTGAGAAAAGCAGAAAAGATGAATTTTTTTTATGTGAAGTAGATAATGCTGAACTGGCTGGTCCCACTGCCCTAGGATTTGACAAAAATAGAAATATTATTTTGGAAACATCTGTCCCAGTTTCTACAATATTTGGTACATCATTATCTCAAACTTCCTCTTTAAAAGAAGATTTACCAATAGAGGAATGCATACCTTTACAAGCTTTAGCGTCAAAGTTCTTATCCAAAGGCAATCCTCCTCAATTAGATGTAGCCTGTTCATTAATAAATGGTTGGAGTAGAAATTACTATCACTGGATAGTAGACTGCTTAGCACGACTGGAAAGCTTAGAGCTTTATCAAGAAAAGACTGGTATCAAGCCTACTTTGATCGTTGAATCAAATCCCTCTGCATGGCAAATAGAGTCTCTAAAACTTTTAGGATATCAGTCAAAAGACTGGATTCCTTGGAATGGGTCAAGAATGAAAGTGAACCGATTGTTAGTCCCATCTTTTCGGCGTTCTCCGGCACTTCACGTATCTCCTAAAGCTTGTTCTTGGCTTCGCCAACGCACACTCGGTAATCTGCCTGCGCTCGAAACTGACAAACTTAATTTTTCACCTTATATATTGATTTCGCGACGGAAGGCAGTAGGTCGTCGAATCATTAATGAAAACGAAGTCATAGATGCATTAAAGCCATTCGGGTTTGTTGCTTATGTACTTGAAGACTTAAGCTTTGCAGATGAGGTACGACTCTTTTCACAAGCCAAAATAGTTGTTGGTCCTCAGGGTGCTGGCCTCACAAATATGATTTTTGCAGAAAATTTGACTGTCATCGAATTATTTAGCTCGTTCTTTGTGGATGATACTTTTGTTTACCTAGCAAAAGAACTGGGTTTTCGGTATGGTTTCTTGAAGTGCAAGCCTCCGAGCATGGATTTTCGCCGTCGGGATACAGACATAATAGTAAACGTTGACGCTCTGCAAACACTTGTAGCCACAGCAGAAAGATATTATGAAAATAATCGATCGCTTGAGAGTTTCCATATAGCCTAATACCGTTTTACTCTAAGGTTGATACAAATAAGCAGTGGGGGGCAGGGGGAAAGAATTAGAGACCAATCATTTGTATCAGGCATTTCGTGAAATGGTATAAGATCTAAAGTCCTTTCCTCATTTTATCCAACATAACCCAAGGAAAGATAAGTCATGTAAGTGGGATAAATGAGATAAAATGATGACCGCTAAATTAACGTTCCATCACTCTCGCTAGAGAAAAAATAATTGAAGAAGGCAGGAGGCAGAGGGCAGAGGGCAGAAGGAACACTTTCGTTGGGGATTCAAACCCAATGGCACGAAGACAAGGCAGAGGGCGGAGCCAGCATTCCATAAATGCCTCCTGCCTCCTGCCTTTTTTGATAATCCTTGCTACACAGGACTTTTAGGCAAAAAACATGATTTTCCTCATAATGTTAGAAAATAAAGCTTCAAATCCAAGTGCTGTATGAGGTTTAAAAGTTGCCTTCATTTTTTCTTTCCCCAGAGTGATGGAAGAGCGTTAAAATATATGAAAACGTATACTTTTCTATTAGATCTATCAAATAATTAAAAACACACAAATCTCACTAATATTACTTTTATTACATTTCTGACTATTGGTTAGAATCTTAAGCAGAAACAGTTGGATCGCTAGAGAAAATTCAGGACAAGATAACATCGATCTTCACTCACTTTTTCAAAGATATTGTGAAGTTGTAATTTGAATATTTGATATAAAATTTAGTTGCTTTGTTATTTCAACTGCGATATGCTCACATATCAAGGAGAGGTTAACAAAAATTTCATGAAAGTGTGTGTGAGTTTATGAAAAACAAACATTTATCGAAAAAAGTATTGATATATACAAATTTTGTAATGACTTAAGAGCATTTAGCTTGTTCGTTTAAAGAGGTAAGGGGTGTAATTATGCCATCATTTGAAGAAATTACAATACTGAAAACTCGGTTTCACAAGCTCACAGCTTGTCAGTTGATATCTTATGTCGTTGAGGCGGCGAAAACCCGAGAGAAGACGGTTGTAGGGAATGTAAATATCAGAGCCATGAACTTTGCCTGCGAACTGCCTTGGTATCGCAACTTCTTAAATAAAGCTGATGTGGTTTTCTGTGATGGGTTCGGTGTACTGCTAGCAGCAAAATTTTTTGGATACTCTGTGGAATCCAGGCATCGCATGACTTGTCCGGACTATATAGAAAGCTTGGCGTTAGCTTGTGAAAGAAACAATGTCTCTCTCTTCCTTCTAGCAGGAAAGCCTGGAGTTGTAGATAAGGCAATTTCTAAGTTAACGGCGATCGCACCCAATCTTAAAGTACAAGGACATCACGGCTATTTTGATAAGTCCAGTCGTGATAACGATATTGTGATTCAGAAGATTAATGAATTTAAACCGGGAATCTTGTATGTGGGTTTCGGAATGCCATTACAAGAACGTTGGCTCGTAGACAACATGGATCGAATCGATGCAAAAGTTTTCTTACCTCTTGGTGCATGCCTCGATTTCTATACAAACACTGTCTATCGCGGTCCTCAGTGGCTAACCAACTCTGGATTTGAATGGTTGACAAGATTCGTTACCGAACCGCGTCGTCTTTGGAAAAGATATTTAGTAGGCAATTCGTTATTTTTCTATCGGCTGTTGCGGCAGAAATTTATTGACCTACTTGGACCTGTAACTAGCAATCAGTGACCGATGACGAATCATCAGTAACCAATTGTATTACCTATCAATCGTGCATGTATCCAAAATTTCCTCTCAGCAGGCGTCATTTCATATTCCTGGGATTCTCAGGTTTAGCCAGCTCAGCTGCCGTGACAGCAGGAAAAATAGTTAATACGAACAACCAAGTCCAAGCTCTTTACAATCCAAAAAGAGACTTTAAAGTGGTTGGACAAAATTCTTTGAAACAACGTGCTGCTTCAAAGGGGATTATTTATGGAGCAGCAGTCGAACCCGATTTTTTTCAATCCAATGCATCCTTTAGTGCTAGTTTTACTAGAGATTGCGGCATGATAGTGCCGGAAAACGCTCTCAAATGGTCTCAACTCCGTCCTGCTCCCGATAAGTATGACTTCGCTAGAGCAGATTGGTTAGCTGCATTTGCACGCAATCGTGGTATTCTTTATAGAGGACATACTTTAGTATGGAACCAAGACATACCTATATGGTTCAAAGAGACTGTTAACCGCCAAAACGCAGAGAAAATTTTGGTAGACCATATCACAACTGTCTCTAAGCGCTATGCAGGTAAGATGCATTCTTGGGACGTGGTTAACGAAGCGATAGATCCAGAAGATGGTAGGTCTGATGGTTTGCAGAGTTCTCCATGGCTCGATTTTTTAGGGCCGAGTTATATTGAACTAGCCTATCGGGCAACGGCGGCGGCTGACCCAAAAGCTATGTTAGTGTATAATGAGACATGGATTGAGTACGATATACCCAAACACGAGGCTAGGAGAAAGGCAACTTTAAAGCTCTTAGAGAATCTTTTAAAAAAGGGTACACCGATTCATGCTCTCGGTATTCAGTCTCACTTAATGGCTCATGAAAAAGCCTTTAACCCTCAAAAGCTGCGAGCTTTTCTCTCTGATGTAGCCAGTCTCGGTTTAAAAATACTGATTACTGAACTAGACGTAATAGACCAACAGCTGCCAGCAGATTCTACAGTTCGGGATCGCATGGTTGCCAGTCTCTATGAAGACTATCTTTCAGTAGTGCTAGATGAGAAAGCCGTGATTGCAGTCTTAACCTGGGGGCTGAGCGATCGATATACATGGCACGCATATTTTCTGCCACGTTCCGATGGTCAACCAGTGCGTCCTTTACCACTGGATGTTAACTTCCAACGCAAATTAGCTTGGAACGCAATAGCAAGAGCGTTTGACCGAGCTCCAAAGCGATAAAGATAGTTTTTATAAGTCAAGCCGTAAAGTCATCCATTTGAACTCGAATTCGTCCGATTCCTTCCTCGTTAATCTCGCGAATTCTTATCTACCAAGCAAAGAGTAAAGAACATCATAGCAAATAATAGGTGCAGTTAAGATGACTTACAAATTGTCAGTTGTCGGGTTCAAACCAGATTTAAGGTCAGGTCGAGGCGCAAGAATTCAAAAAGGATTTGCAACAAAATTTTTGCGTGTCTTAACGCTAGTACTACTAGATGCTGTGTTTTTAACCATAGCATGGAAAGTTGCAGTATTTTATGGCACACCTGTAAACTCTCCTTGGACAGAGAAATCTTCTTTCTTACTGCTAACTCTATTTGTTCAATTAGGAATTATCACCGCACAGGGATTATACCGCTCGGGGTACAATCGTCGAAATTATCCCCGTCTGATCAAAGCAGTTTCCCTAGCCGATATATTCCTTCTCTTCATTGCCTTTCTTTACGAACCAAGTAGTTATATTTCTCGATCCACCTTTTTGCTCTTTTGGTTATTCTCAGTAACCTTCTTATGTGCCGGTCGTTTCCTTGTTGATACGACTACTACCTTATTGCGGAAAAAAGGAGTTGTCCGCCATACAGTTTTCCTAATCACTGATTCTGATGAGAAAGAAAGAAACATCAGGCTGATAGAGAAAGAGGATTGTTACACGGTTGTTGGTGTCGCTAACCCAAACTGTTTGGACAGAAGCAACCGTGACACAACTTTAGAATATCTTCGCAGTCTGGGCGTTGAAGAAGTCTTTGTCTCTTGGGATGCTATCAAAAAACGTCTGTATGTCTGTTGGCATTTTTACACAGCCGGCATTACTATCCGAATTATCCCAACTGAAGCCGGAGTTCTTCCTTCTAAATCTTATTTCTGGATGATTGGTGAAGTTCCTTTTGTAACAATTCCAGCACCATTTATCACGGGTAGTGAGTTCTGGGTAAAAAGATGTTTTGACTTGTGTTCATCAATTATTCTCATACTCCTGTTTTCACCCGTGTACTTATCCCTTGCAGTACTCATTAAATTAGATTCTCCCGGACCAATCTTTTTTAAACAGGACAGAATTGGATTGCACGGTCAAAAATTCAAAATTTGGAAATTCCGCACCATGGTTGTCAATGCGGAAAAGTTACAAGCCGCTTTAGAGGCTAAGAACGAAGTCAAAGACGGTGTTCTGTTTAAAGTTAAAAATGACCCTCGGATCACCAGAATTGGTAAGTTTTTACGCCGCTATAGTTTAGACGAATTACCACAACTGTTTAATGTTGTATTAGGAGAGATGAGTTTAGTTGGTCCTCGCCCTTTACCCATCAGAGATGTCGAAAAGTTCCAAACAAAGCATTTTCTCAGACAAGAAGTCTTACCCGGTATTACAGGGCTGTGGCAAGTTTCCGGTCGTTCCAATATTGATAACTTTGAAGACGCTGTCAAATTGGATATTTCGTACATTGAGAACTGGTCGCTGTGGCTGGACTTGAAGATTTTGCTACAAACAGTACAGGTTGTTTTGAACAAAACAGGTGCTTATTAGGTAGTAGTTGGCGATCGTAACTTGTCGCTAATTGCTGAGAGCTAACAGGTTCGAGGACAGAAGTTTTGTTGAACTATCAAAAATCAATACCAATAACGCTCTTCATCCTTTTGTCCTCTCCCTTTTTGGTTGACCTACTTACCTTTTATTAAGACTTGGACTATTTGACACATTAGAGCTAAATCATGCAAAGCACACTTTTAAATCCAAACATGACAGTCATCAGACCGAATGGTTCTATTGTTAGTGCAAATGCATTGGAGTTTGAACGCAAATTGACAACACTGTTAACACAAACTGACTGTTCTATTTTGCTATTGGATTTGGGTAAAGTAGAATCTGTAGATAGTTCTGGAGTTTTAGCATTAGTCTCTGCATTAAAATTGTCTCAACGTATGGGACGGCGCTTAAGTCTTTGTTCTGTATCGCCTGCACTCAAAATAATCTTGGAACTGACTCAGCTAGATAGGCTGTTTGAGATATACGAAGATGAATCTGCATTCACAAGTGCTTAGAAGTACAAACTAATTGAAGAAGGCAAAAGTATCATTTAAGAATAAAAGCGCTACTCTCAAGTTAGGGTAGCGCCTTTTTTTATGAAATTGACAGTGCCACCATCGCTGTTAAAAACACGAAAACCCGCCAAAGCGGGTTAACACACAACAAAACTATGAACTAGAACAATAAAACTTTATTTTTAACTGAAATAGTTCATTTCAGCTTCTAATTGGCGAACTAAATTTTCATCACCTTTTTCTCTAGCTACTTTTAGGCGATGTTCTAAGGTTCTTTTAATATTGAGTCTGTGTGTTTCGCGTGCTTGTTTTACCGATTCCAATCTGTTCCTGCTCATTTTAACAATGTGCCTCTTAAATTTCTCCATCAAATGTCTAACTTTCCTAACATAGCAAATTTTTCGTAACTTTCGCTACAGAAAAAATAAACTTAATATATATTATTAAGCGGCAATATCTTCTTGTGGAAGGTTTACAACCCCATGCTGACCTTGCTTACCGATTTTGGAACCCGTGATGTTTACGTTGGGGCGATGAAGGGAGTGATTGCCCAAATCAACCCAAAACTTACAGTAGTAGACTTGACTCATGAAGTTCCACCGCAGGATGTTGCGGCTGCTCGGTTCTGCTTAATGGATGCGTACCTTTATTTTCCACCAGGCACAGTGCATCTAGCTGTTGTCGATCCTGGCGTAGGCAGTACGCGACGAGCGATCGCAGTAGAATTTGCTAAAGGTTACCTGGTGGGACCCGATAACGGAATATTTGGTGGAGTTTTGAGTGAAAGTACGGCAATTGCAGCCGTAGAACTAACGAACCCCAAGTATTGGAGAACCCCTCAACCCAGCAGTACTTTCCACGGGAGGGATATTTTTGCACCAGTAGCCGCTTATCTTGCTTGTGGCGTTCCCCTCAAACAGTTGGGCGAATCAATCGACCCCGCTACTCTAGTAGAATTAGATATTGCTAATTCTATAGTAACGGAAACTGGTATAACTGGTAGCATTCAATATATTGACCGTTTCGGTAACTTAGTGACTAACATTCCTGGGACTGATGTGCTGGGAAAGAACTGGAATATAGAAGTTGCGGGAATCACTATTCCCAAGTATGAAACTTATAGCGATGTTAAAGTGGGTGAAGCGATCGCACTTATTGGCAGTCATGGGTGGGTGGAGATTGCTGTTAACAATGGGAATGCGCGATCGCAATTGCACATAGCCTTAGGAGATCGTCTGAGAGTTTATTTTGAATGAAGGATGAAATTGCATCCTCAAGACGGGGACACGGGGATAAAATAGCATAGGGATGATTAGCAGTTCTTAAAAATTTCGGATTTCAATTGCTATGGCTCAGCAAACTTTATCTGCACCGGAAATTTATCAAGGTCAGTTTGGAGAGTTTACGATTAATCAGAGCGATCGCACGGGCGTTATTGTCTACCGTACTGGACTTATGGTAGCTGCACTCTGCTTTGCCACAGGTACTGCTTTAGTCATATTTAACCAAAACCCAGAGATTTTTCCAGTACTGACACCTTTATATGTTTGTTTCAGTCTGGCTTTAGGTGTCAGTTTACTCATGATACATATTTATATGACACTGTTACACAGACTTTTACAAGTTTTTTGGGCAATTGGCAGTGTTAGCGCCACAGTACTAGCTTTGTATAATAGCGCACCATTGGCTGTCACCGTTTATACTCAACCATTAACATTACTGGGAATAGGATTTACTTTTGCAGCACTGACAGGAATTTATTTTAAAGAAGCGTTTTGCTTTAATCGCTTTGAGACTAAAATACTAACACCAACAGTTCCCTTACTCTTGTTGGGACATTTGGTAGGGGTGTTGCCAACTCAATGGGAAAAAATTTTATTAGGAATTTGGGCAGTTCTGTTTGTCGTGTTTGCCGTTCGCAAAGCAGTGCAAGCAATTCCTCCCGATATTGGAGATAAGTCCGTATTTGAGTATTTAAAGACTCGGCAAGCAACGTAATTTTGAATCAATATATATGATTTCATAATTGCTATAAGAATCCTCTTGATTTTTGCAATGTAAGGCATACCTGGGGTGGAAATGCACACTAAAAGCTTTTGATGAGTATTGCCCACCCTACTTAAATTTTTTATAAATCATTTAGGATTCTTATATACTATTTCAGGTGATTAGCAATAGGTGTTGATTTGACAGAGTTAGAACGTTACTTGTTTGATTTGCAAGGATTTATTGTGCTGGAAAATGCTTTAACTCCAGCAGAGATAACAGCTATCAATGCTCTTTTAGATCCGCAAATTGCTTGTATAGATCGACGCGGAAAAGAGTGGGTTCGTTTTGATAGCTTGCTAAGTTGGGGTGTACCGTTTCGCAGTCTCATTGACAATCCTCGAATCACTCCTTATCTTGACGAGCTACTTGGAGCTAATTTTCGCCTAGACCACGATTACGTTCACATTATTCGCCAAGGTACCGGACCAATTGGCAGCATACTACACGGTGGTGGGACTCCCTACGATCCCTGTCAATACTACTTTTATAAAGATGGAAGAATGCACAACGGCTTGGTTGCAGTCGCCTACAGCCTCACAGACGTACCGCAGGGCGCAGGAGGATTTGGGTGTATTCCAGGTAGCCATAAAAGCAATTTCCCTTTACTTAAAGAATGGGAAAATTTAGAAAATCCGCTTTCTTGTACGCAAGAAATTTCTGGAAAAGCAGGAACAGCGATTATCTTTACCGAAGCCCTAACTCACGGTACTATGCCCTGGAAAGGACAACACGAACGCCGGACGCTATTCTACAAATACTCTCCGTATTCGAGCGCATGGGCAAGATATTACTATAACCCCGACGATTACCCCGACCTCACACAGATGCAACGCCGTAGGTTAAAAACTCCCGGTTTTTATCCTTAGGCAGTTCTGAAATTTGGGAACAATAAACCCAAAGACGATAAGGATGGGCAATTGGTGGAACAAGAACGTGCGTATTGGGTCGCTTGGTCGCAAATTTCTGGAGTCGGTCCTATTTTGTTAGGAAGGTTGCAACAGCATTTTGGTACGCTAGCAGCAGCTTGGGACGCAACCTCAACTCAGTTGAAAGAGGTAGAGGGTTTTGGTTTTCAAACACTATCTAAGGTTTTACAACAGCGATCGCGTTTGCACCCAGAACAATTTCTCCAACAACATCAACAGCAAAACCCTCATTTTTGGACACCAGCCGATCCAGAGTATCCTCGGTTGCTGCTAGAGATCCCCAGCCCACCCCCTATTTTGTACTATCGCGGCGAAGTTGATTTACTAGAAAATATCGGACACAAACCAACAGTTGGTATTGTTGGAACGCGCCAACCTTCAGAGTACGGTTTGCGTTGGACTCGTCAAATTAGTGTGGCTTTAGCTAAAAATGGTTTTACGGTTGTGTCTGGTTTAGCAGACGGAATTGATACTGAAAGCCACAGCGCTACTCTTAAAGCAGGAGGACGTACAATAGCAGTCCTCGGTACGGGGGTAGATGTTGTTTATCCATCTAAAAATAAAGAACTTTACAAACAGATTTTGCTGAATGGATTAGTTCTGAGCGAATATCCCTCAAAAACTCCCCCCGATCGCACTCACTTTCCCCGTCGCAATCGAATCATAGCCGGTTTGAGTCGCGCCGTGTTAGTGATGGAAGCACCAATCAAATCGGGTGCTTTGATTACTGCTAGTTATGCCAATGAATTTGGGCGAGATATTTACGCATTACCAGGAAGGTTAGATGACTATCCTTCCCAAGGATGTTTAAAACTGATCGCTCAAGGCGCTGTTCCCATTCTTAGAGAATTAGACGAACTCCTCAAAATGTTAGGAGCAATACCAGAACTTGATTCTGTTGCAGCAGTCTCTTCACCAGAGCAATTGACTTTACCCGATTTATCTCCAGAACTTCAACACGTTATGAAGGTACTTTCTTCAGAAGCGTTATCATTTGATTTGATTGTTCAACAATCTGGTATGGCTGCTGGATTGGTATCGGGCGCTTTACTCGAGTTAGAATTAATGGGTCTAGTTTCACAACTTCCAGGGATGCGGTATCAACGCTGTTAATTGCGTAGGAATTTCTCCACAAACGCTAAGAGATGTTTTAAAAGACTTAAGCGAAATAAATTGTTACTATACAAACAAAGCTTCTCTGGGGAGCATCCCCTTTCCTCTTATCCTTACTTCATGGGGGACTCAAAGCCCCCCGTTGTAGCTATCGCTGTGCGATTTCTAATGACATGGCAAGTATGAATTAAGACTTTCCAGTCATTTATGATTCTCCATATGCCAAACCATTTGCCTCAGCATATCGCTGCATAAAACGCATGAATCTTTGCCATTGGTCTTCTTGCTCGATTTCAAATTTACACTCTACTCTCTGCAATTCATCTCCTTCTGCACCTCCAAAAATGAATTGAGTTGAAGAAGGTGTGACACGAATTTCTCCTTCTTCATCAGTTAATAGCATTGAATTCAAAGATTGTTTTGTGAAGCTATTAAATCCGTTCAAAGCTTTCACTTGCTTAAAAAGCATAACAATAATGCGGTTACCAGAACGAAGGTTACGACGCAGGCTGACATTGTTCAGTTCTTCAAAAATGCCAGCAAAAAATTGAATTGACGGTGTTTTAGATGTCATGGAATTGGAAAACTTATCTTTGGTATGGATTGTAGTAATATTGCGGTGCTACTTGTGGAGCGATCGCAGGTGCTTGATAACCCGTTGGCGGTACGTTTGTACCTATACCATTAGGTAATGGTGGATTCATCAGTGGAGGTTGGTATCCAGTTGGAGGTAAAGTGTTGCTCATGCCATTAGAGAACGGTTGATTTATGGCTGGTGGCGGACTTATAACTGGTGGCTGTTGATAGGTAGTGGTTGGTATGCTATTTCCCGTATTGTGAGGAACGGGAAAACTTTGGCTGAGCTGTTCGTAAGCAACGCGAGAAATGGATACAATAAGTTTTTCTGCACCAGGATCGTTCCGGGGACGTTGCACCATTACAGCAACAACATAACGCTTGCCACTTGGCACATCCACTAGCCCTGCATCTCCCAGTATTGTCCCAATATTACCAGTTTTATGGGCAATGGTCGCTCCCGGTCCTAAACCAGCTGGTAGCAGTTGATTTCTCACAGTCCGGCGCATAATATCCAATATGCGATCGCGAGATCTCATACTCACTAAATTTCCTTTACCAACCATTGCCATCAAAGTACCTAACTCTTTGGGACTGGTTGTGTTTGTACCTCCCAAATCCGGTAAAAGATTGCGAATCGCAGTTGTTGTCAAACCCCAACTTTGAAATCGTTGATTTAGCGCATCAATACCACCCAATCGAGCAATCAGCATATTTGTTGCTGTGTTATCACTGATTGTCATCATTTTCGTAGCTACTTCAAGCGCTGTAAACTGGGTTCCTACTGGTTTGTACTGCATATTCCCAGAACCGCCTGCTACCACTTCCTTTTCCATAGTTAAGCTTTCATCAAGACGTATTTTTTGTGCATCGACATCTTGAAAGAAAGCAACCAGAATTGGAATTTTAATTGTGCTAGCAGACGCAAAACTAGCAGCCCCATTCAAATCCACATAACTACCGTTGTCCAAATCAACCAAGAAAACTCCCGGTGTGAGATTTGGAGTTGATGCTGCCAAACTTTGTATAGCTGATTTTAAGGGAATATTTTCTTGGGATAAGGACACTCCAGAAACTGTCGGTGTGGGAGTTACTGTTGGTGTTGGCTGGGACTGCGCTTGTTGTTCAACGGTTGTATTGGATGATGAGTCTGGTGGTGTAGCGAGACGATTAGCGGGGTCTAACACAGATAAAACAGTACCTACGATCGCACCTATCCCGACTCCCACAATTAACAACCGTATGGCATACAAAATTGTTCTTGCCATCGGCTTTAACCGCGTTTTTCGAGAAGATTGTTTCATCACCGGATGCTTTTGCACTCTGACAGTTTTTAACGGTACAACGTTGGGGTTATATGGAGGAATTCTCCCTTTAAAAGTAGCAGAGTGCTGGGGTGGAGCGACTCCCCTTGGTTGTCTTCTAGGTAAAGGAGTAGGTTGTAGTGGTGAAATTACTTTTACACGTGTCGATGTTTGTTTTTTCTGAGGCGGGCGTTGTTGGTTGCGTAATGCTTCCTTATTCTGTGGTAGCTTTTGGACTTTTCGTAAATCGGGACGACGGCTCGAAGACTGACGCTGTGGGATAACTTTTATACGAGTTCTTGTATTCATAATATATAATAATGATAAGATTTTATATTATAATTGGCTTTTATAAAAGGTAAACACTACAGCAGGCTTGCAATTACATACTAATCCCTAATTCCAAGCAAAAAAGATTTTTTTTACGAGTCAGTCTCCCAAACATCATGAATTATGATTCTTCGCGGTTATAAAGGTTCCTAATAGCCCATTCTACCTGTCGTAAAATACCTCGCAACATTGCAACTTCTTTAGTTTGTAGTCGAGCCCGATTGTACAATTGTCGAAACTTTTCCATGCGACTTGATGATGTATGGGCATAAAGATAACCAATCTTGAGGAGAAGGGATTCGAGTTCTTGGTAATACGTTTCTACAACATCCAAAGCAGCAAGGTCATCATCCAAGGCATTTTCTGATGCGATAAGTTGTTTGTTTTCCATATTTTTTAGGTTTTCAGTATAAAATGTTGCTAATTCGTAGCAGCATAGAGAAACAGCAGTTGCTAAGTTGAGGGATGGATAAGTGGAACTTGTAGGAATGCGAACAAATCTTTGAGCGTAGTTCAGTTCCTCATTGCTCAAACCCCGATCTTCTCTACCAAAGATTAGTGCTGCTGAATGTTGTGGGTTTTCAAGCAACCAAGGTAATGCCGTGCGGGGATTTTCCATGGGCGTTCCCCAGTCCCTAACGCGAGCAGTTGTTGCGATCGCTCGCTGACATCCCTGTAAAGCTTCTGGTAGAGTTGCTACAGATTGAGATGAGTGTAAAATATCTTTGGCATGAACTGCCATGTGCAGTGCTTCGAGTGAAAGCGGATCGCATTGAGGATTGACTAACACTAGATGATGAAAGCCAAAATTTTTCATAACTCGCGCCACCGATCCCACATTCATAGGTCCAGATGGCTCAACTAAGATAATTTTTACTTGGTCTAGTGTCATGACTTGCTGTTCTCATGCAAACTTGCTATAAATGTTGATTGTCTCAATCCAAACGCACAGTAGGATTATCGCCCAGTCTGACATCTAGAGTGGCAATTTTGTAATTCCATAACCAACCTATCAAATCGCCATGTGGTTTGGCATGGAGTTCAAAGCTTCATAAAAATGGCATTCCCAGGCTCAGCCTGGGAACGAGAGGGGTAGGGTAATGAAGGTGGAAGTTAGAATGAGTTGGTGTTTATTTCTACACCATCTCTGAAGATGTTTGCATCATTGGCTGAGGTTGTGGTTGGAACATGAATAAGGAGTAAACAACATCTCGGCGAATGTTAACCATCATATCCAGGAACAACTCGTAACCCTCACTCTTGTACTCAATCAACGGATCTTTCTGACCGTAACCTCGCAATCCTACAGATTCACGTAAAGCATCCATTTGCTGCAAGTGTTCGCGCCACAAAGTATCGATTCTTTGTAAAATAAAGAATCGTTCCGCTTGACGCATCAATCCGGGCTGAATTTGGTCAATTTGAGCTTCTTTAAGGTCGTAAGCAATCCTCACTTGCTCGTGCAAGAACGCTTTAATCTCGCTCATTGACATATCTTCTAGCTGACTTGACTGTAAATCTGCTAGCAGATAAACAAATTCTTTGACTTTTTCAACCAACTTATCCAATTCCCACTCTTCGGAAGGTAAATCGGGGTTGATGTAGTAGTCAGCGATGTCATCCATCGTTTTTTCAGCGTACTTAATCACCTGTTCTTTCAGGTCTTGTCCTTCCAAAACCCGACGGCGTTCCGCATAAATCGCCCGACGTTGGTTGTTCATCACTTCGTCGTACTCAAAGACTTGTTTCCGGATGTCGTAGTAGTAGGTTTCAACTTTTTTCTGAGCACCTTCCAAACTACGGGTCAGCATTCCAGATTCAATAGGCATATCTTCGTCTACGTTAAATGCTGTCATCAAACGTGAAACGCGATCGCCACCAAAAATCCGCAGTAAGTTATCCTCCAAGCTGAGGAAGAATCTTGTCGAACCGGGGTCACCTTGACGTCCCGCACGTCCCCGCAACTGGTTGTCAATCCGGCGCGATTCATGACGTTCTGTACCAATAACGTGTAAACCGCCTTGTTGTACCACTTCATCGTGTTCGTTTTTGGTGAACTCTTCGTACTCGTGCTTAACTCGGTTGTACGCTTCCCGTAATTTTTGAATCACAACGTCGTCAGTTGGTGCTTTTTCTGCGGCTACAGCGACCTTATCTTCAGCTTCTAACTCTGTCAAACTGCGTTCGCCGTACTCCCGCACGGCAAAATCAACTGCATCTTTCAGCAACTTTTCTGCTTCTTTTGTCAGCTGGGTTGGGAATACCTGTGGTGACGCCTTCCAAGTTTTCACCTTTTTACCGGGTACAAAGCCTTGACCGCCACCCGTTCCCGCCGGGGGTAAGCCAGCCGCCCGATGGATACCAAAAGCATCTTCATCATCCGGTTTGACAACACGAGGCATGAAGTACTCTCTTATCTTAAGACGTGCCATGTACTCGGCATTACCACCAAGAATAATATCAGTCCCTCTACCTGCCATGTTAGTTGCAATGGTCACAGCACCTTTACGTCCTGCTTGTGCAACAATTTCTGCTTCCCGCTCCACATTTTCCGGTCTGGCGTTCAGCAACTCATGGGGAATCTCCATTTCTCTCAACAGTTGTCGGAGATATTCTGATTTTTCTACACTCGTAGTTCCCACTAGAACTGGTCTTCCAAGTGCGTGCATTTCGGCACATTCTTGTGCGATCGCCTTCCATTTCCCTGCTTCAGTCTTAAAGACCATATCTGGCAAATCTTGGCGTTTTCTCGTTCTGTTAGTAGGAATAACAGTAACTTCCAGTTTGTAAATTTTTTCAAACTCCGCCTCTTCAGTCTTTGCTGTTCCCGTCATCCCGGATAACTTGGGATACAGCAAAAACAGGTTTTGATAAGTAATTGTCGCGAGAGTTTGAGTTTCTGGCTGAATTTCTACCCGTTCTTTGGCTTCAATTGCTTGGTGAAGTCCATCACTCCAACGGCGTCCTGGAAGAACTCGACCTGTAAATTCATCGACAATAACCACTTCTCCATTCCGGACAATATAAGTTACATCCTTTAGGAAAAGTTCTTTAGCTTTAATCGCATTAAAAATAAAGTGCGCCCAAGGGTCTTCTGGGTTAAATAAATCTTTAACTTCCAAAAGCCGTTCTGTTTGTGCAAAACCTTCATCCGACAACAGCACGTTACGAGCTTTTTCGTCTACTTCATAATGCTCGTCTTTTTGCAGTGCTAGAGCTATTTCGGCTGCTTTGAGATATTTTTCCGTTGGTCTTTCGACTTGTCCCGAAATAATGAGCGGTGTCCGTGCTTCATCAATTAAGATTGAGTCTACTTCGTCAATCACACAGTAGTTAAATGGGCGTTGTACCACATCCGCCATGGATGTCGCCATGTTGTCCCGCAGGTAGTCAAAACCCACTTCACTATTGGTGACATAAGTGATATCGCAATCGTAATTCTTCTTGCGTTCCGTTGGCGTCATGCTTTGCTGAATTAGCCCTACCTTCAATCCCAAGAAACGATGTACCTGTCCCATCCATTCAGCATCACGACGGGCTAGGTAATCGTTCACCGTGATCACGTGAACGCCTTTACCTGTAAGAGCATTTAAATAACTCGGTAATGTCGCAACTAGGGTTTTGCCCTCCCCAGTCTTCATCTCAGCAATTTGCCCTGAGTGGAGAATAATACCACCCAACATTTGAACATCAAAGTGACGCAGCCCTAAGACTCTGCGTCCTGCTTCCCGAACCACGGCAAACGCTTCTGGTAAGATGTCATCAAGAGTTTCGCCTTTGCCAAGACGCTGTTTAAATTCGACTGTTTTGCCCTTGAGTTCGTCATCCGAAAGGGCTTTGATATCTTCTTCCAGAAGATTAATGTCTGTAATGTAGGGTTGGTATTTTTTTAGTTTACGAGCGTTGGGGTCGCCCAACAAAGTTTTTAGCATGGCAGATTATGAACAGAATTAAGGGGGACGGGGATTTAAGGATTGGGATTAATTATAAACACTTAACTAAACCCAGTCTTAGTTTGAGATGGGTTAGTCATGAAAACTCGCTCAAAAACAGCATTATTAACAGCCAATCAGATTTCCTAATGATTGGATTGAATTTTTATCTTAAATGTAAACTGTTTCAATAGTATCATTTTGCCCAGAGTTGAAGCAGTAAAGCCCAACTGAGGAGAGGTAGCGATTTCCCTCCTTGGGGAGTAGGGATTGGGGAAAAGGGAGAGGGGGAAGACAAGGGAGAAAATTTCTCCTTGTCCCTATATCCTATTCCCACTCCGGGCTGAGGCGACGAAAATTAAAGTCTGAGGCTGAGGGATGACAGGTGACACAACTCCCAATTTGAATCGGCTTGGGTAGCTTAACTTGAGGGTGCAAAGCTCTGAAATAACGGGAACTCCCGACGCGATAGGGTATTTGTTCGTCTTCTAGCAATTGGGGACGAGAGAAAGCGGAAAGATACCTCCAAACTAGGATACGTGGCGGATCGACTAATGGTTTGATTTGTACTCCATAGTGCTGTGAGTCCTCCAACAAATTTTTCCAAGTTTGGGTGGGAAAAACAGCGGGAGGTAAGGGAATGTGACAAGTCGAGCAATTTTCCAAATACAATTCTTGTCCAAGTCGCTGTTGTGGGGGAACGACATCAACAGTACCGACTTCAGAAGAGGTTGGCGGTACGCCTTGGACATGAGATGCCATCGCTAAACCCATAGCCAAACTCCAAGCTAGAATGACTAAGAGGAAGCCAAGCGGCTTTCCCTTTAATTTTTGATTGCGGAATTGACGTTTGACAATCTTTGACATTTGATTGGAGATTGGGAATTTTAGATTTTGGATTAGTTACCGCTCTCTGGTTACCCGTCACTAGTTATTGAATGGGGACAGAACGCAATAATCGTTCCATCACAGTTTTTGCCCTGCGTCCTCCACTCGGTATAAGACGGTGGCAAAGAACATAAGGTGCCAAGAATTTTACATCATCGGGAATGGCGTAGTCTCTCCCCAATAGAAAAGCTAGGGCTTGAGTAGCCCGTTGTAAGGCAACAGTACCGCGAGGACTGACACCAAGTGTGATTTCCTCATCATGTCGTGTTGCTCGCACTAATTCAAGAATATACTGTTGTAGCGAAGTATCAACCTTGACTTTTGAACAGATTTGTTGTAACTCTTGCACTTCTACTAAAGAAATACACGGCTGTAAATCGGTAACATTAATTCCATCTTGATGGCGTTGCAACATCTGAAGTTCTTCTGCTTCAGTGGGATAGCCAAGACTTAAGGACAACATGAATCGATCCATCTGCGCCTCAGGTAGGGGAAAGGTACCTTGATATTCAATTGGGTTCTGAGTCGCAATGACGAAAAATGGCATGGGAACGTTACGAGAAACGCCATCCACCGTGACTTGATGTTCTTCCATCACTTCTAGCAAAGCTGATTGGGTCCGAGGTGTGGCACGGTTAATTTCGTCTGCTAGTAGGACATTAGCAAATACCGGACCCGAAAGAAAAGTAAATTCACCGCTTTTTGGATTCCAGATATTGGTACCCGTAATATCTGTTGGGAGTAAATCGGGAGTACACTGTAACCTTTGAAACTTTCCGTCTATGGAACGAGCTAAAGATTTGGCCAGAAGGGTTTTGCCTACCCCAGGTACATCTTCTAATAAAGCATGACCACCTGCTAGCAGGGCAACTAGTACTAAACGTATTGCCTCAGCTTTACCAACAATGGCTAGTCCCAAGTTTTGTGTTAAAGCGTCGATTTTTTGTCTCATATAGAAATTAGGGAATTGTTAGTAGTTAGTTGTTAGCGGTGAGTCGTTAGTGGAACAATTAACCACTAACGACTCACCGCTAACCAACAACCAATTACAGTATTCCCACCCATCACTGAGAACTAACCAGCCAAAAATGCTCTTGCAGCAATACAATCTTGCTGAATTTGTTGTTTTAGGGCTTCCAATGAAGAAAACTTTTCCTCAGGGCGCAAAAATTGTTCTAGCTCGACTGCTAGTTTTTTTCCGTATAGATCGCCAGACCAATCAAATAAATGGACTTCTACGGATTGATACGTACCATTTACTGTTGGACGGTTACCTATATTCATTACGCCTAAGTAAGTATCTTCTGGAGTGTTCAGTGGCTCACTGAGAGTGAAAACACGAACGGCGTAAACCCCAAAGCTAGGCAAAAATTTATCTTTTGGCAGCTGTAGGTTGGCAGTGGGAAAACCAATTGTTCTACCAAGTTGTTGACCTTTGATGACATGACCTATCAGCGTGTAAGGTCTTCCTAACAGTTTGTTTGCTTGACAGATATCACCATTTTGCAGGACTTGACGGATAAGTGAAGTGCTAATGCGAGTCTGGCGATCGGAAGAATCGCTGACATCACTGTTAAGTGCGGTTTCAGGAGATGCACAAGTTTCTATGGGAACAATGGTGACGGGAATGTCAAATTTGGCAGCCAAGACTTGCAAATCCTTGGCAGTCCCACTACGATTGGAGCCAAAACAAAAATCTTGCCCGACGCTAATCCGTTTGGCTTGTAATTGTTGGATGAGAATTTTTTCTACGAACTGTTCGGGAGGTAACGCGGACAATTCCTTATCAAAG
The DNA here is from genome assembly GCF_000760695.4 of Tolypothrix bouteillei VB521301. Taxonomy (GTDB): domain Bacteria; phylum Cyanobacteriota; class Cyanobacteriia; order Cyanobacteriales; family Nostocaceae; genus Scytonema; species Scytonema bouteillei_A. The sequence goes on along the minus strand of NZ_JHEG04000001.1, from coordinate 4,665,789 downwards.
GGTAGCAGTACTAATTGTTCTACCCCGAGCGATCGCAACTGAAAAATTTTTTCATCCAACGGTGTCAACCAAGTGCGGGCAAGACCCGTGAAAAATTCCTGAGGATGAGGATTAAAGGTGACAACCGTTGAGTAGCCGTGTGAGGATGCCGTAACATCAGGCAATATGGGTTGAATAACCCGCTTGTGACCGCGATGTACGCCGTCAAATTTGCCCAGTGCAACACACGTTGGTGTTAGAGCCAGTTCGGTTGAAGAAGTAACCCACACAGAAAACCCATTTTGAGACAGATTTAGCACGTCGATTCTGGGATTTTAGAAATGTTTAAGCTTTCAGCTTGGCGATCTGATATCAACCTAATTATAATTTTTGGCTGATGACCGATGGCTAACAGCAAACCGCTTGCAGTTGGCAGTTGACCGTTTTTTGCTGAAGGGCTGTTGGCAAAGCGTGCGCGAAAAGCGCATGAGCTTCTATTCACCAATCTAATCCAAAATCCCCCTTTGCTTCCTTGATGCACCTCTAAACAAAGAATTTTCTAACACCGAAAAGATTCTGATAAGGTAACAGGTACGGGAATCTGAAGTACCATGCCTTCACGTGCCATGACAGCCCCCGGATATTTTTCTGCAGCTTCTTGACCGACACGATCGAGAAATTCATCATCATGAGAGGGGTCGTGATGATAGATAACCAAAGTTTTGACATTGGCAGCTTGGGCTACTTTCACAGCTTCTTGCCATGTAGAGTGTCCCCAACCAATTTTAGGTCTGGTTAGAGAATGGTATTCTTCATCAGTATAAGTAGAATCGTAGATGAGGATATCAGCATCACGAGATAACTTCAGAACATTTTCATCTATTCTGTCAGGATAATGTTCGGTATCGGTCACGTAAACAGCCGATCTTCCACGCCAGTTTACCCTGTATCCTACGGCTTCACCAGGATGATTGAGCGGGGAAGTCTCTACCGTAATATCATTAATGTGTATTGCGTTTCCCGGTATAACATCATGAAAATATAAATTCGCTTGCATGATTTGCAACGGAACCGGAAAATTTGGATGCAGCATTTGATCGTTTAAACGCTGTTCTATGGTAGAGCCATCGGGAGCGATCGCACCATAGATATGAAACGTGTTTCCCGGAATAAACCCAGGGCTAAAGAAGGGAAACCCTTGCATGTGGTCCCAGTGGGAGTGGGTGAAAAAAATATGTGCTTCCACTGGCATTTTGGACAATAAAGATTGTCCTAAAACATGTAAACCCGTGCCTCCATCAAAAATTAAGCGTTTGCCGCCCACTTGCATCTCAACGCAAGGGGTATTACCGCCATAACGAACGGTATCAGGTCCCGGACAGGGGATACTGCCGCGAACGCCCCAAAAATACACGGAAAATAAATTCTCTATCCTAGACATGAGTTTTGCTTGCTGGACTGAGTGGGCGATCAATACAAAGAATTTTTACTTTAATTAATAAGTTTATGCTGTCTTAAGGCTTTTTCTAGACAAGAAACTTATTAGGAAGACAGCACACCCTATATAACATTGTTTTTGTTTTTAGGGATAAAAAACTTTTTAGCTGAATTTTCATATCTTCAAATATTTATCTACCGTTTAACGTCAAAATCGACTCCTCACTTTATAACCTAAATTTTGCCCAGTTGCATTTCAGCAACTTATTGAAGTTCTCCGTATATTCAATAAACTTTACGGAAATTTAAATTCCCACTTAGACAATTCACTCAGTCCCCGTGCATAGGTCAGATTGTATTGTAAGGGTGTGATACTGATGTAGTTTTCACGGATAACGCGAACATCAATGGGTATGTTCTCAGAAAGATTCAAACCAATGGGTGGTTCAATATCCTCCAAAACTTCACCAGTTAACCAATAATAAGTTTTCCCACGAGGATCGATTCGCTTATCAAAAACATCGACATAACGTCGCACCCCTTGACGGGTAAGAGTCACTCCGGCAATTTCTTCCCACTTAACTGGGGGAATATTAACATTAAGCAACATCAACTCCGGTAGGGGGTTTTTCTCAATTTGCCCCACTAGAATTTTGGCAAAGTCAGCAGAAGGTTGAAAATCCTTACTATTCCGGCTAGTTAGACTGAAAGCGATACTGGGAATACCTTCAATCAAACCTTCCATTGCTGCAGAAACGGTACCGGAGTAAAGAATTTCAGTCCCTAAATTGGCACCCTGATTGATGCCAGAAAGAACTAACTCGGGTGGTGATTCTAACAAAGCCCACAGAGCTAACTTAACACAGTCCGAAGGAGTCCCATCGCAAGCCCAAGCCTTGACATTTGGGTGAAAGATAGATTCTACAATTTCAGCACGAATTGGCTGGTGTAACGTTAACCCATGTCCGGTAGCCGAACGTTCCCGATCCGGGCAAACTACACTCACATCATGACCTGCTTCGGCTAAGGTGTTGGCAAGAGTACGAATACCTAGAGATGAAATACCATCATCATTACTAATTAGTAATTTCATAGTTAGTGGTTAGTGGTTAGCGAGCGCTAATTAAGAGGTACAGCGAGAATCTCATATAATAGTTTAGTCCTGGGTGCTAGAAAACAACAGTTTGGTCTTGGCCGCTGTCTTTGGCTCGTGGATGCCATGCTAACGTCATCTGTCCTTTATAAATGACAAATGACAAATGACTATTAACTAATGACTATTAACTAATGACTAACAATTTAGAAGCGCAACTTTTAGCACTGCAAGAGGAAGGAGAAAAGGCGATCGCCGCCGCCAATACATTAGAACGCCTTGAGGAACTAAGAGTCAGCTACCTGGGTAAGAAAGGTCAGCTAGGGGCGCTGTTGCGAAGTATGGGTCAACTGAGTGCAGAAGAAAGACCAAAAATTGGTGCGATCGCAAACACGGTAAAAGATGCCTTACAAGCCAGGATAGACCAACAACATACAGCTTTAGAAAAAGCCCAAATTCAAGCACAGCTAGAAGCTGAAAATTTGGATGTAACAATGCCAGGAATCTACCGTTCTCAAGGTCGCGTCCATCCGCTGAATGGGATAATCGATAGAGCAATAGACATCTTTGTAGGTATGGGCTATACGGTAGCCAACGGTCCGGAGATGGAAACAGATTACTACAACTTTGAAGCACTCAACACTCCACCCGATCACCCAGCCCGCGATATGCAGGACACATTTTATCTACCAGATGGAAATCTCCTGCGGACTCATACCTCATCAGTACAAATTCGTTACATGGAAACGGAAGAACCACCGATTCGAGTCATCGCCCCCGGACGAGTCTACCGGAGAGATAATGTAGATGCCACTCATTCAGCAGTTTTCCATCAAATAGAACTTTTAGCAGTCGATGAAGGGTTAACCTTTACCGACCTCAAAGGAACTGTAAAAGTATTTTTACAAGAAATGTTTGGTGACGTGGAAATTCGCTTCCGCGCCAGCTATTTTCCCTTCACAGAACCCTCTGCAGAAGTTGACTTGCGATGGAACGGTCGCTGGTTGGAAGTGATGGGTTGCGGGATGGTCGATCCAAACGTACTGAAAGCTGTTGGCTACGACCCAGAAGTTTATACTGGCTTTGCTGCAGGCTTTGGAGTAGAACGTTTTGCCATGGTACTCCACCAAATCGATGATATTCGCCGCGTCTACGCCAGCGATTTACGTTTCTTACGACAATTTTAGAATTATGAATTATGAATTGAGAATTTATAATTCATAATTCATAATTCATAATTTTTTAAGCAATTATCGCAATGTCCGCAACGCCAGTTGGCTTCTTGGTGAAAACCAAAAGCGTTCAGTAAGAATCCCCAACGGCATTGCCTTGTGAGAAGATACTTGTTCATCTGCTTGGTAGCACCTACTTGTGTAACGGGTGGAGTTTTTGTACTGGCAAGAATTTTGTAATGGAATGGATCGAGCCACTTGAGTTGACCGCTAGCGTGCAGTAAAGATAAAGCGATCGCTCCTTCGGGAAATTGTCGTGCTACTGTCGCTACTTCACCAGTAGAAGGCAATTTTTTCACGAGTTGCTGTGCGGAGTTTTGGAGCGATCGCAAATTCTTTTCAAAAAACTTTTGCCTTTGTTTGTCTTCCGGGTCCAACCATCCCGTAGGTTCACTTATCAAAGTTAGCGCTTGGGCTGGTTTCCCATCTCTTCCAGCACGTCCAATTTCCTGTACGTACTCTGATAGCAGTAAGGGTGAGTGAAAGTGAATCACCCAACGCACATCAGATTTGTTGATTCCCATACCAAAAGCCGAGGTACAAACAACAAACGATATTTTTCCACTCAGCCATTTTGCTTCTACAGCGCGACGTTCTTCTGCACCAAGCCCTGCATGATAGCTAGTGGTAGAGTAACCCATTTGTTGCAGCCATGCGGCTAACTCTTCACTGTCTCTCCTTGTCCGAACGTAGATCAAGCCAGTTTGTTTTGTTTTATCCTTCAGAAACTTCAAAATCTGTTGCTTTCTCCCTCTTGGGGTCCAAGCTATGCGAACCGAGGGATGAATATTGGGACGGTAAGGATTGACGCAAAAAACTGTTGGTTCGTTTAATTGTAAGACTTGTTGAATCGTTGCTTGGGCTGTGGGGTCAGCCGTAGCAGTGAAAGCAGCGATCGCGATCGTTGTTCCCACTGGTTTATATTTCAGGAGTGCGGGTCTGACGGCTTCCAATCTTCGATAAGCAGGTCTAAAAGTATCTCCCCACTGCACCAAACAATGTGCTTCATCTAAAATGAGGGCATTAACGATCAGTTGAGGTTTGCACAATCTTTCCCATACAGGTGAACTGAGTAAAGTTTCCGGCGACAGGTACAGCAGTCGCAGTTGTTGTTTTTCTAGAGCTTGCAAAGTCTGGCGTCGTTGAAACGAAGGCAATTCACCGTGTAAAAGAGCAGCTGCTAAGTTACGTTCTTGTAATTCCCGTACTTGATTTTCCATCAGCGCCACTAAAGGCGAAATCACCAGTGTCAGCCCAGTTTGTAATAATGCAGGTAACTGAAAACAAATAGATTTCCCTCCACCTGTTGGCATAATAATTAGTGCGTCTTTTTTCGCCAACAAACTTTGAATAATTTCTCCCTGCGGTGGGCGGAAGTCCTCATAACCCCAGATCTTTTGAAATGCAGCCCGAACTTCGTTCCAAGATGTTGTGGCAGGGTGATTCATAAGTAGCACTTTTTGTAAGTGATTATATATACCTACTTTCGTAAAGTTACTAACTCCGGAATTTTATTTACTGAGATATGCCAATTGCGTATCATGTAACTGATACGCAATTTCTGTTAATTATTGAAGCTTCTACTTAGGTGTTACGGTGTTACGTAACCAATTTTAAAAACAATGTATTTACATCTGTAGCTATCTTCTGTAGTTTTGCACATGACTTGGTAAAGAAACTTCAGCATCCAAACGTGAATCTGGAACTGCATCTTCTGTAACTAGTTTTAAAGGCAAAACACCAGCCCAAACGGGTAAAGCATAATCAGCTTCATCATCTTTTGGTGGTCCTGTCCGCACCTTAGCAGAAGCTTCTGTTATAGGTAAGGAAAGCACTAAAGTTCCCTCTAATTCCTGACGATTGGGTTGCCGTACTTCTGCCCACCGTTCCGGTACAATATGCTCGGTAAAAGCTTTCAATGCTTCTAACTTCTGTTGTGTATCTTGTACTAAAGTTGCCGTACCAAATATGACGACAGAACGGTAATTCATGGAGTGGTGAAATGCAGAACGTGCGAGAACTAACCCATCTAGTAAAGTCACTGTGACACATACTTCAATTCCGTGAAGTAAAGAACGAAGCATGCGACTTGCAGGAGAACCGTGGATATAAAGTTCGTCTCCCACACGACCGTATGCAGTTGGAATAACATACGGTTGGTTATCCACAACAAACCCTACATGGCAAACTAACCCTTCATCTAAAATTTCGTAGATGACTTGAGATTCGTAATGACCGCGTTGAGGTATCCGCTTAATCTGATTGCGTTTTGTAACAGTCAACTGTTCTATCTCGCTACGATTGTTGAATGTAGTCATAAATGTGCGTTCCAATTGTAAAAAAACATCTGTGAGCGTTAGAGGGGACAGTAGCCACCTTCTTAAAGAATTGACAAATCTAATTGCATGGCATTGCTGTTGGAAAAACCAAGACTTTCATAAACTGGTTTTCCTAATGGAGAAGCGTTGAGAACGACTCGCGTACAACCAATCTCTTTTAAATAGGTTACTGTTTGACTTGTCAGTTGCTTGGCAATTCCTTGTCTGCGGTATGAAGGTTCAACATAAACTCCCCAAATATATCCATATTTGCGGTGTTGTTGCTTGATAATGTTAGGGTAGAGACCGTTGTGGATTTGACAACTGGCAGAACCAACAACGTTACCTTCAACCTCTGCCACAAAAGCTTTATAGGATAACTCTTGCCGAGCCTGTTCTATAAACTTAAGGGAAATATCCAACCAATCGGGAGCGAACGCATCATCTGGAACTCCCAGATCCAGCCACATTTTATAGAAATGCTCGGCGATGAGGGAGTCTTCTGATGCAGTCGCTTCTTTGATAATGATTTGTTGTGCGATCGGCATAAAGAAGTATGAAGGATGAAATCTTTTACTTTATCTTTCATACTTTTTCCAAGTGGTCTTTAACAAGAGCCACTTTTGTCGTTTTGGATAAGTCCACTTAAGTAGGTCGTCACAACTAAAGCAAACTCAGCTAGGACTTACGCAACTTCAACAATATTTTGGGTATTTCACGCGTTGCCGATCCCCCCAACCCCCCTTAAAAAGGGGGGCTTTGCGTAAGTCCTATAATTTTTGAACTGAAACAACCTTGTTTATTAAGAAAATTGGTGGTGCATAAACTGTTAATATGTAAGTACATCCTGTACATACACTCCCACAATGAGTAACTCTTACAGTATTCGCAGTACAAAAATTGGTAATAGTGCGGGATTTCGTCTACCTGCCGAGTTTTACCGCGAACATCCCCAGTTCGCTAATGCAAATGGTTGGATAGAGGTATTGTCGCCAGATACTGCAATTGTGCGGATTGTCCCACAATCTGAGGATGATGCAGAAGACTCGCTATTGATGAAGCTGTTTCTTGATTTTGCACTAACAGAAGCGCTGAAAAATAATACTTTACAGCCCTATACTACAGAAATGTCTGAGGCTGCTCATAAATTGATTGAGGGTGTGGAATTAGAGGATGATTTACTAGAAGATGCCTAAGTTTGTCAGTCATGGTTGGGAGATTTATTTTCACCCACAACTATTTGGTACTCAATATCAAGAGTTGTTTGACCGTGTTTCTAATCTGCGAGAAAAACTTCCAAAGAAAGAGTTTAAACTCCATGCAAGCGTAAAGCTATTTGCGGCAATTACTACTGCAATTGAAACTAAAATTCCATCAGATCCCAAGGCATCTCATTTTGTTTTAACCAAGGCATTAAAACAATATGGACGAGTGAAAAAGATGGGTTTACCCGAAAGATACCGCTTGTTTTTTCGGGCGTTTGATACTCCACAATTAAAAGCTATTGTGATTCTATGGTTGGGGTTTCCCCGTAAAGAAGGTGCCAAGAATGACTGTTACGAAGTTTTTACTAAGATGGTAGCGCAAGGAACATTCCCAGACAATTTGGATGAACTGCTAGCAAATTTTGAGGCAGTCGGGGAAGTCGATTTCCGTCCTATCGAACTGTTAAACCCAGAGACTGAAGTAACGCCAGATAAACAAGAATAATTTTGAGATAATCCTAACATCCACACTGTAATAATTAACATTGCGATCGCTCAAACCTTGGCGCTATGGATTTTGCCATTACGATAAACAGCAATTCCCCAGTACCACTCCACCAACAGCTTTACGAGGAACTGCGCCAAGCTATTCTCAATGGACGATTGTTACCGGGTGGGCGCATTCCTTCCACACGTCAACTTGCTAAATCTCTAGGCATTTCCCGCACAACTGTCACTCAAACCTACGACCAACTTTTCAGTGAGGGATATATAGAGACTGTTGTGGGTTCTGGGACTTTTGTTTGCTCTCAACTTCCCGATGATTTATTGCGTTCTGCACCCGTTCAATCTACCAGAACAAAAACCCGTCCGCCAGTTCAACTCTCTAAATACGGAGTGAATTTGGCTCAGACAGAGAATGTACCGAGAGTTCCCGAACCGGAATTGTTCATCAACTTCCGCTACGGGCGACCGGCTTTTGACCAATTTCCCATAGAACTGTGGCGCAAGCTGCTTTCTCGCTACTGTTACTCCAACATAGAATGGCTGGATTATTCAAAGGATATTTTGGGATACAAGCCTTTGCGTGATGCGATCGCTCGATACCTCTCCCGTTCCCGTGCTGTTAACTGCGATCCAGACCAAGTGTTAGTTGTAAATGGGACACAGCAAGCTTTAGATTTAATTATGCGTTTGTTTATTGAACCTGGGAACGTTATTGCCTTGGAAGATCCCGGTTACTTGAGTGCAAGGCTCATTTTTGAAACACAACGCGCAAAACTTTTGCCTGTGGCTGTGGATGAGTCTGGTTTAGTGGTTGAAGACTTGGCAAACTATGCAAAAGAACAAGTTCGGCTCGTTTATATCACACCTTCTCACCAATTTCCCACAGGAGCAATACTTTCCCTACCGAGACGTTTGGAATTACTGACTTGGTCTGGTGCAACTGGGGCGTTGATTATAGAAGATGATTATGATAGTGAGTATCGTTATGGAGATCGCCCCATTCCTGCGTTGCAAGGGTTGGATAAAAGTGATTCCGTTCTCTACATTGGTACGTTTTCAAAAGTGCTGTTCCCTTCCCTACGAATTGGGTATTTAGTGTTACCAAAAAGTTTAGTTTCTGTTTTTGCTCGTGCAAAATGGTTGAGCGATCGCCACTTACCTTTACTAGAACAGCAAGTACTTGCAGATTTTATCGGGGAAGGGCATTTAGAACGACACATTAGAAAAATGCGAGCCGTTTACGACAAGCGCCGTCAAGTTTTAGTGAAAGCGTTCAACAAGAATTTTGGAGAGAAAGCAACGATATTAGGAGAAAAAGCAGGAATCCATTTAATGGTGCGGTTGCAAACTCCTTTTAGTGATGAAGAAATTATGCAACGTTCAGAACAAGCAGGCGTAGGAATTATATCTGCTGCGCCTCATTATCTAAAACCGCATTCAAAAGGTGAGTTTATTTTTGGCTATGGAGAATTGACAGAGCAGCAATTGGTGGAGGGTATTAATAGATTGGCTGACAGTTTGAACACTTTTTAAAGTGTTGAGTGGTTATACAAGCAATTAAAACTGCTATACTAAAAATCTTTAATTAAAATTTTTTCAAAAAGAAATAGGAGTTTTGTAGCTTGAAATGGCAGTTTCATCATTAGAAAAGATTGATATTGTTTACAGGATTATTAGCGATCGCAAAATTTATGGAAAAAGTAGAACTCCAACAGAAATACTCCTCCCACTCTTTCGATTCTTCACCTCTTGATATCTCCCCTAAACTTGTATCCCCACCATAGCCAAATCCACCAATTCTCGGGCAAAAGCATCATCCAACGGTGCGTGCTTCAACAACAATCGATACCATACCGGACCGTAAATTGCGTCGATCGCTACTTCCAAATTGAAATCCGAGCGTAATTCTCTACGCGCAATTCCTCGCTCTAAAATAGTGTGCGTGGCTTGTCTGCGACTTTGCACAAACCGCTCGTGAAATACCTCAGCCACTTCCGGATCTATTTGTGCTTCCGCAATGAGTCCGGCAACAGCTGCACCTGTAGAAGTTTTTGTCAATAGCTCGAACAATTGTTGTAAAATTTTGTATAAATCTTCTCGTACTGAACCTGTATCTGGTGTGGGGATGTTGCTTGTGGCTTGGGCGGCGTAGGCTTCCATCATCACAGATGCTTTGGATGACCACCACCGATAGATAGTTTGCTTTCCCACTCCCGCACGAGATGCGATCGCCTCAATACAGACACCACCATAACCCTTTTCCTCCAACAACTCCGAAGCAGCCTTAAGAATTGCTTGATGGGAATGCTGATTTCGCCTGCGCGTTGAAGGCGTTTTCGTGGAAGATTTTATTTGAGTGCGGTTGTGTTCTACCTTTTGTGACATAAGTACAGACTGCTTTTTTATAAGACGTTACGGTGCGTCTAATTAAAGTATATGCAAGATTTGAAAAATCTAGTAACCGAGAGAAAACAAGAATTAGATAGATTTCGCAATAATATGCAAGAAGGAGGTGTTTGAGTTTCCGTAAAATACTGAAGCTTCTAAAACACAAAGATTTGTCATGACAAACTCTCCTGGGACACAAGTATGGTTTATTACTGGTAGTTCAACTGGATTTGGTCGAGCGCTAGCAGAAGCAGTATTGGCAAGTGGTGATACTGCGGTACTCACAGCACGCAAGCCACAGCAAGTAGAAGATTTGACACAGCAGTTTCCAGAGCGTTCCTTAGCAGTACGACTGGATGTGACAAAACCTCAAGAAGTCGCAGAAGCAGTTAAAAGTGCAATTGCTACCTTTGGACGCATTGACGTTTTAGTCAATAACGCCGGTTATGGTTTGGTAGGAGCAATTGAAGAAGCCAGCGATGACGCCATTCGCCAACAATTTGAAACCAACGTTTTTGGGGGGTTGAGTTTAACAAAAGCAGTCCTACCCTACCTGCGAAAACAACGTACCGGACACATTCTCAATTTCTCCTCCGTAGGTGGCTTTGTAGGCTTCCCTGGAGCTGGGATTTATTGCAGTACAAAATTTGCACTGGAAGCCATTTCCGAAGCATTGGCTCAAGAAGTGAAGCATCTTGGCATTAAAGTCACAATTGTTGAACCAGGAGCATTCCGTACTGATTTTAATGGTCGCTCGTTAGTCATGAGCGATACTCAATTAGAAGAATACCAAGCAATTGTAGGACGGTTCCGCCAGTGGTTGCAAGAGGTGGATGGCAAGCAACCGGGAGATCCAAAGAAAGCAGCATTGGCAATTATTCAAGCAGTAAAAAGCGATAACCCACCACTGAGATTGGTGTTAGGTGAAGATGCTGTCAGCGCTATCAATGGCAAGCTTGACTCTGTAAAAGCAGAACTTGAGGCTTGGAAAGAGGTTTCTATCAACACTGCGTATGAAGGCTCTGTCGTCAGTGCCATAGGTGGATAAGTCTTGGGGTGAGGCAAACTCATCCTATTTTTTGCCCAAATTGTATAGATTAAGCACAACAAAACTATGCAGAATCAAGACAAAAAAATTGCTTTAGTAACAGGTGCTAACAAGGGGCTAGGCTTTGAAATTAGCCGTCAACTTGCAAAAACAGGATTGACTGTCCTTATAGGTGCTAGAGATGAAAACAAAGGTGCTGAGTCTGCGGAAAAGTTACAAGCCGAAGGGCTTGACGTACAATCTATTCAAATAAATGTGACCGATATTTCTTCTGTTGCTACAGCAGCTAAAAATATTGAAGAACGTTTTGGCAAGCTAGATGTTTTGGTAAACAATGCAGGTGTTTTACATGATGGAGGCGTAAATCCCAGCAACCTTGATGTAAAAGTTTTTAAAGACACATTCGAGACCAATGTCTTTGGTGCTTTTGCAGTACTCCAAGCAATGCTCCCTCTAATTCGCAAGAGCCACGCAGGTCGAATAGTAAATATTTCCAGTACGCTTGGTTCCCTTACAGATACTCTCGATCCAAATTCACATTACTTTCAATACCGAGGTCTGGCTTATCAATCATCTAAAACGGCACTAAATGCCATCACGGTACAATTTGCCAAGGAACTTGCGGATACTCCCATCAAAGTCAATTCTGCTTGCCCTGGTTGGGTACAAACAGATATGGGTAGTGCGAATGCACCAGGAACAGTGGAAGAAGGGGCTGACACTCCTGTATGGCTTGCTACACTACCCGAAGATGGTCCTACAGGTGGTTTCTTTAATTCGCGCAAACCCCTTCCTTGGTAATTTTTAGCAGTCAAAATTAGATGAGTCCTTCAAATCCTGTTGCTTTGATTCTCGGTGCTACCGGTAGAACGGGTTCTCACCTCGTTAATCTGTTGGAGCAAGACGGTGGTTCCGATAACCTTCAGTTACGGGTTGCCGTTCGCAAACCCGAACAAGCAGAAACCTTTGCACAACGAGGTATTTCCACCGTACATCTTGACCTTGACCAGATATCGACTTACGAAGAAGCACTACAGGGCGTACAGCGCCTCTTTATGGTTACAGGCTATACCGTAGATATGCTGAGCCAAGGAAAAAACCTGACCGATGCAGCAAAAGATGCAGGGGTCGAGTATATTGTCCACGTCGGTACTTTCCATCAACCCGGTCGTCCCCAAGCAAAGTTGATTCGCCACTACATTTGGCATCAACTTGTGGAAACTTATATTGAAGCTAGCGGTATTGGTTGGACTCATCTTCTTCCCAACGCGTTCATGCAAAACTTCTTTGGCTCTGTGCAAGATGGAAAACTGCGTATGTTTTTCGGTCAGGAGCGTGTCGGATTGGTAGATTGTTTTGACCTTGCGCGTGTTGCGGCGGCGGCGTTGCGTGCTCCTCAAAAGCATAGCGGGCAAAAGTATTTTCTAAGTGTAGAAGCCCTGACTATGAATGAAGCCGCACAAATTCTTTCAGAAGAACTTGGCAAAACAATCGCCTACGAACCTCTTCCTGCTGCGGATTTGCGAAAGTTACCCATCGGTCAAACTATGGAGCCTGCATACTTTGAGTGTATTGTTCGTCAGATGGAACTGCTACAAGCCGGACAACTTCCTGACTTTGCTGATGTTTATCACAATATCCCGCAAATTCTTGGAGAAGAACCAACTCTGTTTCGCGAGTTTGTCCGAAATAACCTGGCTGCATTCGCGAGTGCTTAGCGAATATGATTGGGGAGTTTGGGAGTTTCTCTCGTCCTGGGAACTGGCGTATAGCCCTTGCGGGTATAGCTTATAGCATCGTGTATCTGCTTACAGAGACGCTGCACGAAAGTGGAGCATCTCTGTAAGCGGATAGGGCGAATCCTGAAGAACGTCATTTGTCTGGTAGTCACGCCCCAATTGCTAATTATTCACAACTGCTTGCTGTTGTTGTTTGCTTTGCGAAGCAGCAAATAATCGATTCAGTGCATTTATGTAAGCTTGTGCCGATGCCACGATGATGTCAGTATTTGCTGCATGACCGGAGAAAACTCGGTCTTCCGATTTGAGACGGATGGTAACTTCGCCAATAGCATCAATACCTGCTGTAACTGATTGTACGGAAAACTCAATCAGTTGGTTTGGTACGTTGACGACACGGTTGATTGCTTTATAAACTGCATCCACAGGTCCGGTACCAATGGCTGCATCCATTAATTCTTCGCCCTCTGGTGTACGCATGGTTACAGTTGCTGTGGGACGGGCGTTGCTACCACAAGAAACCTGTACAAGTTCTAACCGAAATAAATCGGGCGCTTGTTGAATTTCATCATTAACAATAGCTTCTAAATCCCAATCCGTAATTTCTTTCTTTTTATCCGCAATCTCCTTAAAGCGAACAAACGCCTTATTAAGTTCGGCGTCTGTGAGTTCATAGCCCAATTCTCGCAAACGCGTGCGGAAAGCGTTTCTTCCTGAATGTTTGCCCAAGACAATTTGATTTTCTGTTAATCCAATCAATTGAGCGTCCATAATTTCGTAGGTAAGCTTGTTTTTTAGCACGCCATCTTGATGAATTCCAGATTCGTGGGCAAACGCGTTTGCTCCCACTATTGCCTTATTAGGCTGAACTAGCATTCCTGTCAAATTGGACACTAGACGTGAGGTTTTGTAAATTTGCCTTGTGTCAATATTTGTTAACGGTTCTTCTGATTCCACCGATCTTCCCAAGAAGGGATTGAAGAACTGTCTCCGGACGTGCAATGCCATAACTAATTCTTCAAGTGCTGCATTTCCCGCACGTTCGCCAATACCGTTGATCGTGCATTCTAATTGTCTTGCACCATTTTTTACCGCTTCTAAAAAGTTGGCAACTGCCAAGCCCAAATCATTGTGCCCGTGAACGGAGATAATGGCTTTATCTATATTGGGAACATTATCTTTGATTCCCTTAATGAGGGAGCCAAATTCGGTGGGAGTTGTGTAACCCACAGTGTCAGGGATGTTGACTGTTGTTGCTCCTGCTGCGATCGCCCGTTCTAACACTTGATAAAGAAATTCCGGTTCGGAGCGCCCTGCATCTTCTGGAGAAAATTCTACATCATTTGTGAAGGTCTTAGCATAAGCGACCATTTCTTCAGCAATCGCTAAGACTTCTGCTTTCGTTTTTTTCAGTTTGTACTTGAGATGAATATCACTTGTGGCAATAAAAGTATGAATTCTACCTTTTGCAGCTGGTTTGATTGCCTCTGCTGCTGCTTTGATATCATCATGGCGTGCTCTTGCCAAACTGCAAATCACAGGACCATCTTCCGTTCCCACTGTTTGAGCAATTTTGCTCACTGCTTCAAAATCTCCGGGGCTGGCAAAGGCAAAGCCTGCTTCAATAATATCTACACCCAAACGGCTGAGTTGTTTGGCTATGGCTAATTTTTCATCTATGTTGAGAGTTGCACCCGGACACTGCTCTCCATCTCGGAGCGTCGTATCAAAAATGATGATTTGTTCTGCTTTGTTCTTCATTTGCAACTTATTGTTAAGTTTTTCCTTGTGGCTTAAAATACCGTCTTTCTTACTTTTTCTGCTACTAACTATGTTAATAAATACTAAGCATCTACTTTTTCTATCAGGTCTCGAATATCGTTTAAATCTATATAGCGATCGGTAGCATTACGTAATTCTCTAGCTATCATTCCTTCTGTAGATACTACTGTAATATGGGTGTTCTTAGAACGCAATAGCTCAATAGCTCTTTCAAAATCTCCATCTCCACTAAATAATACTACTCTGTCATACTGATCTACTGTATTAAACATATCTACTACAATTTCTATATCTAAATTCGCTTTTTGCGAGTAGCGACCTGAGGAATCATCATAATATTCTTTTAAAATCTTAGTTCTGACTGTATAACCCAAACTAATTAAAGCATCTCTGAATCCTCGCTGATCTTGCGGATCTTTTAAGCCCGTATACCAGAAAGCATTAATTAACGTTGTCTCTGACTGTTCGTTTTTGAAATATTCCAACACCCGCCTCGGGTCAAAAAACCAGCCATTTTTTTGCTGAGCATAGAACATATTGTTTCCGTCTACAAATATAGACAGACGATTCATCGGGGAACCCATAGTAAAGTTACACCTAATAATATAAAAGAATTTAGATTGAACAATAGATTATAGCAATTATAAAATGGCTATCTTGCTAATATCTATAAAATATATTGTCATATATAGCTTTTATTTAACCTCTCGCATATCAGAAAATTTGCTGAACATTGGAGTAGGTATGCCCCTAAGCGATCTTGGTACTAACCTTTTTACCCAAGTACACTCAGGAGAACCCGCAATCTAAAATTTACCAATAAAAGAGATGGCATAGCAGCATTATTTGCTCTATACCTGTTAAGTTTACTCCTAAAGAGGTATGAAATAGGCAAAGAGCCATGAGGTATTCACAAGCCGAAATTTATAGCTTTTGTCATAGAAGTTAAAATATAGGAGGGCTTACTACTCTTACACGATTGTTGAAGCGATCGCGCCGAACCACGGGCAAATTCCAGTACGCTTTGTGTTTATCCTAACTCCCAACGATTCTACTCTGCCTTACTTTGAAGAAAATACAGAGGGTAGAAGGCACAAAATGAAGATGTGGGTCTTTTAGCAAAAAGTCAGCGTTCTTTGTTCTGCTATGGCGTTAGGCAGTGCTCGAGTTGCTTGTTTCCCATGTCTACACTACTGTAGATTTATGAGAACATCTTGCAAGCGCATCTACTGGGTCTCATTATATAGCGCTTTCCAAACAAACACTTGTAGAAATTTTCTTATTTACAGCGAAGTGGTATTCCGTATAGAGTAGCTTAGTAGTGACTGCTAATTGATAAACGAATTTCAAACAGCAGTAGTCGGGGGTGCAAATACAGTGCAGAGACTGAGAGCTTGATGTTATACGTAAATAAACGAGCACTAGAGTATGGCAGAAGAACCTCAATCTACAACTAAACAATACGTCGAGGCTGCCAATCGACCGTTATCACGCCTGACAAAAGCAACTTCGACCTTGGCAGTACGTCGATCGAAACTGTGGGCTCGTTTGGGCCATGTGCTGGCTGGCACTTCAGTTGTCAGCGCGGCGTTGCTTTCAGCTTTTAATACTAATTTGACTCAATTCATGGAAAATCAGGCACAAAGCCTGTTTTATTTAATACGGGGATCGGTCGTTCCTCCAAAAAATATCGTGATCTTGGCGATTGACGAACAGTCTATATCTATTGGCGAACAGTATTATAAAACCAATCCCCAAGAATTCTCTTACTTAGAACCACTAAGATCTTTTCCTTTTAAACGTGCTGCATACGCACAGGTTATTGAAAAATTAGTGCGTTCCGGCGCACGCTCCGTGGCTGTTGATGTAGTTTTTGATACACCAAGTTCCTATGGTGTGGATGATGACAAGAGTTTGCAACAAGCATTGCAACTTTATGGCAGCAAGGTCACTTTAGCAGCTCTTTACGAAAATTTTGCGACACATCAAGGCATATTTACGCAACTGACGCAACCCCAACAGATGTTTCAAGTGGGATCTGTAGGAGTCGGTTCTGTTAATTTTCCTATAGAAATAAACGGTAAAGTTCACAAATTGGCTAGCGAGTTTTCTAAATCGTTAGGGAATGGTGATACTTTAACCGAGAAAGTTCTCTCCTTTGATGAAGCTGCTCTCAGAGCCGGTGCGGTAAACTATCCTCCACCAAAGGGCGATCGCATACATTTCTACGGACCGCCAGGAACATTTGAGCAAATTCCCTTTTGGTACGTACTAGATCCAAAGAACTGGAACAGTTATTTACAGCAAGGCAAGTTTTTTGAAGATAAAATAGTCCTGATTGGCGCAACATCCCAGCTAGCAAACGATTATCATTCGGCGGCGGCGGCTAGAGGTTTGTTGCAACCTGAAAAAATGGCAGGGGTAGAAATTCACGCAAATGCGATCGCAACCCTAATGGAAAATAAAGCGCTCGTACAAGCAATCCCCAGCCCTGAAGGACGGGGTTTATTTGTGTTGTGTTTATTAGGTGGCTCTGCTGCAATTATTTCTTGGAAGCAGAGGGGCGCAGTTAGATTTTTTTCAAGTATTGGTCTTGCCATCATCTGGGGAGGAATTAGTTACGTAAGCTTTGTGTCTGGGCTACTTATTTTGCCTACAGCTATACCCGTTATGGGAATTATGTTTGTTGGATTTTCCTATTTGGGAACCGAATTTGTTAAGGAAATTGCCAGAAGAAGTCAATTGTTAGATATTTTTCGCAAATATTCCTCGCATCGAGTTGTTCAAGAAATTCTCAGCCAGCAAGAGGACTTAAAAGACTTGCTCCAGGAAAGGGAGATGGCAATCTCAGGAAAAATTCTGGATGGTCGCTACAAAATTGTCAAAGTTCTAGGTGCAGGCGGATTTAGCGAAACTTATATTGCCGAAGATATTAAGCTTCCTGGCAATCCTCAATGTGTTGTCAAGCAACTAAAACCAGCAAATAGTAAACCAGAACAGCTGGCAATTGCCAGACGGTTATTTACTTCAGAAGCTCAAACCCTTCAAAAATTGGGTAATCACGAGCAAATACCGAAATTGTTAGCATACTTTGAAGAGGAAGAAGAATTTTATTTGATTCAAGAATATATAGAAGGTCACGCTCTCAGTCAAGAGTTACTAAGCGGTAGACCTCTTCATGAAATAGCTGTTGTTCAGATTTTGCGAGACTTATTGCAAACATTAACCTTTGTCCATAGATATAACGTCATTCATCGAGATATTAAGCCCAGCAATATTATTCGGCGCGATTCAGATGGTAAGTTAGTGTTGATTGACTTTGGAGCAGTTAAAGAAATGACTACACAATTGCTTGATGCTTCAGAGCACACAGCCTTTACCATCGGTATTGGGACTAAAGGCTATGCTCCAAGCGAGCAGTGTTATGGACGTCCCCAGTACAGTAGTGATATTTATGCAGTTGGCATGATTGGGATTAAAGCTCTAACGGGTATGGCTCCTCACGAGCTTGACAGAGATGGAAATGGAGAAGTGAAATGGGTTGATAAGGCACAAGTCAACGTTTCATTAGCAAATATTCTCAGCACAATGGTGCGTGAAGATTTTCAACAACGCTATCAGTCAGCATCAGAGGCACTTAAGGCATTAGAAGAGATAGAAATAACTGAGAGAATCCCAACCTGGTCACCTGAAGAATTACCTACAGATACCCTTTATCTAGAAGATTCAGACACCCCAACGACACCTTGGTCGGGAATATCTGATGAAAGTTCTCAATCAACTGTAAAGATCGGGGATTAGGGATTGGGGAAGGTGGAGTTCCGGGGATAAGGGTAATCAACTAATTGTTTGAGCGCTAACAAGCGCTAACTTTCCTTCACTTTCTTTAATAGACAGCAAATACATTCCCGCAACACGCCAGTTTTGGTTTTTAAAGTTTGAGAGCAGAGTCTGCTCCCATGGCAACATTCGTGACACTACAGCTAACAACGGTATTTGGGTCTTCGCAGTACCAAGGATTCTCTGGTTTTACCAACATCAAAAAATCCTTGAGGAATATTGCTGCTACGGTGCAGGAGATGGTGTTGGCGCGGTTGAAACTAGTGGAGGTGGTTGTGATGGCGTAGCAGGCTGTGGCTGAGACGAAGTAGGTCCAGTTTCAGTTGGGTTAGTTGGCTGAGTTGTAGTTGGTGGAGTTGTAGTTGTTGGCTGAGTTGTAGTTATTGGCTGAGTTGTCGTTGTTGGCTGAGTTGTCGTTGTGGGTGGAGTTGTCGTTGTGGGTGGAGTTGTCGTTGTTGGCTGAGTTGTCGTTGTGGGTGGAGTGGAAACAGTGGCTGGATTTGTTACTGTTGGTTGAGTTGTAGTTGTTGTGGGTGGAGTTACTGTAGGTGTAGTTGTGGGTGGAGTTACTGTAGGTGTAGTTGTGGGTGGAGTTACTGTAGGTGTAGTTGTGGGTGGAGTTACTGTAGGTGTAGTTGTGGGTGGAGTTACTGTAGGTGTAGTTGTGGGTGGAGTTACTGTAGGTGTAGTTGTGGGTGGAGTTACTGTAGGTGTAGTTGTAGGTGGAGTTACTGTAGGTGTAGTTGTGGGTGGAGTTACTGTGGGTGGAGTTACTGTGGGTGGAGTTACTGTGGGTGGAGTTACTGTGGGTGGAGTTACTGTGGGTGGAGTTACTGTAGGTGGAGTACTTGTGTCAGTATCTTGGCCATTTCTACCATTCGAGCGCCCATCATTATTAGATACAACTTGCCCTGTTTCGAGGAACGTACTTACAGGAGCATCATCTCTACTAACATTATTGAGTGGCTCTTCAGAAGAAGTATTTGACTTTAAGAAAGAAGGATTTTCTATAACCCCTTTACCGATAACGGGTCGCTGTAATGCCAGAGCAGCAGAAGTTTCTGCTTGAACGCTGGCGATCGCTGGGTCAGTACTCGGTACACCTGTTCTTAAGGGCAAATCTAGACCCCGAACTATATCGCTCGTATTATAAAAAGTTCTTAAATCAAAATCATACAGACCTTGAAATTTTCCCTTGACAACAACCATCAATTGCCCAGCTTGAAGCTCCTTTCGTTGAGAAGCATCTTTATTAAGGACTTCAATACCACTAGTTGTCAATGCACCTACAATTGTGGTGTCAGTGCTTGGATCGTAACGTACAAATAATGCCGAACCGCGAATTGCTGCTGCAGCATTTGGAGTGTTGACTCGTGTTTGACCGTTTCCGGGTGGAATCAACAAAAGTACGGTTCCATTTTTCAGACTAAAATTACGTGTTTTTGGTAAAAAGCGAAATACTGCTTGTTCCCCTATCCGAGCCAAAGAACCATCGTTAAAGCGCAAGTCTGCTAAAGACGACCTTCCCGTAGACAACCCATCACCGGGCGTCATGGCATCCGAACGACGTGCTTGACGCTTCGGTCGATCCTGGGGCATAAGTTGTACTAAGTTGCGAAGTTCCTGAATGACAGCTTGAGTGAGAGGAGTGGCTGCACTTGCCCGATTCGGCAAAGGCAACACCACAACTTCTATAAGACTAATCACCAGTAGTATATAAAACTTGCGTAACATTGTTTGGAGCCTCTGATATTTATACTGAACCAAACCAATAAGAATGAATTTTAATGTAAAGGTCTTGACCTGTTATCTGTTATAACAATTTTTTTCAGTAATTTTGCTTAAACCTGATGAACTATTTAGATTTTATGAAGTACGTGTAAATACTATCTTTAGAATATTAAGTTATGTTAATGAAAAAACAAATCTTAAAGGATACATTATAAAATTCATAGTTTCTGATGAACCAATAGGTAATCGTTATCACACAGTATTCATGAAGTTTTAAAGGAGAACTTAACATCTCCACGGAACTTCAAGTGCATATTTCAGGTCTAATTTTGCTAAAAAATATTTCGCATGCAACCCAATGGCTGGAACAACTTGCTCTTTCCGATCCTACTAGCCAGTAGTACAACTTGGTGCTGTTTAAACAAAGTAGATGCGGTGTGGGCTGCAAATCCTCATTACCGAGATGAGAATCAAGATCTCTTACTAAGGATATCATCTTTAGGAATTATACGCGAAACTGATTCCAACTACTACACCAGAGAGCAACTCGCATTACAGAACAAATTACAAAGTCTTCATAAAGAAATTGAAAAAAAACTGCTAACTTCAGAATTTTTACTTTCAACAGCAGGAAATGCCGAGCTTTGCGATCTTCATTGTAGTGAGGGCATGAGTTCAAATACGCAAGCACAAGCAGGTACAAACCAACCACCAGAAACTTCCACACCTCAAGAACAACCACAACCAGCGCCTGTCCCAGAGACACCCTCTCAAGAACCGTCATCTCCCGAAATCAACAGACAACTTACCCCACCTCAGCTTGAAAATCCTCAGCTAGAAGGGCAACCGGGTAATTTTACCGATCCGTCCAGTTTGCCGCAAATAGAGCAACGCCTGCAATCGCCCGACATAGAACGCAAACAGCGAATAGAAAGATTGCAAGAACTACTGAAAAAAAATCAAGAATCGGAAGGTTCTTTTGGAGAATTGGGTACACTCTTGGTTCGACAACAGCCATTGGAGCAATCACCGCTTCCACCTCAACCAAAGCCCGTCATTCAACCGAAACCAGTAGGTTTCCTATTTGCTCGGGTTGGCTACTTTCAAACCAATAATATTTTTTCCTCAGCAGTCGATCCAAAACAAGATGGTTTATTCTATACAGGATTGTCGTTATCTTCTGCTCCTCTGCGCCTTGGGTCTAAAACGTATTTGAATGCATCAATTGATGGAAATATCATTCGTTACCTAGACCAATCTAAGTACAATTACAACCAAATAAGATTCAACACCAGTGTCTACCAACAGCTATCACCACGAATGTACGGAGAACTGGGTTGGAGCAATCAACAGTTTTTTTACGCTAGAAACGGTAGTTTTTACAATGCGGGAGACCGTTTCCTGAACGAAAATTCCGTTCAATTGTCTTTTGGGAGGCGAGACCCCCTCACACCCAAATTAATGCTAGATACTTTTTATGAATTGCGAGCTAGTTTTACTAACCCTCCAAGCAATCAAGATAATCGAGATCGCATCTCCAATACCGTATGGCTGTCTTTAAACTACTACTGGCAAAAAGCACTTCAAGTAGGTCTGAACTACCAATTTAGTTTGTCCGACTTTACCCGTCGCGAAAGACAAGACCAATATCATCGCATATACGGACACTTAACTTATGGAATATCTACTTATACAAATCTAAGTTTACAAGGTGGATTCAATTTAGGTAGTTCTACCGAGCAAAATATTGATTTTGAGGGCTGGTTCTTCACAATTAATTACAATTTGGAATTGGGGAGATTTTGAAATTGGTTAGTGGTTAGTTGTTATTGGAAAAACGGCTACCACTAACCACTAACCACCAACTAATAACTAATCCAATCACTCCAACTACCAGCGTAAAGTTTTCCTGTATGGATACCCGCTAATTCCAACGATAGTAAATTGACACAAGCAGTCACTCCAGAACCACAATAAACAAAAATTTCCTTGGCATTCTCAATCTCAGACCATCGATGACGTTGCTCTATACTGGACAGCAGATATCCAGCAGAGTCTGCCACTTCTTGCCAAGGATAATTGACTGCACCAGGAATGTGTCCGGCTATTTTATCAATCGGTTCTCTAATTCCTAGGAAACGCTCCGTTTCTCGCGAATCAACTAACACGACTTCCGGTAAATCTTTTCGCTCTTTCACTGTAGCGATATCCACTACCATGTCTGTTTGTATCTTAGGAAGCGAAGTAAGTCCTACTGATACTTTGTATTCTGGCACAATATCTGTTACAGGGTAACCAGCTTTTTGCCATGCAGCAAAACCCCCATTTAGTACTGCCACATTCTCGTGTCCGAGATAGCGCAACAACCACCACAAACGAGATGCAAAGGCGTAACGAGAATCATCATAAGCAACGACAAGAGTGTCTTCAGAATTGACGCCAATTAATGACAACTTTTGAGCTAATTCATGAGATTCTGGTAAAGGATGCCTACCTCCATGTTTTCCAACAGGGCTAGAAAGATCTAGATTTAAGTCTAAGTAGTGCGATCCTTTTATATGACACTCTTTGTACTGTTGCTGTCCCAGTTGTGGATCTGCCAGAGAAAAGCGACAATCCACTATAACAACTTGTGGATCTTCAAGATGTTCTAAGAGCCATTCACAAGAAACAACGAAATGTTTGTCGCTCATAAAAGTTTATTGGCTAAAGGCTAAAGGCTAATTGTTATTAGTACCATTAGCAATTATCTATTAGCCATTAGCAATTTACAAAATGTATATGAGAGAAAGTTTTACACCAGAGTCAACGGCAGATGGTTCATTCACCTTCTTTTCACACGAATTTGGTGAATTGTTCCACAGTCACTATGGAGCTCGTCAAGAGAGTTTTCTCAAATTCTCCGTACCAACCCAACTTGCTTTCGCTGCACATAAAGCAAAGGTGCAGCTTTTAGACGTTTGTTACGGATTGGGATATAACACAGCAGCAGCTTTACAAACCATTTGGGAAGCTAACCCTAAGTGTCATGTGGAAGTGATTGGTTTAGAGATAAATGCTGCAATACCACAAGCTGCGATTGCCCATCATTTGTATGACAATTGGGGATATGAGTACACTCAAATTTTGACTCAGTTAGCTTGCGAGCATCAAGTCGTCCAAGATGGTCTGACAGCAAATCTTTTAATTGGTGATGCTAGAAGCACAATTCAGCTTGTGAACAAATCCGGTTTTAAAGCCGATGCTATTTTTCTCGATCCATTTTCTCCCCCTCAGTGTCCGCAGTTGTGGACTGTTGAATTTATTCAGCAACTTTCCCTGTGCTTGGACTTGAAAGGTTTACTTGCAACTTACTCTTGTGCTGCTGCTGTACGTACTGCACTTGGAAATGCCGGACTGCAGTTTGGTTCCACACCACCTGTGGGAAGGCGCACACCTGGTACTGTTGCTGCTCATTTAGGAAGAGGGGAGGATGGGGACTTTTACGAGATCTCCCAAGTCGAAAAAGAACATTTGTTAACCCGTGCAGCAATTCCCTATCGAGATCCACAACTGAACGATTCTGCTGATGTCATTTTGAGACGACGCCAGCAAGAGCAACAAGACTCATCTCTAGAACCTACTTCCCATTGGCGAAAAAGATGGCTTTCTAAAAGTCTCAAAGAAATATTGTAAAATTTATTACTATAGGAAGATTGACTTTAGGGGGAAAACTATTTTTTTGTAATTTAAAATACAAATTTGTCTTTTAAGATATCTTGAAAGGTAAAAAAAATGACATGATTTTTATGGTTATTGTAAATTTTGTGACAAAATGCGTAAATACTTACCTTGAAGTCAAAATTTTAAAATACCGATACTTAATTTTAATAGGCATCGGAAGCTCAGCAACAATCTTCTTTTAATACCATGCTAAGAAATCTCCGTAAAAAACCCGATTTAACTCAACCAGGAATTGCTCATACTGGAGAGATAGGAATGAAAGAATATATCATCATTTCTCATATCTTAAAAAACCGTGAAATATTTATGCTCTTTATCAGAAAAACCGTGTTTTGCTAGCATAATAAATACTGATAAAAAGTAAACTTGTTTTTAATAGCGATCGCTGTTAACTATTTTGAAATTGGAGTACCCTTGTGGTTCAATGGAAATCCAAATTTACAGACTCTACCCAAGGAATTGTCAGTGAGTCGAACTTGTCAAATCAAGTTAATAATACTATAGTTAAAAATAATACACCGTCTTTACAACATAAGGATGGTGCTTTGAGTTCACCAATAAAAGAAATTGAGCTTGAAGAGCCGGAAACACCTGCCTCTTGGGTAAGCTCTCGCGTGAATCCTATATTTGATTTGTTAGTATCTAGAACGATACAAACTGCACATTGGACAGTGAATGGTAATGATTCGGATGCACCTAAAGTTTTAGTCGTTGATGACCATGCTGCTAGTAGGATGACAGCTGTTGCTCTTTTAGCGATGGAAGGCTACGAAGTCATAGAAGCAGATAGCGGTGGTACTGCTATAGAACTGGTAACGCAAAAACAACCAGACCTGATTCTATTAGATGTCATGATGCCAGGAATGGATGGATTTGAAGTTTGCCAGTTGCTCAAACAGGAAGAATTAACCAGGCTTATACCAGTGATTTTTATCACTGCTTTAAACGATAGGCGATCGCGGATTCGGGGAATTGAAGTCGGTGCAGATGATTTCTTAACCAAACCATTCGATCGCGTAGAACTAGCCGCCCGTGTTAAGTCTTTGGTGCAACAAAAGCGGTTAAACGAAGATTTAGATCACGCCGAACAAGTTCTGTTTTCTATTGCCAGAGCCATTGAAAGTCGCGATCCCAGCACCGGAGATCACTGCGAACGATTAATGAAATTGGGTCAGGCTTTTGGTGAGTACCTTGGTTTAACCCGCAACCAGATTCGAGATTTGATGTGGGGCGGTTATCTTCATGATATTGGCAAAGTAGGTATTCCCGATTCTGTACTGCTAAAACAGGGAAAACTGACCCCTGAAGAATGGACAATAATGCAGCAGCACGTTTTAATTGGAGAAAAAATTTGCCAGCCACTACGCAGTATGCGGGGTGTGGTTCCTATCATCCGACACCACCACGAACGGTGGGATGGCTCGGGTTATCCTGATGGACTTGTAGGCGAGCAAATTCCCCGATTAGCACAGGTCTTTCAAATAATTGATATTTTTGACGCTTTAACAAGCGAAAGATCCTATAAAAAGGCATTGTCCCCTGAAGAAGCGCTCAAAGTGATGGCAGAGGAAACAAACAAGGGTTGGCGAAATCCCGAACTTATGAAGCAGTTTGAGGAGTTTGTGATGACTTCTTGTAAGAATTGCTTGGGTGAAATGGGTAACTTAGTATTAATTGAGTCTACACTCGAATAAGTAAGCCAGTCACAGCGATACACTTTTATTATGGTAGTTGTAGCAATTTTGGCAGCCGGACGTGGAACGCGTATGAAATCCAGCCTGCCTAAAGTTTTACATTCCCTAGGTGGGCGATCGCTCATCGAACAAGTGATGGAGAGCGTCAAACCGCTTTTGCCAACCAGACAGCTTGTTATTATAGGGTATCAAGCAGAAGAAGTCAAGACAGCCCTACAGCCAATTCCAGGTTTGGAGTTTGTAGAACAAACCCAACAACTTGGGACAGGCCATGCCGTTCAGCAGTTACTGCCCTATTTAGAAGGTTACACGGGAGATTTACTGGTACTGTATGGAGATGTACCGTTGCTGCGTTCAGAAACCCTGACAAATTTGTTAGAAACTCATACTAAAAATCAAAACGCCGCCACTATCCTGACAGCAAAGGTAGATAATCCCAAGGGCTACGGACGCGTTTTTTGTAATAGTGAAAATATAGTTCAACAAATTATTGAAGATCGAGATTGCACTCTAGAGCAAAAAGAGAACAAACGTATTAATGCTGGCATTTATTGCTTCCGATGGCCAGATTTAGCCAACATTTTGCCCCATCTACAAGCAAATAACGCTCAGAAAGAGTACTATCTCACTGATGCGGTTAGTCAAATTGAGCCAGTGATGGCAGTGGATTTAGAGGATTATCAGGAAATTCTCGGCATCAACGATCGCTTGCAACTCGCTACCGCATACGAAATTTTGCAAAGGCGAATCAAAGAAAAATGGATGTTGGCTGGCGTGACTCTCATAGATCCAGCTAGTATTACAATTGACGACACGGTACAATTACAACCAGATGTAATTATTGAACCTCAAACTCACCTCAGAGGCAGTACAGTTATTCAAACCGGAAGTCGGATTGGACCGGGCAGTTTAATTGAAAACAGTCAAATCGGTGAAAATGTCACTATTCGATATTCTGTAGTCACAAACAGTATTATACACTCAGAAACTACAGTCGGTCCCTATACTCATTTACGCGGTCACGCGGTGGTTGGTGCTAGATGCCGAATCGGAAATTTTGTAGAACTTAAAAATACCAAGCTAGGCGACCATTCCAATGCAGCGCACCTATCATACTTAGGTGATACGACTGCAGGAACCCGAGTTAACATTGGTGCGGGAACAATTACTGCCAATTATGACGGAGTGAAAAAACACCCAACCACAATTGGCGATCGCACCAAAACCGGAGCAAATAGCGTTTTAGTCGCTCCTTTATCAATCGGCAATGATGTTTATATAGCAGCCGGCTCTGCTGTGACAAAAGATGTTCCTGATGATTGTCTGGTCATTGCCCGTGCTCGCCAGGTAGAGAAACCAGGCTGGCGCTTGAAAAATGATGAATGATAAATTATGAATTATGAATTGAGAGTTTCATCATTCATAACTCATAATTCATAATTCCTTAAACAACACCTACTTCTGTACCACCGGGTATTTCCAAAGTGTCACCAATTTGCTCGCCGTTGTGAAATGCAGCAAGAAGAGTAGGGCTAGTTTTACCCCAACCTATTGACCCACTTGCATCAATAGCGATCGCGCCAAAATCCCGGTGGTTTTCCCGTGCTTCTGTAAAGGATCGCTGCATCGCTTCCAAAAGCGGCATTCCATCAGTGACGCGTACTACAATCCGTGGAGCCAAGCACTCATCCATAATGTCTTCACCGATACCCGTACAGCTGACAGCAGCAAATTTGGTGGCATAATTACCTGCAGGCATTGCGGAATCGCTAACGCGACCGATACGCTCAAATCCTTTTCCACCAGTGGAAGTACCTACTGCGAGTTTGCCTTGAGTATCCAAAACGACTACACCGATAGTACCGCGTCGGGCACTGCTTGTTTCTAGCAATTCTTCTTCAGCAATGACCCCAGCCATTGCCCTTTTAAAGTTATCTTGACGTTCCTGTATCCATTCTTGTAAACGCAATTCAGTTAAGCCGTTATAACTTGGAATTTGTAATTCTCGTGCTAATTCAGCAGCACCGTAATCGGACAATACGCGATCGGGAGAGCTTTGGAGAGCAAGAGCTAAATCAATAGGATTTTTGACCCGCGATACGTTAATCACTCCACTAAAACTCTGGCAAGCCCCATCCATTAGAGAAGCACTCATACGAATTTGACCGTCTGATTGCAAAACCGAACCAGTTCCGGCATTAAAGCGGGGTTCGTCCTCCAATAGTTGACAGCCTCTTACCACAGCTTCTTTAGCACTTTCTCCAGACAAAAGGAGAGCATAAACTTCTTCCACTATTTTATGGAGCGATCGACGAACTGCTTCTAATCCTCCTTTCCCTTTAAGAGAAGCGCCAGCCCCTCCATGAATAATTAATTTAGGTTGCACCTGTATATCCATCTGTTTATTTCTTGACTCCGTGCCTTTGCGGTTATATATTGTGGGGCTTGAGCAACTCGGGGCTCCCATGAAGTGGGAATGAGGGAGTTGAGGACAAGAGACAAAGGAGGTAGACAAGGAATAAAATTTGACCTTATCTCCCTTGTCTTCCGTGTCCTCTTTGTCTCCCTTGTTTTCCTTGTCTCCAGTCCCCAATCCCTAGTCCCCTGTCTCAGGATCTTTAGCTTCAGAACGACGACGACGGCATCTTTCCGAGCAGTATTTGACTTCATCCCAGCAATCAGCCCATTTCTTGCGCCAAGTAAAAGGTCGCTGACATACCGGACACATTTTTGCAGGTAAGTCCGATTTAGAACGAGCACGTCCCATATAAATACGGTGCTGATTTGAGTTTGATTTCTGAGATTTGGTTGTACATTATAACCGCATTTGTCACAACGGTATGGTAATTTTGGTGACTGATTATTTTGGGCAGAACCAAGAAAAAAAACTTTCTGTAGGGGGTTGCGCTACTTGCTTTCCGCAAAATATGACGCTCGGCATAAAGCGATATTGCTCGTTTATACGTATTTCTAACAATCGCCACGTAAAATCCGCAATAATATGCGGATTTTTTATTGATTGCGCGAGTCTTTTAACCAGTCAAAGGTAATAACAATCGACTGACAACCCGACCATCTGGTAACTGATAAAAATGCAGTTCGCCTCCCATAAGTTGCATGAGGTTTTGACAGATTAACAAATGCAAACCTGGTGGTTGACTGAGGCTGGAAGGAGATAGAACTTTCTTAGGTGCATCTTGATGCAATTCTTCTAAAAGTTGAGCTTCAATAACACCATTATCTGTCACTGATACCTCTAGCAACTGCTCGTCCATACGGCGACACCAAATGTCAATTCTTCCGCCACCCACCGAACGGCGACAAGCATTGATTAACAACTCATAGAGAACTAGTTCAATTTTTACTATGTCGCCAATTACTGTCATGGCTTGGGTTTTTGACCCGTCAGAAGAGTTATACAAAGTAGAATATGTTTTTTCCGTACTGTCAATTGGTTGTCCTAAACCATGGACTCCGACCCACAACTTTTGTTGTTTGAGCAAGAGTTCCACTCGCTCGAGCGATCGCTTGAGTAAACTAGCAATTGGTACGGTTTCTTTGGTAACACATACTTGCCACTGCTCCAATTTAAGCATGGGTGTCATCGATCCTGCCACGGCATCAATTTGACGCAATAATTGCAGGTGACGAGTGTGAGTGATTTCGGTTGTAGGAACACCTAAATCGTACATTTGACTCAATAAAAGTACGAGTGTTCTTTGCATTTCCTCCAAACGACGGTGCTTGTACCAATTCAATTGTTGGAGATTGTTAGTTGTGGATTGGAGAATTTGCGTGAGATGCAAATGCCAACGCGACCAAGCAAACTGACAAATTAAAGATTCTAAAGCAGTGAGGCTTTGTTCTGACCACTGACGTTCTGCCCGATCGGCTATCAACACAACACCTGTAGGTTGGTAGTCTGCACTGGTACGTAACGCCATTACCAAAACCTGACCGATTCCGGAACCGTTGAGCCACTTTTTAGTTTGTTCGGGTAAATCGTCTGCTTTGATAGCTAATAAACCGTCTGTTGCAAACGCCCAATAGATCAGGGGCTCGGTTTGAATGGGAACGATTGCATCAGTATTTACGGTAAATTGATTGTTAGCAATAACACCCGGTATGATTTCTGCAACGTCTTGTTCTGGTGTCCAAGAAAGCAATAATGCTAAAGGACAGCCAAGAACAGAAGCTATTTGTTCGAGTGCTGCTCGTTCAAACTGATGAGCGGGTTGAGGGATGGAAGTTTGAGTGCGCTCCAAAATTCGGAAGCATTGCTGAAAGCTACGCAATATTTTTTCCTGCTGTTCTGTCACTTGATGCAGCCGCCATTGACGAACAATAACACCAATTTGCTGGCTCACTGCTTGCAGGAGTTCCTTTTCTTGCGTTTTCCAATAACGAGGAGTTTCGGTAGTAACGAGTAAAAGAGATTCTGGCGCACGACCTTGAGTGCAGTTACTAATCAGAAAAGAATGCACTCCATTTTCTACTAACTCAGACCGCCAGTTATAAAATTTTAAATCTTCCTCAGCATCTTCAATGCCCACAGCTTCTGATGAATGCTGCAATAACTGCCAATCCAATTCTTTAAGAGCATCAAGAGATGATATCAGATTTCTGCGATTGCGGGGTTGATTTTGGTATAAAATTTGGTATTGATTTTGGTCGGTATCTAGATCGAGTAGCAAAAAACGAGATACTCCCAACCTTTCCAAGACTCTTGTTGCACAAAGGTGTAAAATCTCTAGAGTATCAGAATCTTTACAGATAGCTTTGGCAATTTGACTGGTAAGTTGAGCATCGTCTTGAACTTGTTTGATAGTGGTTTCCATACCTTCGGTAGGTGCTGCTAGAGAAAGCAAACCAGCTGCACCAACAACGAAGTTTTTTTCGACATCCGACCAAATTCGAGCTTCTCTGGCTTCAACAGCCATAAAACCCAGCAAGTCCTTTTGCCAAACAATGGGCGCGGCTAATAGCGATCGCACGTTTAACCGTTGCAGCAGCTTGACTGTAAAAGCACTTTTTAACGAACTACGACCCTCGCCAATCGAGACAATTTGATTGACTGACAGTGCATAATAAAAGTCGTTCAGTTCTTGCACTGTAATTCCACTGGAGTGCTGTTCGCCTTGCGTCTTGCTATGACGGTCGCTCAACCGCAGCCAAAAATACCGTTTTTCCCGATCGAACCAGTAAATTTTTGTGCGGGTTGGTGAAACGAATTCATGAGTCGCTTGTACGACAACTTCCAGTTTTTGCTCCAAGTGACTCAGAGTTCTGACACTTTCCAACAGTCGCAACAACGGCTCGTCCAAGCGCTTGGTTTGCTTTTGCTGCAAATCTATTTCACTTTGATAAAGTGCTGCACCCAGTTCCCCCAAAACCATCGTCAGCCGAGCTTTTGCTTCACCACCAAGCATATAACCCCAACGTTCCGAACCCATCAACACAACACCCAAACAGCGATCTTTGTATCGAATTGGTAATATAATCGTTCCCTGTATGTTAAATTTTGCTGCAAATCCTTGCCATTGTTCGGCGCGATTTTCAGCTTTTAAGTCAGCTACACCTATGGAGCGTTGCTCAATGACGACTTGCTCTAACAAATCACCCGGACTGAGTACAACTCGCTGTCTCAAGTAACTGCTTTCGGCGACAGGTGATAGCCCTCCCTTACCAAATAAGATGTGATTCAGGCGATCGTAAAGAGCAATCCACACCAATTTATAGTCAAACTGCTCTTTGAGGTAAGAAATAGTGGTTTCGATTAAAACGTCAACATCGTTTTCTTCCCTGAGGCTCTGGAGGACGCGCCCCAAGGAAAATATATTTTGGTCGGTTGCTGTTGGTTTTTGAGGGGGCAACATCTGAATTATCGGTTAACTTAGATTGTTACTATATTAAGATGCCCATAAAAGCAGGTGGATCGAGCGAATTTCGCTTTGAGATTGTGAAGTTTTGAATTTAAAATTGGGAAGACTCAATTGGATATTTACAAAGATGCAATTCGTCCCCTTTTGTTCACTCTGGCAAAAACAGATCCAGAATGGCTACACCAGCAAACTATCCGCAGCTTGAGCTGGTTGGGACAGAATCGAGGTCGTCCTCCCGCAAACTGGATGAACGAACTTTTGATGCGATCGTTTTGTCTTGAGGATAAACGCTTAGAGCAAAATTTATTTGGACTGACGTTTCCCAATCCCCTTGGTTTAGCTGCAGGTTTTGACAAGGATGGAGTTGCAGTTCCCATCTGGTCTAGCCTGGGTTTTGGCTTTGCAGAAATGGGAACCGTTACTTTTCACCAACAACCAGGAAATCCCCCCCCTCGGTTGTTCCGTTTGCCTTTAGACAAAGCCGCCCTCAATCGCATGGGGTTTAACAATAGCGGTGCTCCCGCAATGGCAGTACGATTGGCAGAAATTCAGCAAGATTTGAGGTCAATACCTATAGGTCTCAACTTGGGAAAATCTAAAGTAACCACCCTAGAAGATGCTGCTCTTGATTATCGCAATAGTTTTCACTTACTTAAGGATTATGGAGATTACTTTGTTGTCAATGTTTCTTCCCCAAATACACCTGGATTGCGATCGCTCCAAGATGCTTCCATGTTAAGTTCTATTTTGGCAACATTACAACAGGAAAATTCCCTAAATAAGCCTTTATTTGTTAAGATAGCCCCTGACTTAGAATGGCAAGCAATATCTGATATTATTTCCTTGGCAAAAACTTATCAACTTGCCGGGATTATTGCAACAAACACCACTATTAGTAGGAATGGATTGAAAACTCAGATCGTTCCCCAAACAGGAAAATCACCTCAAGACGAAGCAGGTGGTATCAGTGGTGCTCCATTAAGAGAACGTTCCACCGAAGTGATTCGTTTTATTTGGCAGCAAACAGCAGGTCAAATGCCAATTATTGGCGTTGGTGGAATCTTCACCCCTGAAGACGCCTGGGAAAAAATCACTGCTGGTGCTAGCCTTCTCCAAGTTTATACAGGGTGGATTTATGAAGGTCCAGCTATGGTAAAGTCTATCCTCCAGGGTTTGTTATTCAAGTTAGAACAAAATGGTTTTCACTCTATCTCAGAAGCTATTGGATCTCAAAATTGACAAATAATTTTGATTTTGTGAAAATCAAAGCTCTTTTTAGGGGTTTTGGGCATCCCGGTATTTTTTAGGGAAAAAAGGCAAAAGTGAAAAGAAATTTCTTTTAACCCTTAAGGGTAAGCCAGTTGCTTTATGACGGGAAACCATGCGCGGCAATCGCTTATGGGGGAAACCCCTAAGACCGCGTTGCCTCACCACCGCACTGGCTCACTTTTGACTTTTAACTTTTAACTTTTTTCGTCTAGTTCTAATGGGAAAAACTCCTTAGTTTTTCGAGAGTATTTCCAAGCAATGCCATCTGGATCTTTGCTGCGACTCCACTCCGGAAAATCTGGATCGTCTCTCCTTTTGTAGACGGTACTGGAATAAACATTGAGCCGCTTGGCAAGTTCAGATTGAATCAGAGAACCAAAAAACAACTGTTTCTCCAGCGATTTTTTTGGAGTCTCTTGAGGTGGCTGAGGTGGTAACTCAGCCTCTGGTTCTTCCACAAGCGGTTTGGGTGGAGGTGGAGCAATAATTGGTAGAGGTTGGTAGGCAACACGTTCAGCAGGAAGTTCTTTTGGTGGTTCGCTATCATCTAGAATGCTACCCAGAGTACTAGCAGTGATAAAGTAATAAACTTTACCTCCATCTTCAGAGTCAATAGCACGAGCACCAAATTCTGCTGCTTTCGATTCCAAGTAACGTTTTGCCGTTTCCCCAGAAAAATTGCCTTTCATTGCCAAGTCTACAGGTGTAATCCTGCCTTGATTTTCCCTAAGCAATTGATGGAACATTGGATTAACTTGTTGGCTCCATTGTTGCCATTTATATAATTGCCAAACATTAAGCATCAAGACAAGAAGGATTATCCCCAGCCAGATTCGCCAGGTGGCAACTAGGAAAATAATTAAAAACGAGATAGGCAAAAGTAGAACTAGAAAACCCTTGCCGTAGCTTTCTATTGTTTTTTCACTCATGCCGATTACTGCCAAGTGTCTTTGTTGAGAAATAATATAATCTTGGCAAAAAAGATGGCAATAGTTTGTAACAATTGTCTATTTGCCAAAAAATTTTCCTGGCAAAAATTTGGCAAATGAGGAGCAGCGACCGTCTCCCTCTCGCTCCGGTGGTTGACCCAGGGAATGCCTTAAGGGAGGATCTGCCTCAAGTGCTCAGTAAAAAGTAGGGTGGGCAGAATCCGCTTTACAATAGCAGCGAGAAAATTTTTGACCCAGCCACTTGACACCTAGTAATACATATACTACATTAAGACTACAAGCTGATATGTGGCAGGTAGCTCAAACGGTAGAGCGCCAACATAGCCTGAAAAGGACGATAGAATTTAGGGTTATCGCTTTTAACGATCCCCCCCTTTATTCACCGGAGATGCGGGTTCAAATCCCGCCCCGCTACACCAATCCATAATGAATTATGAATTGTGAATTATGAATTATTTATGTGGTGGGTGGCGAAATTGGTAAACGCACCAAAAAAATCCTTGTTCACCCCTTGTCTGAAAAGACCGAAGAATTGAGGGTTATCGACTTCGGAATCGGGTATGCTGCGGGTTCGACTCCCGCCCCACCACACCAATTCATGATGAATGATGAATTATGAATGATGAATTATGAATATTTATGTGGGAGTAGCCAAGTCTGGTAAGGCAGTGGATGGGCAATTTGCCCGTAGTCCTTGGTTCACAAACTTGTCTGTAAAGGCTGAAGAATTGAGGGTTATCGTTGGCTCCATCATTCGCAGGTTCAAATCCTGCTTCCCACGCCAATTTATTTTAGATTTAAGATTTTGGATTAGGGATTGAATCCCCAATCCCTAATCCCCATGTGGCGGATAGTTCAGATGGATAGAACGCCTAAACATCCTTATTCATCCCTTGCCTGAAAAGGACGAAGAATTAGGGTTATCGCTTTCCACGCGGGATGTCGCAGGTTCGAGTCCTGCTCCGCCACCTTCCTTTTTGTCCGCAAGGGCTGGGAGATACTACAATGAATTATAAATTTTTTACTCAAAAAAAGACAGCCACACCACAAACTCAGCCCATTCCCGGACGGGAAGCAGAGATGATCCAAGGACGTTCGGGTGGGTTCATGTTCGATGCGGGTACTTGGAAGATGCTGCGTCGCTGTTTGCTGGTTGGTACTGCCAAAAGCACTTACTATGCTGGCAAACACGAACTGACAGAAGATTTTGTTGAAGTTGTCAGACAGGCGATCGCAGAAAATCCAGGACGAGTCGCAGAAGAAATACTTTATGCAAGTGATGGACGTGCCATCAACAACAGTGCGCCTATTCTTGCTTTGGTATTGTTATCCATGGGGGAAGCACCAGAAGCAAAGAAAGCATTTTGCGAAATTTTCCCACAAGTTGTCCGCACGGGAAGTCATTTTTATGAATGGCTTAACTACACCAAGTCCATGAGAGGGTTTGGTAAAGTTGTGCGAGAAGTTGGTAAAAATTGGTTTGCAAAAGAAGATGTTAAAGGTTTGGCTTACCAATTGCTGAAGTACCAGCAACGTCATGGATTTTCCAACCGAGATGCTTTGCGGTTGTTTCACGTCAAACCAATGACAGAAGACCATCAACAATTGTTTGAGTGGGTTGTCAAAGGTTGGGAAACCCTACCGGAGACAATCCCTTCTGCGGCATTAGCGCAGATTTGGTGGTATGAGTGGTTGAAGCGAAATCCAGAAAAAACCAATGAAGCCATACTACAAGGGCGCTTAACTCATGAAATGGCTGCACCCGTAGGTAAGATGGATTCAAGTGCTTGGCAGTTGCTATTCCATGAAATGCCAATTGGTGCATTGCTGCGTAATTTAGGTTCCCTCACTGAAATAGGTGTGTTAGGGCGAAACGAACGTGCCAATTTGAAGAGAGTGGAAGCAGTGCTCAATAACAAAGAACATCTGCGGAAAGGTCGCATCCACCCAATTGATGTTTTGAAAGCCCTCAAGACCTATCAATCTGGTGGTACATTGGGACGCAGCAAAAAGACTTGGAACCCAGTTGATGAAATTGTGGAAATCCTAGAAAAGTCCTTGGCGTTGTCTTTTGATGTGGTGGAATCTACAGGTAAAACCTTCATGCATGCCGTAGATGTCTCTGGTTCCATGAGTTGCCCAATTGTCGATATGGGACTCACTTGTTGTGAAGTAGCTACAACAATGGCTCTGGTGACAGCAAAAGCAGAAAAGAACTACGCGATTCGTGGTTTTGCAACCGACTTCCGCGATTTGGGTATTACCGCCGATGATAGCTTTAGGTCAGCAGTCCGCAAAGCTAGCAACCAAAACTTTGGTGGAACAAATGCTTCTGTTGCTTATGACTGGATGATTAAAAACAAGTTCAAAGCTGATGTTGTTTGCTTTTGGACTGACAGCGAATCATGGGCTGGTTACAAGCACCCAAGCCAAGCGTTAGCTGAGTACCGTCAAAAGGTGAACTCTAATACTAAGGCAGTGTATATCACTCTTGCGCCTTACCAGATTACATTAGTAGATCCAAAAGATCCATTGTCTTGGGATTTGGGTGGCTTTGACCCTGGAATACCTCGCATCATTCAAATGCTAGCGACAGGCGAACTATAGATAATTTTGGAATTAGGATGAAGGATTGTGCAAAACACTTCATCCTTTATCCTTGATACTTCTTGGCGGGTTACCCCGATTCTCAATTGGTCTTTTAAGGACACAGAACTTAATTAACTAGTTGCTCTATGAAGTTGAGAATCGGTTTCCAAAAGATACCAGTTAACACATAGGGAGCATATTCAAAAAGTGGTAGTTTTTGCTCGCTAGCTTGCTTAAATGGAATACAATCCAGCATAAAGGGAACAATATAAGTCAGCGCGTACCCAGTGACTAACGCCTTATTAAATTGTGGATCTGGACCTGCAATAGGGCTGTTATAGATGCCTAGTATTATGAAACAAAGCATTAACAATTGTTTCCAAATAGATAACACAGATAATGGCAGAAAAGAAAAATTTTTAGGAACACGCGCATCCTTTTTTTGCCTCATCCCTAATAAAACAGCCCAAGTTGCAGCCCCAACTATACCATCATCTTTCAGCCCGTAACTTCGTTGGAAATGTTTAACTGCTTTTTCTGTTTGCCAATCGAAAACACCATAAGGCTCTTTTTTAAGAAATCCTTCGTGGTGCAAAATATTCTGTAATTCTTTCACTGACTCTTGTAATTTTGGTGTCAATATTTTAATACCACGATAAATTGTTGGATAACAAAGGCAAGCCCAAGTTAACGCCCCAACAACTCCATCAACATATAAATGATTTTTTCTTTGAAATTCCTTAACAGCTTCCTCCGTTTCTAAGTCAAATTTTCCAGTAACATTTGCAAGAAAGCCTTGAGAATGTAATATAGTTTGTAATTCATTAATAGCGTCCACCAAAGAATTGGGTGTAAAGTCTTGGTGAAGTATGGGACGCTTTGTGAACAAATAAACTTGTTTTTTCCCAGGAAAGCATACCTTGTTTTTCTCTAGACCTAGAAAAGAAGCTAGGGAGTGCATTAATCTTTTCATCAAAGTTCTCCTAGAAGGATAGCGTAGTATTCTTTGCAAAATTTTTTATTGCTACTGTTTTGACGGTGTCAAATTTTTATCTGCTGAAAATCAACTCTCAGTTTAATAACTGAATGTAGAGCTTAAACACTAGCGTAATCAATGAATTACAAACAGCCAATTAACAGTGTGAAAAAATTGTTAGTAATTTGTTAACATTTTATCCAGTAAAATGTTATTAGATATATAAAAAGGACCGGAGATAAAAAACTTGTAGGGTAATATTTATGTCAAACCGCTCAGAGGATTGGAATTTACCCAAAAGCTGGAATTGCAATGTTTTAAAGGAATGGCACATAGACCGTCTACTGACTGATTTGGAGGCAACAACACAAAAGCGATACCGACAGGATACAAGAAAAGACTTATTACTAGGATTGTTATGTGGGTATAGCCTAAAAAAGATTAGTATCGATCTGCTGAAAAAAAATGCTGTCGTCAGAACAAGTGTTAGCAGTATCTATAGAGATATAGAAGCTTTGACAGGAGAGCCAGATAAAAGCGTTAAGTCAGGTAACTTAGTTTATATTCTGGAAAGACACGGGTATCGTAAGGGTGCTTCGGTATCTAGTGTTGGTAGTTCCACAATCACTCATAATTTACCCGCGCCCACTTACACAGAATTTATTGGGCGTGAGCCAGAGATGAAACTTTTACTGCAACGCCTTTCACCCAATCATGCTGCTCATATCATTACAGTGGATGGTATTGGCGGTGTAGGGAAAACTGCTCTGGTTTTAGCAGCAGCCTATCATTGCCTGAAAGCCAGTCAGGAAAACCTTTCTAGCGCACCCAAATTTGAAGCTATTATTTTCACGTCAGCCAAACAACAAGAACTTATTCCCAATAGTATTTTGCGAAGAAATCAGGGACAACGTAATCTGCGAGACATTTTTCGCGAGATTGCTCATACTCTCAACGACCCTACTATTATTCAATCTCCTCTCGACGATCAGTTCGATCGCGTTCGCCAAAGTTTGTCCAGACAAAGAACAATGCTAATTGTGGACAACATGGAAACAATTGAGGAGACGGAACAAGTTATCAGCTTCTTGTATGACTTACCAGCTCGCGTTAAAGTTGTCTTGACGACTCGCGAACGGATTGCTTTGCTTCCTATTAGTCTCCGCCACTTACCTTTGAATGATGGATTGAAGTTAATTCAGCAACAAGCTGAAGAAAAAGGAGTCACGATCGCCGCTCAAAATTCAAGTCTACTTTACCAACGGACTGGAGGAATTCCTCTCGCCATTGTTTATGCCATCGGTCAAGTCTCTAGTGGCTATTCCATGAATTTTGTCCTTGAAAGGTTGGCTTCAGCAACAAGTGATGTTGCTCGTTTCTGCTTTGAGCAATCAGTACAAGGTATAAAGGAACAACCAGCTCACAAGTTGCTAATGTCAATAGCAATTTTTCCCGATCCACCAATACTTGCTGCTGTAGCTGAGGTCGCTGGACTCACAGCATCTCCTGATTCTGTCAATGCGGGTTTAGCACGTCTTCAGCAACTCTCGCTAGTGAATCTTAACCAAGAAACTGGACGATATGAAATGCTTTCTTTAACAAGAGAGTATGTCTTAGCCGAACTGGCTGCATACCCAGATTTTGAAAGAGAAGCACGCAAGCGTTGGGTAAACTTTTATCAAGATTTTGCTCAACATAACGCAGGAGAAGATTGGGAAAAGTGGATACATTACAGCAAGTTAGACGAAGAGCAAGGGAATTTGCGAGCAACACTTTACTGGTGTAAAGCTCAAGAGCGTTATGAAGAAGTCAGGGATTTATGGCTGCTTTTATATCACTATGCCAACCTTTACTCTTACTGGGACGATCGCCTGCATTGGTTGCAATGGCTTATAGAACAATCGGAACGGCGGGGTGAATGGTCATCTTTTATAAAATTTTCTATCCGCAAAAGCTGGCTGTTAATTCGGATGTGTTCGCAACAGAATTTGAAAGAAGCAGAAGAAATTTTGCGACGGACATGGGTTTTGCGCGATCATGCAGACTTGTGCGTTCGAGCTGACTTAGCAGAAGGGACGGCTAGACTGAAAATTCGACAGAAAATGTATCAAGATGCAAGGTACTGGTTAACACTAGAAGAAGAACTAGTTCAAAACGCTCAGCTAGAAGAGCGACAGCACACTCGTTATATAATCCCTGTTCTCTACCATCGTGCTGAAATTTTTCATTCAGAATATGAATGGATGAAAGCTAAAGCACTTTTTCAAGAGGTAATACAAAAAGCAGAAAATATTAACTGGTATCGAGTCATGAACTCTGCTCAAAATTGGCTAGCTGATATAGCTATAGAACAGGGTGAAAAGCATGAAGCTCAACAGCTAATAACCAAAGGTTTAACGGTAGCAGAAAGTAGCAACAACAAACGTCGTCTTGCTCGCTATCAGCGTTCTTTTGCTCGTTGGGAAAGACAATGGGGAAGTGCAGAATCATCTCGCCAGTACGCTATTCAAGCAATGAATGGTTTTAATCTTTTAGGAATGTTAAGGGATGCAGAAGAAATGAAATTGTTTCTTGATACGCTAGGATGATTTTCTAGGAGATCTACTTAAAAAGTATTGTTGAATTTGTAACATTTAAATGCTAACAATATAAATTATACTATTCGTCGTATAGTCTGTTTACAAGAGTCATTAGG
Organism: Tolypothrix bouteillei VB521301; assembly: GCF_000760695.4. Classification (GTDB taxonomy): domain Bacteria; phylum Cyanobacteriota; class Cyanobacteriia; order Cyanobacteriales; family Nostocaceae; genus Scytonema; species Scytonema bouteillei_A. The sequence goes on along the minus strand of NZ_JHEG04000001.1, from coordinate 4,625,712 downwards.
TAGTATAAAGCTAAAACACAATCTTTAGGAGAAGTCCCATGGCAAAGAAAAGATGGATACGCTCACCTGAGAAAAAGCCGAAACCTCAAGTACCTGCTACTGAAAAAGAACTGATTGAACAACAGTGTAACGATTTTATTAACAAAGAGCTAAAACCCAAATTTATTAAACAAAGAAATGAAGATTATCAATAATTATATAGTAGATGTTTTTGGAAAGTGGTATCGTAACTATTTTTATTTTTGCTCTATTTATAACTGTCCGGGAAAAAATGCAATTTCTCCCTCCTTTGAATTCAGATTTGCCCGTTTAGAGTACACAAAATCAAATTGCTTCAATATAGCTTATATGAGGCACACCGGACAATGGTGGGAAATTCTGCAAGGATTATCTTTAGAAGAGAGTTTATCTGAAATAAGAACTAATCCCTTGCTACAACCTGTTAGTTGATTCAAACATTGTTAAAGTGCGATCGCCAGTTATGATTAAAGATGACTTTGTGAAATAAAATAAAGCTTAGTAAATGAAAAATATATGAGCCACACATTTTCTCAAGATGAAAGCCGCCAGATGCTGAAGTGGCTAAACCAAAATCGACAGATGTTGTTGGACCTCTATCGAAATCAATATATTGCTTACAATGCTAAGGGTTTAATCGCTCATAGTGAAAACCTCCGAGAAGTTTTAGATTTAGCAGAGGCTTCCAACCAACCTTTTGTAATTTATTTAGTTCCACGCCGCACTGCTTCTATTCAAATTCTACCAATCCGCTTTCGCACTGTAACTACTCTTGAAATGGCGTGAAGGTTGACCGCATTTACCACAACACTCAAGTGCTCGCGCATATAAAAACCCGGGAGCTATAGCCCAAGAATTAAGAAAGTACGAACAGGCGTGGAAAAAACGTTAAATATTTACGTTGAGGATAACGATGAATATAGGGTTTCTTCAGTACAAAAAGTATTAAAAAGACTAATAAAATACAATTTTATAGTGAAATTACGCAATTATTATTGTCAAAAATCAGAAAGCCACATCACTAGAAAAGTTTTATTTATAACTAAAATTAAAATTACTTATATATTTTTAGTGACTTAATTGCCATACAGTGGTTGTACACAGCTGTGATGGTCTATGTTCATGATAGAAAACTTTCTGAAATTCTTTGCTTTTTGGGGTGGGGAGTAGGTATGAATGCAAGTCTAATCGTCTCAAATATTCTGAATCCACCAGTTTTATTCTTCTTTCTGGGGATGATCGCAGTCTTTGTGAAGTCAGATCTTGAAATTCCGGCTCCTTTTCCAAAACTGTTATCCCTTTACCTGCTTTTCTCTATAGGATTTAAGGGAGGGGTGGAACTTATCAAAAGTGGAGTGACCCAGGAAGTCGTGTTAACGCTTTTGGCAGCTATGCTGATGGCTATCTTCGTACCAATTTACACTTTTTTTGTTCTCAAAATCAAACTCGACACCTATGATGCTGCAGCGATCGCAGCAACCTATGGTTCTATCAGTGCTGTAACCTTTATTACAGCCGGATCTTTTCTCAACGAACTAGGGATTGTCTTCGATGGTTATATGGTGGCGGCTTTGGCACTCATGGAATCCCCGGCTATTATCGTCGGTTTGATTCTCGTCAATTTATTTACAGCAGATTCAAAAGAGCGAGATTTCTCCTGGCCTGAAGTTTTACAAGAAGCGTTCTTAAATAGTTCTGTCTTTTTACTAGTAGGAAGCCTTGTGATTGGAGTGCTGACAGGAGAACACGGTTGGAAAGTATTAGAACCTTTTACTCAGGGATTATTTTACGGTATCCTGACATTCTTTTTACTTGATATGGGACTAGTCGCTGCTAGAAGAATCAAAGACTTACAAAAAACAGGCGCTTTCTTGATATCTTTTGCAATACTAATTCCAATTGTTAATGCAACTATTGGACTCCTCATCGCGAAATTAATTGGAATGTCTCAGGGAGATGCTTTGTTATTTTCAGTGCTGTGTGCCAGCGCTTCTTATATCGCCGTTCCTGCAGCTATGAGGTTAACAGTTCCAGAAGCAAATCCCAGCTTATATGTTTCTACTGCCCTAGCTGTAACGTTTCCTTTCAATATCATTGTAGGAATTCCCTTATATCTGTACGGCATTAATCTACTTTGGAGATAAAATTATGCATCCAGTTAAACGAATAGAAATCATTGTGAATTCAGTTGAACTTGGAAAAATGTTAGATGGTTTAAAACAGGCAAATATTTCGGGATATTTATTGATCCGAAATGTTGCCGGACAAGGTTTTATGGGCGGTTCTCAAGATTTAGAAATGACTCTGCTGGACAATGTTTACATAATTGCCTTTTGTGTTCCAGACAAAATTAAATCAACTGTGGAAATTATCCGACCAATTTTAAACAAATTTGGTGGAACTTGCTATATTTCAGATGCTACAGAAATTCGTTCGATGAGATGTGTCGCATCATTGTAACGAGTAGGTTGGGTTGAGGAACGACACCCAACATTCCTCAGTTATTTACAAAGTTGAGGAACAAAACCCAACATTCCTCAGTTATTTACAAAGTTGAGGGACGAAACCCAATATTCTTTAGAATCCAAAATTTAAAATTCAAACAAGTAACATGGATGAAAATCATGAATTGATGGATCGTCGAAGTTTCTTGAACCTAACAAGAACGAGTGGAATTGCCTTAGTAACTGCCGTTACGGGAAGTTTCTTTTGGAGCATACAGCCCAAACGTGCAACTGCTGCTTCAGTTGAACCTCTAGATCCTGATGCTTCTTTAAAACGTTTAATGGATGGCAATCAACGTTTTGTTGAGCAAAAAGGCACGCATCCAGACCAATCAAAATCACGAGTCACAGAAGTTTCGCGATCGCAACATCCTTTTGCCACTTTGTTATGCTGTGCAGATTCGCGAGTCCCTCCTGAAATTTTATTTGATGAAGGAATAGGCGATCTATTTGATATTCGTGTGGCTGGCAACATTGTGACAGATGAAGTGTTAGGAAGCATAGAATATGCTGTAGATATTCTCAAGACTCCCTTGATTATGGTTTTAGGTCACGAACGCTGTGGTGCTGTTACAGCAGCAGTTCAGGGAGAAAGTCTTCCCGGTCATATTAGCTCTTTTGTTAAAGCCATCAAACCTGTAATTTCTGAAACAAAAGACGATTCATTAGACGCTGCTGTTGATAAAGCTGTCATTGCAAACGTTCAGTATCAAATTCAGAAATTGAAACAAAATTCAAAGATTGTATCTCAGCGATTGTTGGAGGGTAAGCTGAAAATTGTTGGAGGTCGTTATGACCTCGATACTGGAGAAGTTGGCTTGATATAAATTATTTCATTTTGTTGGATGGTCATCCTGCCTAATTCTTTCAAGAAGGATGGGTATACTCCTACCCCTCCTAAGTAAGGAGCAGGCAAGATGCCTGCACTACAATACACTTTGGGAAATTTACTATTAAATAAAATTCGTAATTGGTTCTCCCGGTTTTGCCTTCTTAAACTTAGTTCCAGTTGTACCTTTAGCCACTTTTTGTTTTACCTTGGGATAAGCCTCATCCGGTAGTGAAACATAACCGACTGACTCAACCCATTTCCAAGAATTTTCTATGTAGAAGTTTACAAAGTCTTTAACAGCTGGTTTGTTATCCAATGACTTCTTACTCACATAAATGAATAGCGGTCTAGACAAAGGGGTATAAATATTTTTGACAACATTATCTACGGGAACAGGCTTTTCACATTTTCCTTTAGGGCTTTCTACAGCAACTAAGTTGAGCTTATCTTGGTTCTGCAAATAGTAAGATATCCCAACATACCCAAGGGCATTTTCATCCCCCGCAACCCCTTGGACAAGAATATTTTGATTGTGGCTTGGAGTATAGTCCGTGCGTCCGTTTTTTGCTTTTCCAGTGACAGCTTGTGTGAAATAATCAAATGTTCCCGTGTCAGAAGCCGGAGCATATAACTTTAGTGGTTTGTTAGGAAATTTGGAATTGATTTGATTCCAGGTCTTGATTTTATTAGTTGCCTTTGCATTCCACATCTTTTTCAGTTCATCAATTGTCAAACATTGAGCAAAGTTATTTTGACGATTGGCAATGACAGCAATTCCATCAAGAGCAATAGGTATTTCTACAAAGGTAATATCCTTTTTGGCACAAGTTTTGATTTCTTCATCTCTAATGGTACGTGAAGCACCAACGATATCTATATCACCTGCACAAAACTTACTGATGCCACCTCCCGTACCGCTTGAAGCAACGCTTACATTTGCTTTGGGTGAAGCTTTCTCATATTCTTCAGCAACTGCTAAGGATATGGGAAAACCGACAGCTGCACCATCTATACTGACTTCCGTTGCCTTCTCGTTAGCTCTATTACAAGAAGTTATACCAAGCGTTAAAATGACCAAAGGTGTTAACAGACTTTGATACTTAAATTTGCGGTAAAAGCTCATAACTGAAATTCCTGTACTTTTTTTCTAAGCGCTCTGTGTTCGCTATTTACGCCTTGCTAGCAGTCCAAATTTTGTCGAAAATTGCCCCGTCATTAAAAAATCTTTTTTGGAGAAGATCCCAACCTCCTAAATCTTGAGCTGTAAAAAAGGTTTGAATGGGGGGGTATTTCTTCGCCACTTCTTCAACGACAGCTGGGTTAACAGGACGGTATCCTAACTTGGCAAATTCACGTTGGGCTTCTGTTGAGTAAAGAAAATCTACAAATGCCTCTGCAACTTCTCTAGTACCGTGCTTCTCAACGTTTTTGTCCACTATGGTGACAGGGTTGTCGATAGAAATATTCACATTAGGCACCACGTAAGGCAATTTTTGACCGTTCTGCTCAGCCAAAGACACTTCGTTTTCGTAATTGATCAACACATCTCCCTTTCCTTGTTGGAAAAAGAGATCGCTCGCATCACGCGCACTTGGGGCTAGCACGGGGGCATTTTTATAAACATTAGTCGTAAAGGTTTGTGCTTGCGTTTCGTCACCGCCTGTTTGAGTGATAACACCCCAAAAAGCTAAAAATTCCCAAATAGCAATACCAGAAGTTTTGGGGTTAGCGACGATTACCTTAACACCATCTTTTGTCAAGTCTGCCCAAGTATTAACGCCTTTGGGATTGCCTTCACGAGTTACAAGCGCCGCTACAGATCTGGTCACAATGCTGCTTTTAGGCGCTCTCGATTCCCAATTCTTTTCGATTAAACCAGCTTGCTGAATTTTATTGACATCAAGGGGAAGTGCTAGGTGTACGATATCAGCCTCTTGTGAACCTTTAATCACAGCTTCAGCTTGAGTTCCAGATGCACCGTAACTCTGCTCAAAAATCACATTTTGACCGTGTTCTTTTTTCCACTTTTCTACAAATTTAGGAATGATTCGGTCGTGAGCGGCTTGAGTTACTGAGAAAGAAACGAGGTTTAATTTGACCTCGGGTTTCGTAGCCGAGGTGCTTCCAGAACAGGCTGCGATCGCAACACTCAAGCTAGCGCCTACCAGAAACAGACACGCAAAGTCTCGAAGAGAATGTCCCTTTGACCAATTTCGTGCAACTCTATTGCTCCAGTGTTCGATCGACCAAAAAGCCTCTTTCATGCGAGCATGGATTTGCCCAATCCCGCGTATCCCTACCATCAACCTATTTTGCCACTTGGTCATTACAGTTCTCCGCAATCTATACGGTAGTTTGAGCGCAGTACCGTATTTTTATGGCATTTTAAATCACTTTGGTAGTTTTTTTGTTCTGTTTTAATCTTCTTTAACGAATTCGGTGGGGATAGATAACCCAAGCAATTTGTTTGCATATCCTTTGGATATCCGAACAATTGCCAAAATTTTTTGGGATAGGGGATTATATCACTAACACAAGCCTCTTCCGTCTATACGGCGGGGTAGTTTACTGTCATTTCCATCTTGAGGCTAATGAGTGGAGTGCCATATCTCGCATCTACCTCTCGTGCAACGACATGAAACCCAAAAGCTTCGTAAAGGTGCCTTGATTGAGGTAACCCATCAACTGTCCAAAGATATAACTTTGAAAATGCTTTTTGACGGCAGAAATGCAATGCTTGCTGGAGGAGTGCTTTACCAATGCCTTGACCTTGGTAAATTGGGTCAAGAATAAACCAACGCAATCGTGCTTCCTGCTTGTTGTTTGAGCGATCGGCATTTCCTTGTACTGCAAGAGAACCTATAAGCCGTTCATCTGCTCGAGCACTCACCAAAAGGTCGCTTTCCATATCGTACTGCTCGCAAAAGTCGCAAAGTTCTCGAGCCATCAAGATTTCAAACTCTGCACCTACGCCCCAACATTGGCTGTAATAAACTCCGTGCAATTCGGTAATACGTCCGATACAGCCTGGTTGGTATCCCTCAACGTAGATTGCATTGTTTTGTTTCAACATACTTAGTTTTCTCATTGGATATGTCAGTTTTGATAAGGCTTGCTACGTTCCCAGATTTGCTCAAAAGCTAAATTCATCATCGCTACCATGCCTTTGTGCTCGACTGCGATCGCAGTCAAGCTAGGCGGACTACCCACAGGATCTTGCATGGAGATCAGCACAACCTCGTCATCAAACGCCTGCATTTTAATGGGCAATTCGGGGATCAAACGAATTTCTTGTCCCCAATCATGGAAAGTACTGAGCCAGATACGGAGTTCATCGTCTGCTAGAGCAGACATTTCATAAATTGCGCGATACTTAACTCCACGAGAAAGAGGTTCGCGAATAAAACGCCAATTCTGCTCCTTTGTAAGAACAAAGGGACGTTTGATGCACGAGTTGACTTGAGAGCGAACTGTTCGTGCTAGCGCCAGCGCCCTGCTCGCTATCCGAGATGGATTACCCAGCACGTCAATATATTCGAGTGGATCGTTCTCACCTCGCCCCATGTGATAAATGGGGGACAATTCTTGAATCAAATCTTTCGTGCGAGCAATTATTCTCTGTCGCTCTTGTTCGAGTTTCTCAGTACGTTGTGTACTAACCACTTCTAGCGCCGTACTTGGGTCGAGGGCGAAATAGGAACGTGGAGTTGTGTCTTTAGAAATACACAACCCCTTTTCCTCAAGAGATTCTAAAACGTCGTAAATGCGTTGTCGTGGAATTTTTGCCCGTGCAGCCAACTCTGTAGACGTGAAACTGCTTCGCCCCAACAGCGCCAAGTACGCTGTCGCTTCATATCCAGTCAAACCTAATTCGTTCAGTAGCTCAATTTGCTTTTCCACTTGCTTTTAGCTGCGTGTTCTAGCCAGTTTTTTTGTCACCACTTACAAGTGGTGTTATTGAAAATAATATCACCACTTACAAGTGGTGTCAAAAAATCTTTTGACATTGTTAATTTCACTCTCAGACACCATCTAATGGCAGAAGATAAATATTTCCATGTCCCTGAAGATATGGGATGCAGTCCGCAGCTTAACACAGGAGCTATTGATGCATTTGGAGCCTATTGTTTCTTTCGCCATTCTGTTAACTGTCATCTTAATAGTCCCTCTCATCTTTGAACGCTTTAAGATACCGGGATTGTTGGGTTTGCTGGCAGCTGGCGTTGTCTTGGGACCCCAAGGCTTGGGTCTTTTTCAAAATGAGTCGGAAACCCTCAAGCTTCTCTCAGGCATTGGGCTGATTTACTTGATGTTTGTAGCAGGGCTGGAAATTGATATGGAACAGTTTCAGCAGACCAAACATCGTTCTATGGGATTTGGAACCTTTACTTTCCTCCTACCGTTGATTGCAGGAACAATAGTGGGGCGAATGTTTGGTTTTGAGTGGAATGCTTCTGTTTTAATCGGCTCCTTGTTTGCTTCGCACACCTTGTTGGCATATCCTATCATCAGCAGGCTTGGAGTCATTAACAACGAAGCAGTGACTGTTACCATCGGTGCAACCATTTTCACTGACATTGGCTCGCTGCTCGTACTGGCGGTATGTGTTGGTATCCACCGAGGAGAATTTTCAGCATTTAGTATAACCAAGCTTTTACTGGGACTTATTATTTATTCTGCGATTATTTTATTTGGTTTTAAATGGCTCGGGCATCAATTCTTTAAACGCACTGGTGACGAAGAAGGAAACCAATTTTTGTTTGTTCTGCTGGTAGTTTTTATCTCCTCATTAGGTGCAGAAGTTATCGGCGTAGAAAAGATTATTGGAGCATTTCTTGCCGGATTGGCGGTGAATGAGGTGATCGGTTCGGGACCCGTAAAAGAAAAGGTGGTTTTTGTTGGTAATGTCTTGTTTATCCCCATTTTCTTTGTGGATTTGGGTTTGTTAATTGATATTCCAGGATTTATTAAAAGCATCAGTTCCATCTGGCTGACACTAGCTATCTTGGTCGGTTTAATTGGTAGTAAGTTTGCAGCAGCACTTTTGGCAAAACTGGTGTACCGCTATAACTGGCGGGAAATGATTACAATGTGGTCTTTGTCTCTTCCCCAGGTTGCAGCTACATTGGCAGCAACTTTGGTTGCTTACAGAGCCAAGTTAGTGACTGAAGATGTACTCAATGGGGTCATAGTTTTAATGATGGTGACAGCAACATTGGGACCACTGATCACAGCCCGCAGCGCACCTGGGTTGGCAACAATGGGTAACAGTCCCCAAGATGAAACAGATGAAACAGATGGGACAATGCTTAGTTGGAGGAATGAACCCGTTGAAGGATTCACCGTTGTTGTTCCCGTTCGCAATCCGGAAACGGAAAGAGCTTTGATTGAAATGGCAGGACTTTTAGTGCGCCGTGAAAAGGGTAAAATTCTGGCTTTAGCTGTGACACCCGCCCACATGCATATGGACTCTCCGGAATTAGAAAAAAACCTACAGCAAAACAAAATTCTTCTATCCAATGCAGTATCATTGGGTGAAGAATTGGGTGTAGAAGTAGAACCCGTGACACGGATCGACTACAACATTCCTCAGTCTATCAGCCATGTCAGTCGAGAGCAAAATGCTGATTTAGTTGTCATGGGTTGGGGTAGAACAACAGGATTGCGTGCGCGTTTGTTTGGTAATGTCATCGATCGAGTGCTTTGGGCATCTCACTGTCCGGTAGCTGTCACCCGTCTGTTGGATTCCCCAAGTAACATACAGCGAATTTTAATCCCCATTGAAAATTTGACCCAAGAGTCGGTGCGAATCGTGCAATTTGTGAAGATTTTGGCAAATGTCAATCAAGCAGAAGTCACATTACTTCACGTGTGCGATCGCCGGACTTCCACCGCCCGAATTTCCTGGATGAAGTCCCAATTAGAACTCCTTGTTTCCAGATACTTCCCTGAAAGCCCTACCAATATATCTGTTACACCAGCAGATAATGTAGTGAGTACTATTGTCAAAGCATCGCAATCAACCGACCTTGTCGTATTGCGATCGCGCCGTCGGCGATTGAGCATCGGTCAGGTAGCCATAAGCGACCTAACAACTGAAGTCGTTCAGCAAATACGTTGTTCGGTCGTCCTGCTAGGAGAACCGCAAAGTTACCAGGAAACTTTGCGAAAACCCAGAGTGGTTGTTCAAACAGTGTCTTCTTGAGAGATTGGGGACAAGGTAGACAAGGTAGACAAGGTAGAAATTTCTCCCCCCTCTCCCCTCTCCCCCTCCCCCACTCCTCCCCAATGCCCCTAGCCGATGTGCTCAGGAATTGCGATGATAGAGAAAAGATCTAATTCTTTGCTTTTCATTCTTCCCAAAAGCCATGACCTTCGACTACGACCTGTTTGTCATTGGTGCTGGTCCTGGGGGACTAGCAGCCGCCAAAAAAGCAGCTAGCTACGGTGCGCGTGTCGCCATTGCTGAAAAAGAAGCTATTGGTGGTACTTGTGTAAATCGCGGTTGTGTTCCCAAGAAACTCATCGTCCAAGCCGCCGATTTTGCTCTGAAAAATCAAATCGCGCTCAGCTATGGATGGAGTGACTGCAAAACTTACTTTGACTGGACAAAATTTATTAAGTCTGTAGATAAGCATATCGACAGCATCCAAGACTCCTACCTGAAACAGTTACAAGAAGCAGGAATTGAACTCATTCGAGGTCATGCTAGCTTTACTGACGCTCACACTATAGATATCGATGGACGTAAATACACCGCTGATAAAATTTTAATTGCCGTGGGTGGGTACGCCGTCAAGCCAAAAATATCGGGGATTGAATACGCCCTGACATCTCGTGAGATGTTTCATTTACCTTACTTACCCAAAAGATTAGTCATCATTGGTGGCGGTTACATTGGTGTGGAATTTGCCAGCATGATGAATGCTTTTGGATGCGAGGTAACGGTCATAGATAAAGATGAAACAATTTTGTCGGGATTTGATATTGATATCCGCAGGGGCGTTCAACAAGGGTTGAGCAAACGAGGAATTCGTTTTATTAACAACAGCATGGTTAAAGAAATTAAATACTTGGAAGAACGCTTGCTTTTAATTGTTGGGGAATCAAGAAAAACAGTACCAGCAGATACGATTTTAGTGGCGGTTGGTCGGGCTCCAAATACGAAAAATCTAGGATTGGAAAAGGCTGGAGTTGAACTCGAGCAAAAAGGGACAATCAAGATTGATGAGTACAATCGTACAACCGTGGAAAATATTTTTGCTGTTGGTGATTGCACGAGTAGCCCTCAATTAACACCTGTGGCAAAAGCACAAGGAAACGCTTTTGCCAATACAATTTTTGGCAAAAAAGAGCAAAAAATTAATTATGATGAAGTTCCTTCTGCTGTTTTTAGTCGTCCTGAAGGCTCAGGTGTAGGCTTGACGGAGGCAAAAGCACGGGAAAAATTTGGTGATTCCGTTAAATTCTATCGCCATCACTTTCAACCTTTGTCGTCTTTAACCAACGAGAGCGAACAAGCTACGATGAAGTTAATCGTTGAAGGTGATTCAGAGCGTGTTTTAGGTGCTCATATGGTTGGTGAAAATGCTGCGGACATCATTCAAAGTCTTGCTGTTGCTATTCGTAAAGGTATTACCAAGGAAGACTTAGATGAATCTATTGGCATTCACCCAACTGTAGGTGAAGAGTTTCTCGATCTTTCCTAATTCATTCAAGGAAATTCAATTATGACATATGACTATAACCTGTTTGTTATTGGTGCTGGTTCTGGGGGTTTGGCAGCTTCCAAAAGAGCTGCTAGCTATGGGGCAAAAGTAGCCATTGCCGAAAACGATTTAGTCGGCGGAACCTGCGTGATCCGTGGCTGCGTTCCTAAAAAACTCATGGTTTACAGTTCTCACTTTCCAGCATTATTTCAAAATGCAGCTGGTTATGGTTGGAAAGTTGGTGAAGCCGAATTAGACTGGGAACGTTTCATTACATCTATAGATAAAGAAGTCCGGCGGTTATCAGAACTCCACATTAACTTCTTAGCAAAAGCAGGAGTTGAACTCTTTAAAAGCCGTGCTACCATCGTGGACCCACACACTGTGGAAGTTGATGGACGTAAGGTAACCGCAGACAAAATTTTGATAGCTGTTGGGGGACGTCCCGTTAAACCAGATATCCCTGGAATAGAAAACGCGATTACCTCTAACGAAATGTTTCACCTGAAGGAGAAACCAAAGCACATTGCCATCATTGGCGCTGGATATATAGGTACGGAATTTGCTTGTATTATGCGTGGTTTGGGCTGCGAGGTAACGCAAATCATTCGGAAAGACCTAATGTTGAAGGGTTTTGATGAGGATATTCGTCTTGGAATCCAAGAAGGAGCTATTGAGCACGGCGTGCGAATTGTGAAAAATTCTATTGTGGACTCAGTAGAACGAGTCCCAGAAGGATTAAAGCTTAATTTATCAGGAGAACATACAGAATCGATCGTTGCCGATGTTTTTCTTGCTGCGACGGGTCGAGCACCGAATGTAGAAGACTTGGGTTTGGAAAACGCCGGAGTGGATGTTGTTCCGAGTGATATTGAAGGACCGGGCTACAGTACCATGAATGCGATCGCTGTCAACGAATACAGCCAAACTTCCCAACCCAACATCTTTGCTGTCGGTGATGTAACTGACAGAATGAACCTAACCCCCGTAGCTATAGGCGAGGGTCGTGCTTTTGCAGATAGCGAATTCGGTGAGAACCGTCGTGTCTTCAGTCACCAAGATGTTCCCACTGCCGTGTTTTCCACTCCAGAAGCCGCTACAGTTGGTTTAACAGAAACCGAAGCTAAGGAAAAACTAGGAGAAGACGGAGTTAAAATTTATCGCACTCGCTTCCGTCCCTTGTTCCATAGTTTGACGGGCGCAAGCGATCGAACAATGATGAAATTAGTTGTCGATACTGCCACTGACAAAGTTTTAGGCGCTCACATGGTTGGAGACAGTGCAGGTGAAATCATTCAAGGTGTAGCAATTGCTGTTAAAATGGGTGCTACCAAAAAAGATTTTGATGCCACGGTTGGTATCCATCCCACATCCGCAGAAGAATTTGTCACAATGCGATAAGAAATTATGAATTATGAATTATGAATTATGAATTATGAAGAAGGACGCACTTGTTTCATAATTTATCATTCATCATTCATAATTTATGCAGTATATCTACCTTCATGGTTTTGCATCAAGTCCTTGTTCTGCGAAAGCAATATACCTTCGCGATCGCTTTACCCAAGCTAATATTGAGTTAAAAATTCCCGATTTAAATGCGCTTTCTTTCACAAACTTGACCATCTCGCGTCAGTTGGCTCAAATCGCGTTAGAATTACCAGAACCTTCTACATCTGTGACGTTAATTGGTTCAAGTTTGGGGGGTTTAACATCCGCCTATTTGGGACAGCAGCATCAACAAGTGAAACGCCTTGTGTTACTAGCACCCGCTTTTGGGTTTTTATCTCATTGGTTACCTAAGCTGGGGGATGAAGCGTTACAGCAATGGCAACGAGAAAAATATTTGATGGTTCATCATTATGGAGAGAAACGTTCTCTTCCTCTCAGCTATGATTTTGTTTTGGATGCGAGTCAGTACAAAGAGGAGATTTTGCAACGTCCCATTCCCACTTTGATCTTGCACGGCAAACACGATGAAGTCATTCCCATTCAAGCTAGCCGTGACTTTGCGCTCCAACGTCCTTGGGTGAAGTTATTAGAACTTGGTAGCGACCACAGTTTAAGCAACGTTATGTTAGAAATCTGGCAAGCCATTCAACTCTTTTGTCTGCTAACTACTAACTGCTAGCCACTAACGACTCACTCATCATAACCCTCGTCGGCTGAGTCATCACTTCCCAAACGACGCGATATTCGTACTGTTTGTGGTAAAACACCTACCAAAAAAGCAAATGCTTCATCAGGTAACTGAGCAACCATTTCTGGAGGAAAATATTGCTCAAATTGATCTAAAACCTTCTGAACGCGCTGTTGGGGAATGGGATTTTCTGTTATTTGTTTAATCAATCTAATCCACTGTCGCCGGATTAAGTAAGCCTTTTGGCGTTCATCATGAGTCTCTGGGGTTAATAAAGATAAATTTCCTATTGGTAGCGCCCCCACACAATCGCGATCGTAATCGCCTCCTACCGCTGCTCCCGGTCCGGCAAACTCAGCATGGAAATGTTTAAAAAGTATTAAACCATTTCGCCTGCGACTGTTGACTGTGAAAACTTTTCCACTAAGCAGCATTGTTAGGAGGTCCGAGCCATAGGGTTGCTCAGTTCCATCTGGCATGACAAAATAGTCAAGGAATCTGGTGTCAGGGTAATAAGTAGATACCATAGCAGACTGATAGCGTTGGCGCTTTGCGCTATCCATTTTTTCTCTAAATTGAAGGATTTTGGGGATAGTTGTCAATTTGATAAAAGAAAGGTTGTAAAATCAAAGTTTTGATTTTTAATATTAATAATTCCACAGCCTATTTACAAAAATTTTAATAAACAGACAATGTTCTGTATTAGAGTAATCATATTTTATGAGATTTAACTGGATTTGTCTCCAACTGTAGAAGTATTTTTTTAAAGTTTCTATAAAGATGGATACTTTGAATACAAAGTTCTTGTAAGGATTCAACAGAATATTTATCGTAATATTACTGATGCCAATCTAAATATCTATTCTACAAGAAAGCTTTTACTGTTTTTGATGTTATTTCACAAGCAGATACACCATAAAAAGATTTGGTTTTAGGACACTCGTATTTACTAAAAAGAAAACTGATAAACTTTTCTATAAGTTTAGGAAGAATTATACACCTGTAAGATATAGTATTTTTCTATATTAAAAAATAATAAATTTATTGAGCAAGAAAGACTAAGATACTTATAATCAAAAGATAAAAATTTTATCGTTATAATACGCAAAAGTCTTTTTAACATTAGCCAGTGACATGAAGGCTAACTAACGATTGAAGATTGGGTATCAAGCGTTGAGCCGCCGCTCAATTTATGGATCTAGCGTACAGCCTTTTTGGCACAGTCGGCCAATCATACCACGGCTACCGCCGCACAGCTTTGGGAGTACAGCCTGCGGCATTGGGAGTTCACAAGTAGCGTCTGCGATCTGAAAAAAAGTCACTGGTCACTGGTCAAACGCTTATGTAAGAGAATCTGCCGCGAACGTCTCAGGAAAAAAGCGTTTAAACAAGACTCTACCTTATAGACTCGATATCCCAGCTTGAAATAAAGGTGGCGTGCCTCGTGGTTGTTTTCTAAAACATGAAGGTATAAATCTTGAAATCCCCAATTCAAGGCTACTTTTTCACAAGCTAAAAGTAAACTTGACGCTGCTCCTTGCCTGCGATATAAGGGATGAACAGCCAGGTTGGATAAATAAAGAACGCTCCTCGAAACCTCAGTCCACGAATCATTGAATCTAACACCCATCTCTACTGTACCGACTAAATCATCCGCTCTAAGGTTCGTCGTGTTAGCCGCGACCAAACAAACGTGATGGGGAGCACTTGATGCAAGCCGATGTCTTAAATCTTCATAAATACCCAAACGTAATATTGGAAAAAGCCATCCCAGAAGACCATTTTTGGAGTGAAAACTCTCAGCAATGATTTGAGCAACGCCAGTCAAATCAGCAGGTGTAGCTGCACGGATTTGAAACTTAGAGGGGGCGTTGGGAGCGGCGGTAGCTGGCTCTTGATAAGGCGAATGAAAAAACCAGGGTTTCAAAGCTAGTTTAATCTTGATTTTATGGAGTGTAACTGTTCTCAACTATCCTAAAACACCATCTAACCTTAGACGATAATTTTAAGATTTCCGATGAAGTTAAAATCGGACTGCGGGTAATATAGGGAGGGTTGTGGCAATTTGCCCGTGTTGACTGTTAAATTAGAGTTAGTTATTTGTCTAATAGTATACTTTGATTTGTAACCGTATTGTAGTAATATTACAAACTCTACCACGCTCGCCCTAAATAAATTTCCCGAAAAATGTTAGCGATGGTTCTGTGGCGGGAAAACTTAAATATGCAGCCTAACTAGATGGATTTATTCACCGACTCCTGAAAGCTGCATAGTGGTGTTTAACAATTCTCGCCGGAGGTGAGGGATAGAGTTGGCAAGAATTTAATGATTCTGTAAGACTAAAGGTTACCCATCAACCTCCCAAGGAGTGCATCCCTTGTAAATGGTAATCTAGACCGGCAATTGAGGCAATTGGCTGTGAACAAACTTTCCTCCGCTCAGCAGTTACGTAGGCAAATAACCCTACCACTTAAAATGCTCTGCTTTCACCTGACTCTGATACATAACTACCCGATCGGATTATTATTTATGCGTCTGCCGTTGCAGCAGGAAAGCGGTGCATGAAATCCCAAGCAAACAGTAAACCCACGATTTTGGTTGTTGACGATGAACCCGACAACCTTGATTTGCTATATCGTACCTTTTACCGAGACTATAGGGTACTGAGAGCAAACTCCGGTCCTGCAGCACTAGAACTGCTGGCAAAAGAAGAAGACGTGTCAGTCATCATCTCCGATCAACGGATGCCAATGATGAGTGGTACAGAATTTTTAAGTTTAACAGCAACTCAATATCCAGACATTATCCGGATTATTTTAACTGGCTACACCGATGTCGAAGACCTGGTGGAAGCAATCAATGCTGGTAAGGTATTCAAATATGTCACAAAACCTTGGGAAGCCGAAGAACTGAAAACAGTGGTACGCCAAGCATTGGATACCCACAATGTTTTGAAAGCCCGAACCCGCGAGTTAACTCGTACTTTGCGCCAAGAGTCGCTTCTAAACACCGTTACCAATACGATTCGTAGCGCTCTAGATTATCGGCAAATTTTACAAGCAATTGTAGATACCGTAGGTCATATGTTGGAGGTGGACGTGTGTCTTTTACGTCCCTTTCAAGATAACCAACTGGTAAATGAGGAATTTATTTATCAGAAAGCCGTGGGAAGGGACAAGGAGGACGAGGGGGACAAGGTAGATACAGTAGAACTTTCTACCTTGTCTACCTTGTCTTCCCCATCTCCCCTCTCTCCCTTGTCTACCCCCTCATCTCTCCTCTCCCAAACACTGTGGGAAACTCGTGAAGTTCAAGTTATCAATCAAGTCGCTACGGACGATCGCATCCAAAGCGACGATCGCCCTGAATTGAAGAGCCGTGCAACAGCTTTTGCGGCGGCGGAGATTTGCTCTAGTTTGATAGTACCGCTCATCTGCCGACAAGAACTGATGGCTGTACTTGCCCTGCACCAATGCAAAATACCCCGAATTTGGGAGGAAGACGAGGTGCAGTTAGTGATGATGGTAGCCGATCAAGCAGCACTTGCTCTTTCTCAAGCCTATGCTTACGAGCAAGTCCGCGCTTTGGCAAAGCGGGAATCGCTGATCAATACAATTACTAGTGCTATTCGCTCTAGCTTAGATCCTCAAGAGATTTTTGCTGCTATTACCCAACAACTCGGACAAGCTTTACAAGTTGACGGTTGTGTTTTGTCTTTATGGACAGAGGAAGATGAATTTGTCCAACGTGTGGGTTTGTATGACAATTTTCATAACACTTTATTAAGTGAAGATTCTAACAGTTACGAGCAGAACGGTAAGCAAGAGCTACCTGTATCTCAGTCGCCTATTAAAGAAAATCCTATCTTACAAGAAATATTGCGGACGCAAGAACCAATTGCGATCGCCGATATGAATCAATGTCCGCCGGAAATCAGAGGATTTGATTTGCCGTTGCGGCTCCCTGCCCGCTCGCTTTTGGTAGTTCCTTTACTAGCTGATGGTAAAATTACAGGAAGTATCACCTTGCGTGAAAATAATCGGGCAAGGCAATGGCTCCCATCAGAAATAGATTTGGCGAAAGCCGTCGCATCTCAAGCAGCTATTGCCGTACAGCAATCACGCCTTTACCAAAAAACTCGCGACCAAGCTGAACGCTTATTGGAATTAGATAGACAAAAAACTGAATTTTTTCAAAACATTTCTCACGAGTTCCGCACTCCCATAACTTTAATTTTAGGACCCTTGGAGGCAGCAGTTGCTTCAAAAGAAGGGCTATCCTACTCACAATGCGCGATTGCATTACGTAACTCCAGGCGTTTGTTGCGACTTGTCAATCAGTTGCTAGATTTACAAAGATTGGATGCAGGTAGAATGCAGCCCGGTTTTCGTCCCTGCAATTTAGCGGAATTTGTCAATCAAATTATAGAATCATTTCGCCCTTATTGCGAGAAAAAAGGATTGCACCTGCTGAGCAAGCTAGAAAATTGTCCTACAGTTTATTTGGACATGGAAAAATTTGACAAAGTAGTCTATAATCTGCTGTCAAATGCCATGAAATTTACTCCCAATGGTGGCACGATTGGCGTTACGGTGCGATCGGTAGGAAACCGATGTTTGTTACAGGTACAAGATACCGGAATTGGTATTGTCAAAGAGCAAATTCCTTTTTTATTTGAACGTTTTCGTCAAGCAGAAGGTTCAGAGAATCGCTCGTATGAAGGAAGCGGTTTGGGTTTGGCTCTCATCAAAGAATTGGTAGAACTCCACGGTGGTGAAGTCAATGTTGAATCGGTTTACGGAGAAGGAACAACCTTCACTGTGTCCCTGATTCCCGATCGCGCTCACTTAAACGCCGATCAAGTTTTAGAAACACCATGTGAATTAAATATAAGTCGCGCTAGCGTAGAGTTAGCTGACTTGGAACTTGTAGAAGAAGAAACAGGGGATTGGGGACACGGGACATGGGAAGATGAGAAAGCAAACACAGCTAATTCTTCCAAAACCCCCAAAGCATCTATCTTAGTAGTAGACGATAATCCAGATTTGCGAACATATGTATCCGGTATTCTGCGTGCTAATGGCTATCAAGTACGTACAGCCCGTAATGGTTTAGAGGGTTTGCGGATTGCACGCGAGTTTGTACCTCATTTAATTGTTAGCGATTTGATGATGCCTGTGATATCCGGATTGGAAATGATTCGGGAAATACGTAATGAGGAACAGTTAAAAGGAATACCTATTATCTTACTGACGGCAAAAGTTGACGAAGAAACTCGAATTGAAGGTACAGAACGCGGTGCAGATGCTTATTTAGCAAAGCCGTTTAACGACCGGGAACTTCTTGCAGAGGTTAGGAATCTTTTAGCCCTGAAAGAAAACGAACGGAGAGTTTTAGAGTTAAATACCTATTTGACAGAATCAGTTCTAAAGCGATTTTTACCAACAGTATTGGTACAAAAAGCAGCAGTCGGGGATCTAGTTTTAGATTTACGACCGGAACCCCGTTTAATTACAGTCTTGTTCAGTGATATCGTCGGGTTTACTCAACTATCAAACACTCTGAGATCGCGCCGAGTCGCAGAATTATTAAATGAATATTTAGAAGAAATGACACGAGCCGTATTTAACAACGGCGGTACAGTCGATAAGTTTATGGGAGATGCCATATTAGCTCTCTTTGGAGCACCAGAAGAACTCACGCCGAACGAACAAGTACGGCGCTCTATTAATACAGCTAGAGCCATGCTGCGATCGCTCTCACAATTGAACAAGCGTTGGAGAGAGCAAGGCGTTTTTGAAAGTGACGGACGTACAGGCGTTCAGTTTCGCTGCGGTATCCACCAAGGTACAGCAGTCGTGGGAATGTTTGGCAGTTCCGAACGCGCCGACTACACGGCGATCGGTCCAAGTGTAAACATTGCAGCTCGATTGCAACAAGCCGCTCTTCCCGGTACTATACTGGTTTCTGCAGCCGTAGCAGATTATTTGCAAGATGAAGAAATTACCAAATGCAGCCCCTTAGAACTCAAAGGCGTCGATGAAACAGTTCTTACCTTCTCTGTAACACCAGAAGTTGTAGCTAATAGATAATGGAAGACGGGCTAATGGCTAATGGCTAATGGCTAATGGCTAATGGCTAATGATGAGATCGGCGCTGGAGGCGGGTTTCCCGCGCCCTGGCGACTGGTGAGACCAGTGGTAAAGCGAAGCGTGGCGCGAATGCGCCATAGGCGGGTTTCCCGGGTGAACAAGGGAGGGCGAACAAGGGAGGGCTAATAGTCAATTACCATTAGCTATTAGCTATTAGCTATTAGCAATTTAAATTTATGACACAACCTGTTGCTGACCAAACCCCAATACCAGAAAAAACTTACAGGCGACATACCGATCCGCCTGGGTTGTGGATTGCTATCGCCTTAAGTTCTATAAGCCTGCACCTGGTGCTATTTTGGATGTTGCGATCGCATGGGTTGAGCCTTTTGCAAAAAAATTCTTCTCATGCTGTACCTATTGAATTTATAACGATTCCGGCAAAACAAACTCCAACAAAAGCTTCACCAAAAAGACAACCAACAGCGCAAAAGCCTTCAGTTAAGCCTCCCCAAGTTGCTCCAAAGACTTCAGCAGCCAAATCTTCTCCTGTTGAAGATAGACGCGCTATTGCTTTTACAAATACTCCACCACTCACAACAGATGAGAACGTTAAACCTAAAAATCCAAAAACTCAACCTAAAGTTGCTGTAGAGCCGAAACCAACATTTCAACCAGATCCAGAACCAAAAGATTCAATTCCTCCACAGACTCCAGAACCAGAACCCACTCCTTCACCTGACATTACAGAGACTCCAGAACCTACTCCTTCACCTGACATTACGGAGACTCCAGAACCCACTCCTTCATCTAGCCCAAGTGTTGACAACCAACAACCCGAGTCTACTTCTTCACCCAATTCTCAGGAAAATACTGATACAACTGCTCAAGAGCCAAAAAATCAGGAGAATGGCGATCGCGCTTTTAACCCACAAAATAACACTACCGATCCTAGCAACCCCAATCCCTTACCAAGCGGGGCTAACGATTTACCAGCAAATCTTCCCAACACAGAAGGTGAAGTCGTTCCAGGTAAAGGAACGCCATTGTCTGATTTAGCCCAACCAGTTCAACCACCACAACAATCATCACCCAACATACAACCAGGAGGAATAGGGGTTGGAAGTTGGGATATAGAAGTTAGTGGCGTACAAAAAGACATTCCAGAAAACTTAGCTCAGCCTGTAGGAAATACCAGGCAAAAAGAATTAAACATTTCACCCAACGAAGAGCCGACACCAGGACCCATAACTTTCCAAGCCTCTTTAATTATTGACAGCAATGGCAATCTCGCAGATGTTTATATACCTCCAGAGATTTCAGAACCTCAAAGCAGTCGATATCGAGAGTATGCGCTAGAACTTTTCAAAGACCAAAAATTCATTCCAGCAAGCATCAAGGGGAAAAAGCCTCCCGTCAGCAATCTCGTTGTACGCATCACCATACAAAGCAAAGAACCGCCTGACCCCCAACCACCAACTAACAACTAACCACCCACAACTTGTCATTTCACAAACATTGTGTTATCCTTAAATAGTTGGAAATTTGCGGGCATAGTTTAGTGGTAAAACCATAGCCTTCCAAGCTATTGATGCGAGTTCGATTCTCGCTGCCCGCTTAGGAATCGCTTTTACAGTTTCATAGAAAAAATTTCTCTCAATGATGTAATTGTGAGAGAGTGTTTTCGATCGCCCAGGTACCACAAAAATAAGGGCAAGCATTGCTCGCCCCACTGCGTTTTCAATAAACTGTTTCATTAGTAATAATTACAACAAGCAGATAAAATTTTTAGCCAAATTTACCACTGACGTATTCTTTCGTAGCTTGTTGTTGTGGATCTTGGAAAATTGCTTCCGTGCGATCGTATTCCACAAGATAACCTGTACGACCTCCCTTCTCAGAAGTTTGGACGTTAAAGAAAGCGGTCAAATCCGATACTCGTGAAGCTTGCTGCATATTGTGGGTTACGATAATGATTGTGTAGCGCTCTTTGAGTTCGTGGATCAAGTCCTCAACACGCAAGGTAGAAATGGGGTCAAGAGCAGAACAGGGTTCGTCCATTAAAATGACTTCCGGCTGAACTGCGATCGCACGAGCAATACACAGACGCTGTTGTTGTCCCCCGGAGAGAGACAATCCGCTTTGTCGCAGTTTGTCCTTGACTTCATCCCATAGAGCGGCTTGTTTGAGCGATCGCTCTACAAGTTCATCCATATCACCTTTGAATCCGTTCAATCGAGGACCAAAGGCAATATTGTCATAGATTGATTTGGGAAACGGGTTTGGTTTTTGAAACACCATCCCAATTCTTCGACGGACGACAACAGGGTCGATATGAGGTGCATACAAGTCCTCACCCTGATAAAAAACTTTTCCTTCGGCTCGGAAAGTTTCAATTAGGTCATTGAGACGGTTGTAGCAACGCAATAAGGTACTCTTACCACATCCAGAAGGACCGATAAAAGCAACTACCTTATTTCTGGGAACATCAAGCCAAATATCGCGTACTGCCAAAAAATTTCCGTAGTATACATTTAGTCCTTCTGTACGGAAAACAGTTCCCGTTTGATTTTCGCTTCTAACGTTAGTTGTCATAAAATTTTCCGAGGATTGAATCTTAGAGCCATTAAACTATGGTTGCTTAGCGGCGTTCGCGAGTTGCCCAACGAGCAATGATGCTTGTAATCAAAACCAACAATACTAAGATGAGAGATGCAGCCCAAGCTAGCGATTGCCAGTTTTTGAAGGGAGCAATTGCAAAGTTAAAGACCAAAACTGCCAGAGAAGCAGTCGGTTGAAATAAAGTACTCGGCCAAAACTGAGAAAATAGAGCAGTAAATAGCAAAGGAGCCGTTTCTCCAGCCGCACGAGCGATCGCGAGAGTTGCGCCAGTGACAATAGCGGGAACAGCAGCAGGTACGACTACCCAAGAAACTGTTTGAAAGTTAGTTGCTCCCAAACCCACCGCTGCTTGTCGCAAATCTTTTGATACGAGTTGCAAAGCTTCATCAGTCGTTCGCACAATAATAGGCAACATGAGAATTGACAAAGCTGCACCGCCAGCGACTGCTGAAAAGCCACCTGTTGTAGCGACAACAATACCGTAAGCAAAAACCCCAGCGATGATAGAGGGAACTCCACTCAGAACGTTGGTAGCAAAGCGAATCCAGCGTGAAAGTTTACCAGAACTAAATTCTGTCAAATAAATAGCTGCCATAACGCCAAATGGAACGCTAATTAAAGCGGCAATTCCCACCATAATCAGTGTTCCCACAATCGCATTACCAAAACCGCCACCCTTTACCAAAGGTGGTGGTGGT
Organism: Tolypothrix bouteillei VB521301; assembly: GCF_000760695.4. Lineage (GTDB taxonomy): Bacteria > Cyanobacteriota > Cyanobacteriia > Cyanobacteriales > Nostocaceae > Scytonema > Scytonema bouteillei_A. Next base: position 4,603,097 of record NZ_JHEG04000001.1, on the reverse strand, counting down.
AGTTTGGTGAACAAATCGAGGCTGAGACTGCTAAAGCCTTTGATAATTACATAAGTCAATACTGCCAGCAAAGGCAAAAGAGCCAGCATCCCGCATAGAAATGCTATGCCAGTCATCACCGTACTAAAAAGAGTTCGGGGAGACATGGGAACGCGAGCTAAGTTGCCAGTAAATCCGCCACCAGGCTGGTTTGGAACAGTTGCCATATTCTAAATACACCCACTTCCTACAGTCGCTTCACTCTTAAAACAATAAGTTCTGCCAGAATATTAACTATCAAAGTTAGTATGAACAGAACTAGCGCTGCGTACATTAGAGCGCTGACTTGCAAACCACTTGCTTCTGCAAATTGATTTGCCAGTAGCGAAGAAATTGTATTGGATGGTGCAAACAACGAAGGACTGATCGTGTTAGCGTTACCAATAATCATTGTGACAGCCATGGTTTCTCCCATTGCCCGACCGAGTGCTAGCATCACCGCACTGACGATTCCAGAAAATGCAGCGGGAATGAGAACTTTAAAAATAGTTTCCCATCGAGTGGCTCCGAGCCCTACAGCCGCTTGACGCAAACTCGAGGGTACAGAAATCAGAGCATCGCGGGATATAGCTGTAATGATTGGCAGAATCATAATTGCCAAGATAACACCGGCAGGTAACAATCCCGGACCTGTAGGAACAGTGCTAAACAATGGAATCCACCCAAAGTTAGCATTCAACCATTTTCCAATATCGGTCAATATAGGAATGAGCACAAAAATTGCCCAAACTCCGTAAACAACGCTAGGAATAGCTGCTAGGAGTTCTACTAAAAAAACTATGACTGTTTTTACTGGTAATGGTAACAAACTTTCACTCAACAAAACAGCAGTACCAACACCTATTGGTACTGCTATAAGTAGACCGATGAAAGCACTCATCAAAGTCCCGTAGATTTGCGGTAGCACTCCATAGTCGTTTGTAACGGGGTTCCAAGCGCTTTTTGCTAAAAATCCAAGACCAAATTCTCGAATCGCGGGTCCTGCTTGAATCGCAACCTGAACTGCTATCCACAATAGAAGTAGAGCAACTGCTATTGCAAAAATCCGAGTCAGCCAGATAAAACCGTTATCTACTGATTTTTCAACCTGAGAGCGAGGTTGAATAGTGGGTTGATGACTCTCAGCTTGCCTGTTCATCTAATGATTTCACTTATTGACAAAAAAGTGGGAGCGAACCGCTTAAAAATGAAAATTTTAATTCCATGCCTCAAACAAGTTAACAGTTAAGACTATTTCAGCGGTTCTGCTTGTGTTTATGAAATGCGTGACGGCGAACTTGAAAATTTGTAAGTGTTATTTGTCTATTTACCAGTACTAGCCGCAGTCGTATTGCCAGCAGCACCCCCTGCAATTTTGTAATCGGGGCTAATTGCATCTGCCGCTGCTGCCACTTTTTGCACCACAGGCTGAGGAAGAGGAACATATCCGAGTTCGGGAGCTTGTTTTTGACCTTCCGTCAAGCCATATTCAATCATAGCTTCCACGGCCTTAGCTTTTGCGGGGTCGGAATATTTTTTATACGCCAAAATCCAGCTGTAGGTCACGATGGGATATGATTCTGCGCCTTCAGGATCTGTGATAAAAGCGCGGAGATTGTCAGGTAAGGCAACGGATTCAAGAGTTTTCGCTGCGGATGCATCTGAAGGCACAACAAATTGTCCTGCCTTATTCTGTAAAGATGCAAATTTCAAATCGTTTTGTTTGGCGTAACCGTACTCAACGTAACCAATTGCACCTTGTGTTTGTTGTACCTGAGCAGTTACACCTTCATTACCTTTAGCACCAACTCCTGTAGGCCAACTGACAGTTTTGCCACTCCCAACTTTGGATTTCCATTCTGGACTCACTGCGCTTAAGTGCTGGGTGAAAACGCCTGTTGTACCGCTACCATCCGAGCGGTGTACGATTGTAATGGGTGTATTGGGTAAGTTAACACCAGGGTTGGCAGCAGTAATTTTAGGATCGTTCCAGGTCTTGATGTTACCCAGGAAAATGTTGGTATAAACTTCCCGAGGCAGTTTTATCTGTTGGTCTACCCCCGGTACGTTATATGCTACGACGATGCTACCTGCAGTCATGGGTAGTAACAGAACACCTCTGTCTACCTTCTTAATTTCTTCATCCTTCATCGCAACGTCGCTAGCACCGAAATCGACTGTGCCTTTGATAAATTGCTCGACACCCGCACCGCTACCAACTGACTGATAATTAACTTGCAGGTTGGGATACTTCTGATTTAATCCTTGAAACCAAGCTGTATATAAAGGTGCGGGGAAAGATGCTCCTGCACCTGTTAAGGATACATTTCCACCTAAATCGAGTTTTCCTGGTGCGGTAGCAGTTGTATTTGTAGCAGTACCAGTATTCTCACTGGTGTTGTTACCATTTTGTGCTTGCTGTTCTCCACCCCCACAAGCAGCTAAACTTAGGGTAAGTGCAAGAACTGAAACTGTTCTCGTTAGGCGAGAAGAATTATTGACAGGGTAACGGAAAAGCATGGACGTGTATTTTACTAATTTTCCGACTAAGCGTTTATACTATACAGCTGTAGAGTAAAGAAAAGGTTAACATAGCTAAGACCAATGGCTCTAGTTTAATTTATCTATAAAAAATTAACATTTTTTACCGATCGCTTTTGAATGAAATAAGTTAGTTAGTCAAAAAAATCAACTCTTTTAATACTTTTGTACTAACGCAGGAAGTACGACATCCTATCGTTATGATTCTTAAAGCTACTGGTAGCCAGTTATAAAATTTTATCATTCTCTATCCGCAGACGGATGCGATAAGACAGAGATTTAATGGCTAAAGGCATATTGTGCTTCATACAAGAAATATTTCCCACCTTCTTGTACTAGCTAAATATTTCTCAGTTAACAATTTAGGGAATTAAGATAAAGTTGACTATTTTTTATTTTATTTATAAAAGTCCTTTACGCGAGCGCTGTGTAAATGCTAGCTGCATCCAATCAATTATTATGGTCTATGATTGGCTTACTGCTGACAATGGGTGGTACGTTCTTGGAAGCCCATGTCACCACCCTACCTTGGAGTTGGAGCCACCAGGGAGTTCACACTTTCTCTTTGGGAGTTACCTATCAAATTGGTGGGGTGTTGCTAGTTGGGTGTTTGGGAGGCAAAAATGCAGGCGCACTCTCACAAATTGCTTACTTAGTGATGGGCTTAACCTTATTACCCGTATTTGCTGAGGGTGGTGGAATTGGCTACGTTAAACTATCTCACTTTGGCTACTTGCTGGGTTTTATTCCTGGGGCTTGGATTTGTGGATATTTCGCCTTTAAAGCTAAACCCAAACTAGAAACTCTGACTTTTAGTTGTTTTTGTGGGTTGTTAACCGTTCACATCTGCGGTATTACTTATTTGATTATCAGTTCTGTTTTAAAGTGGCAAGGTACAGAAACTTTGCCTTTGACGCAAGCAATGCTGAAATACTCCTGGTTTGCATTACCGGGACAATTAGCTGTAGTTTGCGCTGTAGTTGTAATAGCATATGTGCTGCGCCATCTCATGTTTTACTAGTGTAGTGACCAGTAATCAGTTATGCGTATAAAAAATAATCTCTTCTGGGTTGCTGCTGTGGTGGCTTTTTGCTTAGATCAACTGACAAAATATTGGATAGTGCAAACTTTTAACTTGGGACAAACGCAAGCCTTATTACCTGGAATATTTCACTTTACTTATGTCACCAACACTGGTGCTGCTTTTAGTTTATTTTCAGGAAAAGTAGAGTGGTTGCGTTGGTTATCACTAGGAGTCAGTCTGGTGTTGATAGCAATGGCATGGTTTGGTCCGGTGTTACATTTTTGGGACCAACTGGGCTATGGGTTGATTTTAGGTGGAGCAATTGGTAATGGTATCGACAGGTTTATTCATGGCTATGTTGTCGATTTTCTGGATGTTCGGTTAATTAACTTTGCTGTGTTTAATTTGGCTGATGTTTTTATCAATATCGGGATTGCTTGCTTGCTAATTTCTACTTTTCAAAAAACACCAACTTCAAACCACAAGTAGGTTTGACCTGTCATCAGTCACCAGTCATTATAAACTGGTCACTGTTAACAACAAGTGAGGGGTAGGCTAACCCAGTTAACCCACCCCTCACTTTTGCTTTTACAAGCAGATTAATATCAGATGACACCTTAATGCATCTTAATTACTTTGAACCACCTGTGGAGGGCTGTTCGGAACCAGAACCCTGAGAAGGAGTGGTTGAACCGCCAGGACCAGTGCTACCGGGAGTGCCATTATCACCGGGGGTAGATGTGCCTTCTGGGGTAGTGCTGTTGGGAGCGCCTGTACTATCAGGAGTGCCAGGAGCTGGAGTGATTTGTTGAGTACCAGTACCGCTATCTGGAGCACCTGTTGTACCGGATGGTGCCACAGGTGTAGTCTCGCTACCAGGAGCAGTTGTACGAGAAGGATCGGTTGTTGAACCGCCAGGAGGAGTCGTAGAAGGCTCGACTGTACCTCCAGGACCAGTTACACCAGGAGTACCGTTATCACCAGGAGTAGATGTACCTTCTGGGGTAGTGCTGTTAGGAGCGCCTGTTGCTGGCTCTTTGTTGGTATTCTGAGTGCCTGAACTACCGCTAGAGGGGGTTTGAGTCGCGCCCGTACCACCACCTGCTTGACATTGAGAATTTAGGGGGAAATTTTGGCACAGGATTTTCTTGCCCTCTGGGGAAAGTTTGAATGGTTTAGCAGTAGATGGCTGACCACCTTGAGCGACCCCCTCAAACTTAGTTGATTGGGCAACAGCAACATTGCTTGAAAACGCTAAAGCAATTGCTGTACCGATGAAGGCTAGATATCTTCCGTTCATATTTCTTAACCTCAACACCTCAACGGAGTACTTCCGCTTATTTAAACAGACAATAGCACATAGAAAATCATCCTAAATGAAGAGATATATTTTTGCTTTAAAATATTCTTATATGTTATAAAAGAAAAATTTATCATTTTTCTAAAAATTCTGACTATTATATCACACAATATCAAAAGGTGAATAATTTTTTTTGAAAAATTGGAGATAAAAATGAGCGTGACAGTAAAAAAACAAGCTATAACAAGATAAACACATGACGAAGTTAACAACATCAGTCAACAGATACAGATAGTTAACTGGAATCGGGAACTGCCAAAGACTGCCACCGTCTTCATAAGCTTATGAGTACAATGGTGGATACTTGGTATTAAAGACGAATAAACCCCGGTTCTTCACTCATTCAAAGTAGTGTGAATAGCACATGAGTTCCCCCCAACCGCCTCAAAAGCCACAAACTTTGCTTGGTCAAATAACTCAAGCAGTACAGACAATTCAAGCTAGAGTAGATTTCTCTAAACTGGCACTCAAGCCTAATGCCAAAGTACCGGAACTTTGGGTGCAGGATGCGGGGGCAGATAAAGCAGAAGTATATCCCCTCTTAGGCGATCGCTACATATTGGGACGCAGTTCTAAGTCCTGCGATATCGTTGTTCGCAATCCAGTCGTCAGTCAAATTCATCTATCTCTCTCAAGGGACTCCAGCCAAAGAACTCCTGCGTTTGTCATTAAAGATGAAGAATCTACAAATGGTATTTATCGAGGCAAGCGGCGGGTAAAATCTTTGGAACTGCGTCACGGAGACGTTCTTACCCTTGGACCGCCAGAACTAGCAGCTTCAGTCAGATTGCAATATGTCAATCCACCCGCCTGGTACGTTAGAGCCGCAGGTTGGGCGGGACTGGGTGCGGCTGGTGCGGTTTCTCTCATGGTACTTGCCATCGGTGTCGAATGGTTGAAGGTCAGTGTCAGACCCCTACCTGGTGCAACGCGAGCACCAGTTGTGATTTACGCTCGTGATGGAGAAACACGACTGCGGGAACCACGAACAACCGCCCACATTGATATGAAGCGGTTGCAGGATTTTGGTCCTTATTTGCCCGCAGCAGTCGTTGCTTCGGAAGATAGTCGGTATTACTGGCATTTTGGCGTCGATCCGTTAGGAATTTTACGAGCAGTATTTATTAATACCCGTAGTGGGGATGTCCAACAGGGAGCCAGTACTGTTACCCAACAAGTTGCCCGAAGTTTGTTTCAGAGTTACGTAGGCAGACAGGATTCCCTCGGACGGAAATTCCGCGAAGCAGTTATCGCTTTAAAGCTGGAGACATTTTACAGTAAAGATGACATTCTGCTGACCTATTTAAACAGGGTTTTTTTGGGAGCAGATACATCAGGTTTTGAAGATGCGTCTCGGTATTATTTTGACAAGTCAGCCAAAGAATTAACTCTTGCAGAAGCAGCAACACTCGTGGGAATTTTGCCAGCCCCCAATGCCTTCGACTTTTGTGGAGATAGCAATAACAAGCTGAGAACTATAGAATACCGCAATCGCGTACTGCGACGATTGCTCGAAATGGGCAAAGTGAAACAGGACGAATATAACAGAGCAAGGCGATCGCCCGTTGAAATTAGTTCCAAAGTTTGCGAACAGCAAGCAAAAACCATTGCTCCTTACTTTTATAGTTATGTCTTCCAAGAGCTAGAAAAAATTTTGGGAAAAGAACTAGCAACTGAGGGAAACTTTATTATTGAAACTCAGCTAGACCCGCAAATTCAGTCACAAGCAGAAACAGCGTTACGCAATCAAGTCCGCACGGCTGGAAGAAATTTTGGCTTTTCCCAAGGGGCAATGGTAACTCTTGATACTAGTACGGGTGGAATTGTCTCTATGGTTGGTGGTACGGATTACCGAACCAGCCAATTCAATCGCGCCGTTCAAGCAAAAAGGCAACCCGGTTCTACCTTCAAAGTTTTTGCATACACAGCAGCGATCGAGCAAGGAATTTCATCAGGGAGAAGTTATTCCTGTTTGCCTTTACGCTGGAGAGGCTTTACTTATAAACCCTGCCGCACGGGTGCGGGAAGTTTGACCGTTGCCACTGGCTTAGCCTTATCTGAAAACCCTATTGCCTTAAGACTAGCGCAGGACGTAGGGCTAGATAAAGTGATATCAATGGCACGACGCTTGGGTGTTAAATCCGAGTTGGAAGAAGTCCCTGGGTTAATACTGGGTCAGAGCGTGGTTAATGTATTAGAAATGACAGGTGCCTTTAGTGCCATTGGCAACAATGGTGTATGGAACCGTCCCCATGCAATTAGTAGAATACTAGATAGTAGCGATTGCCGCGATATTAAAGACCCAAAGACTTGTCGTGTTATTTATTCCTTTGACCAAGATCCAGAAGCCAACAAGCGAGTTTTATCACCAGAAATTAGCGATACGATGGTGCGGATGCTTCGTGGAGTGGTAACAAACGGTACGGGTCGCAGTGCAGCGATTGGATTGGGAGAAGCAGGTAAAACGGGTACAACAAACAACAACGTTGACTTATGGTTTATTGGGTTTATTCCCCAACGACGGCTAGCAACAGGAATTTGGCTGGGAAACGATAACAATTCTCCTACTTCTGGGAGTAGTGCTCAAGCAGCACAGCTTTGGGGAAATTATATGGGCAAGATTACAAAGTGAAAGAATGCTAATAGCTAATGGCTAATAGCTATTAGCTAATTGCACTATTAACCCTCCAAGTTTGCCAGTGCTATGAGAGGAAAACTCTCCTCCATAGCACGTGAGCGTGCTACACTTTGCGATCGGTACTGGTGGGCACACCATCAGCCATTAGCCATTAGCCATTAGCCATTAGCCATTAGCCATTAGCTATTAGCTATTGTCCGTACCCCTTCCACGGAGTCACTTCAATGTTACCGTCAGGTTTGAAGACCACTTGGAAGTGAGCAAGAGGTTCTTTGCTGTTTGGCGCACCTGTATTTGAACCATAAACGTCTTGTTGGAACATCTTGGGAAGGGGTGTTTGTCGGAAATAGTCAAAAGCTACTTGATTGAGTGGTTCGTAATCGGCGATCGCTCCGTCTTTATTAAGAGCTACCCTATACTTCAAATCTTTTGGGAAAGATGCTGTATTACGCCAACCCTGGCGGATAGTATTAGTCAGTTTCTGGTTGAGTACACCGATCGTGTTGGCGTCAGTAATTTTGCTACCTATAACCTCTGGAGTTTTAGTGTACCCGCGCCAAGGGCTAATTTCTAAAATGCCTCGGTTTGTAAAAACGACTTTGAATTGAGCGATTGGTTCATTAGTAATGGGACCCCGCGAATTTGCAGGATTATAAAGCAGCTTGGGTAGGGGAGTGTTCGCCACAGCGTCATTGGAAGCTTTATTGACTGCTTTATAGCCAACAAGGGAACCATCCCCAGCAACACCGACCCGAAAAACGGAGTCCTGAGTTAATGCTGAACGATTTGCCCACTCTGGATTAATTTGGTTGTAAACTTGGCGTTGCAATGCACGTAAAACGGATGCATCCGTAATCTCGGGAACCGTGTTTAAAAGTGCTTCTAAATCTTTAACGGCTGTTGGGTTTGGGATTGGAGTCGGAGCAGTTGCTTCAGGTGCGGTGGGAGTTGGTGTTGGTGTTGGCGTCGTAGGATTTACAGATGCAGCAAGGGAAGCAGGCGTAGACTCGCTGGCAGTCGTAGATGTTGGTGTGGGCGTGAAAGTAGGGCTTGCTGCTACTGGTTCGTTAGGGGCTGGTGTGGGTGTGACACCAGGAGAAGCAAGAGCGTTGGAACGAGATGTTGTGCTGCTAGTGGGTTGTGTATTGTTTTGTTGCGGTGGACGGATTTCAGGTACTGGAATGATGCTAAAAGCAACCGCCGCTGCTGCCAAACTAGTGACACCTATACCAGCGGGAACAGCTTGCTTAACTAAAGCTTGGTTGAAGTTGCCATATCGTCTGGCAACGGGTTGTACTTTTAACGATAACTCTGGGAGTGTTTGGCTATCTGCAAAAAATTGGTCTATTGCTTCTACTAAATCAAAAAGCTGTACTGTGTTTAAATCGATTTCAGTGGTTGGTTGACCGTGAGAATTTGCCCCCGTTTCTTGTGATGCATTCTCAGAGTGTACGACTAATCTGTGGCGATCGCGACTCACTTTTTGTAACTGCACCAATTCTGATTCTGAGTCACGTGCTTGAGGATTGGGTATGTTGCTTAAAAACTCTTGAGCGTAAGCACTAACCGCTCTCACCAAGCTTTCAAAAAACTCTCGTCCTCCTGATATAGGTTTTTTATATCCAGATATATAACATTCTGCATTTACCAATATCGATAATTCCGGGCGCAGTTCTTGAAGATGTGCCGCCCTTGTAGCATCACTCAAACCCTCCAAAAGGAGCGTACAATTAGGTAAACTATACTTACGCTGAATATTCATTCCACTTCACCGTCAAATAGACTAATCCAGAACCTTTGCATTCCAGATGTACCGGTACAAAATAAGAGTTGTCCTAACAAATTTATAGCCAGTTCATCTAATTTTTCATCAGAATTTAATGTAGTTAAACCAGAACGTCGGGGATTCATTCTGCTCTTAAAATGTGCTCTAAATCTCTCCAAGTAATTTGAGAGACGTAAATTTTGTTCTAATGGTATCTGTTTTTCAACCATTTGTTGATACACCATTAACAGCTGGCGAATGACAACTGTCAGACGTCGTGCTATGTAGCACGCAATAACCACTAAAGCCTTTGCCTCTGTAATAGTTAAGATCCGACGGGTATGTGCTCTTCGTAAAGGATTTGTGCTACGCATTCGCCACAAATTGACTCTATTTTTTACAATACCTTTAAGATCCAACTCTTCAGCAAATGCCAAAATAGCTTCGGAGCCACCTAGCTCCAAAGCCTCAATCGCCAGTAATATTAAGTCTATTTGCATCCGAGTTCGACGGGGACAGTCATGTCCCTCGATCGCTGGTTCGGGTAAAGATTCCAGAATCATCGGCGAAGACTTAGGGGTTGGACTATTATAAGACGTTACACTAGCAGAGACATTCATTATAAAGACCTTGTACGACTTTAACAAAGCAGGTAAAACTAATTTAAAATAAGCAAGCCAATTTTTTAAATTCGACTTGGCTCAGTTGTGGCAAGGTACCTATCATATACACTACTTACTCTTTTTACACTAACGTTTCCGTATATTAAAATTTAAACTTTCTCAAGCATCAATTCACCTGCCTTAATTCGTATCGAGATCGTTACATCCCTAGCTTGGTGTAGATTTCAGTAATCGTCAATGGATTTTTTGCTGAAAAGCCAATACCAAGCGTATGACATTATAGTGTACGATTTTTGCGGTATGTGGTAATAGAGGAATTGGGAACTGGGGACAAAGTGGACAAGGGAAACGAGCCAAGAAGTATTTATCCCCATTACCCCCCGAGTCTCAGAATAAACCCTCACTTTACCCCAATCCTCAAACCCCAATCTCTAACTCCTAACTCCTTCCTATGGATTTAAAATCTCTCATTCGTGACATTCCAGATTTTCCCAAACCGGGAATTTTATTCCGCGATATCACAACGCTACTGCGCGATCCAGAAGGGCTGCGCTACATGGTTGACTTATTTGCCAACCAAATCAAAGAGGCCAACCTGATGGCAGACTACGTGGTAGGAATAGAGTCAAGAGGATTCATTGTTGGCGCACCACTTGCTTATCAATTAGGAGCAGGGTTTATTCCCGTCCGCAAACCTGGAAAGTTACCAGCAGCAGTTCACTCTGTTGAGTATGCACTTGAGTACGGTACGGATTGTTTGGAAATTCATCAAGACGCTTTACAATCGGGTTGCCGAGTTCTCGTAGTAGACGATCTGATTGCCACTGGTGGCACCGCTGCTGCAACAGCAAAACTTGTAAAACAAATTGGCTGCGAACTCGTAGGTTTTGGGTTTATCATCGAGCTACGGGATTTGCAAGGACGAAAACATTTGCCAGATGCACCAATTATTACTCTTGTAGAATATTAGTCATTATTAACTAATACAGAGATCGGTGACCACTTGTAGACATCGACTGACAAAGGACAAAAAACATTTATACAAATGACTACTTCAAAAATCTCCTTGGAAGCAAGTCGCGATTGGGTGACAAGGGTGGTCACCAGCGACACATTTCTTTACATAATGAAGCGGCTATTGCAAGCGCTGTTAACTTTGTTTTTAGCCTCGGCATTGTCGTTTTTCATTATTCAACTAGCACCAGGAGATTACGTAGACACTCTCAGGCAAAATCCGAAAATATCCCCAGAACGAATAGACGAGCTCAGAAAGCAATTCGGTCTTGATAAGTCTTGGCCCGAGCAATTTGGGCTTTGGCTGTGGAGAATCTTGACAAAAGGAGATTTTGGTACAAGCTTTGTTTACCAACGCTCGGTATCATCACTGTTGTGGGAGCGAGTGCCAGCAACTTTGCTGCTAGCAGTCTCTTCTCTTATTGTAACGTGGGCGATCGCCATTCCTTTGGGTATTATTGCTGCCGTCAAACAAAATCAGTGGGTTGACCGAATTTTTCAAGTTATCAGTTACGTTGGTCAGGGTTTCCCCAGCTTTGTGACTGCGCTATTTTTGCTGATTTTTGCTCAAAACACCTCACCAGTTTTTCCAGTTGGTGGAATGACTAGCATCAATTTCACTGAACTGACGTGGTTTGGTCAGCTATTAGATATTAGCTGGCACATGATTCTACCAACGATCGCACTCAGTATTACTAGTTTTGCAGGCTTGCAGCGTATTACTAGAGGAGAATTGTTGGATGTATTGAGACAAGATTACATTCAAACAGCCCGTGCCAAAGGATTACCAGAAAACCGAGTCATTTACGTTCATGCCCTGCGGAATGCCATCAACCCTTTGATTACTTTATTGGGCTTTGAACTTGCCAGTTTATTAAGTGGAGCCTTCATTGCAGAATATTTCTTCAATTGGCCTGGTTTGGGAAGGTTAACCTTACTAGCAGTGCAATCCCAGGATTTATATTTAGTGATGGCGAGTTTGGTCATGAGTGCCGTGCTGCTAAGCATTGGTAACCTAGTAGCAGACTTGCTGCTAAAAGTTGCCGACCCTCGCATTCGCTTGGAAAATTTAAATTAGTTAGGAGTTCGTAGTTAGTAGTAAGTAGTTGGTAGTCGATCGCTCACTACCAACTATCAACCACCAACCACTCACAACACTATGTTTTCTGACGTCTATTACTTACTCCGGTCAAAGGCTGACGGTCGCTATCTGGTCGCACGACCCAATCCCGATAATGCTTCAACGTACTTACTTTTGTTTCGCGAAAACTTTGATGCTATGAGTTACCTCAACACACACGCAGCAGAAATAGCAAACCGCTTTTCTGTAGAATCGCTTCCTGGTTCTCAGCTAGGAAGTTTGCTTCAACGTTGGGGTTTTACGGGCGTAGGTATTGTTTCCGATCCGCTAGTACCTAATATTGAATTTTTACAACAGAAGTAGAATGCTCGTTTTAAATATTGAACGCATCCCAACTAAATCGATGCATATAAAAATACAGACGCAGATAATCATTCAAAAATTATCTGCGTCGAAGCTACAGTTCAAAAAATCTACACTGAAGTTTTTTCCAAGATTAACTTAGAACCTTTAAGCGGTTCGGGAACAGGAACGGGATATTTTCCTGTAAAGCAAGCAGAACAAAAGCTACCGGGGTCTTCTCTTGTTGCTTCCACCATACCATCCCAAGTTAGATAAGCAAGAGTATCCACCTCAAGTTGCTTGGCAATTTCTTCAACTGACATCCGAGCCGCAATCAAATGGTCTTGACTATCGGTATCAATCCCATAAAAACAAGGATGAGTCACAGGGGGAGAAGAAATTCGCATATGCACTTCTAACGCACCCGCATCACGCAAAGCTTTAACCAGTTTGCGGCTTGTAGTTCCCCTGACAATAGAGTCATCGATAATGACAACTCGTTTGCCATACAACACGTCTTTTAGAGGATTGAGTTTCATGCGAATACCCGATTCCCTCATATTTTGAGTGGGTTGAATAAAAGTACGCCCTACATAGCGATTTTTAATTAGCCCTTCCGCGTAGGGAATACCAGAAATTTGGGAATAGCCGATGGCAGCAGGAATACCAGAATCAGGAACACCAATTACCAAATCAGCATCAACAAGGGATTCTTGAGCTAATCTCCGTCCCAAACGCATTCTGTAGCTGTACAAGCTTTCGTTATGCATGACGCTATCGGGACGGGCAAAATAAATCATCTCAAAAATACAGAGTTTCCTTTGGGGTTTGGGAGTCCATTGAAATGATGCCAAACCTTCCTCATTAATCCAAACAACCTCCCCTGGTTGTACTTCGCGCAGGTATTCCGCACCGATAATGTCTAAGCCACAAGTTTCAGAGGCGAGAACGTAACGGACTGGATTCCCTTCTATAGTGCCAATGACAAGAGGACGAATACCGTTGGGGTCGCGGACTCCCATTATCCCATTGGGAGTGCCAATGACTAAACTAAAGGCTCCTTGACAACGATGAAATGCTCGAATCGCACCTTCTAACCAATCTTTACCCGCATTGACTTCTTCTGCGATCGCAAAAGCAATCATTTCTGAGTCTGTTGTTGACACGAGGTTGCAGTTGTTGTTTACCAACTCTTCGCGTAGTTTTCCTGTATTGACTAAATTACCATTGTGTGCTAGAGCCAGAGAACCCAAACGCGTTTCAACCACAGCAGGCTGAGCATTGACTTTGCGGCTCGAACCCGTTGTTGAATACCGAGTGTGACCGACTGCTAGGTCACCCACCAAATCTTGCAAAATTGACTCGTTAAAGACTTGAGAAACCAATCCCATGTCTTTATATAAATGAACTCGTTCACCCTCAAACGTGGCAATCCCAGCTGATTCTTGACCCCGGTGCTGGAGAGCGTACAATCCAAAGTAGGCTAGTTTGGCAACGTCTTGTTCTGGTGCGTAAATACCAAACACACCGCATGCCTCTTCTGGTTTATCCGGGCGATTTTCTACATTATTCATTGAGTTACCGAGCGACTCTGGATGGTTATCTGCGTGGGCGGAACGGTTGGGGATCATGCTGGCTATGCTCCTGATGGGGGTGTTAAATTTTTGGGGATATATTAAGAGGATAGTCGGAGAAGTCTTAAAAAAATCTTAACCATCCATTAAAACAGTATCGCAATCCTTATCACCGAACGCCAATATTTTGAGAAGGAAGGAGTTGATGTTTTTATTTTGCCCCTCCTTACAACTCATTCTTTTCTAACTAGAGGAAGTATTTTGGATGGTTAAACGCCTTTCAAGCGCGTTGAAATAGCGATCGCTTACATCATTTATGCTAACGCTAACTAAAGTCTGGTTATCAGTTGTTAAAACCCGCAAACCCAATTCGGATTTTCCAACCTTGCCAAGTTTTTGCCAGTGATTAGCGACTTGTCCCCCTAAAAAAGTCTCCCAGGTTTCTTGTTGTTCTAATGCAACAGAGACTACAATTCGCGCACCACCCTCACCAAAAAGCACTTCATCCCAACGAAAAGAAGAACTTTCGCCCGCACGGTCATTGACAGAGAGTGGTAACTTAATTTCCGCGCCGAGTTGAGAGGCAATACAACATTCAGCAACAGCAACAGCCAATCCACCTTCAGCACAATCATGAGCCGAACGAATCCAACCCCGACGAATACCCTCGCGACAAACGTGCTGTATTTGACGTTCCAATTCAAAATCCACTCTTGGTGGTTTACCAGCCACAGTAGAGTGGACAGTTGCTAAATACTCAGAACCACCCAATTCAATTTTGGATTCTACATCTACAGGTAAACCCAAAAGATAAATAACATCACCTTCTGCTTGCCAAGCTTGACCGCAAATTTGAGTCAAATCGGGAATCAAACCCACCATACCTACAACAGGAGTGGGATAGATAGGTTGTGGTTTTCCTTGAGAATCAAGAGTTTCATTGTAGAGAGAAACATTACCACCAGTCACCGGAGTTGCCAGTTCCCGACAACCTTCAGCCAAGCCGCGACAAGCTTCTGCTAATTGCCAGTAACCGACAGGCTTTTCCGGGCTGCCAAAATTTAAATTATCAGTCACAGCCAAAGGTTCTGCCCCGACACAGCTAAGATTGCGTGCAGCCTCAGCCACAACCGCCTTAGCCCCTTCATAGGGATCGAGGTAAACATAACGGGGATTGCAATCAACCGTAGCAGCTACGGCGCTTTGGCAATTGGAGGAGTGAGAGAGTGAGGGAGTGAGAGAGTGAGGGAAACTCCCTCCCTCCTTCCCTCTTTCTCTCCCTCCCTCCTCTTCTTGAGGGCGCAACCGTACAACAGCAGCATCAGCACCACCAGGTAACAAAACTGTGTTGTTCTGCACTTGATGATCGTATTGACGGTAGATCCAACGTTTGGAAGCAACAGTTGGTGCATCTAGTAAAGCGAGCAAAATCTTGCTCCAACTGTGAAACTGTCCGTGAATCTCAATACCCACAGCAGTACAAGGAGGCAAAGACTCAGGTGTCCACTGCCAAGCTTTTTGCGCGTATTCCGGTGGTTCTGCCAACAATTCCCGATGATACAGTGGCGTATTTTCTGCCAAAGCTTGGGCAGGAATTTCTGCAGCAACTTCTCCATGAAATAAGATTCTGACAATAGGTTCGGCAATGACTGTTCCTGCAACAACTGCTTGCAACCCCCAACGGTGGAAAATATCAATTAACTCTTGTTCGCGTCCTTTATGAGCGACAAACAGCATCCGTTCTTGCGATTCAGATAACAAGTACTCGTAGGGAACCATTCCCGTTTCCCGAACAGGAATTTTATCTAGATCGAACTCAATACCTACACCACCTTTGGCTGCCATTTCTGAGGTAGAACAGGTGATACCAGCAGCGCCCATATCCTGTGCAGCCACAACAGATCCTGTCTTAAACGCCTCCAGACAAGCCTCAATCAGCGACTTTTCCAGAAAAGGATCTCCCACTTGCACTGCGGGACGGTCATCCATCGATTCTTCAGTCAGTTCTGCACTTGCAAAACTTGCACCTCCCATCCCATCACGTCCGGTAGTAGAACCTACGTATAGTACGGGGTTCCCTATACCTGATGCACCAGATTTTACAATTTCTGGTGTTTCCATTAGCCCCAATGCCATGACGTTTACAAGAGGATTATCAGAGTAAGCAGGATCGAAGTAAACTTCACCACCAACCGTAGGAACTCCAACGCAATTACCATAGTGAGCGATCCCAGCTACCACGCCACTAAAAAGCCGTTGTGTTTTAGCATCCTCTAAGGAACCAAAGCGCAAAGAATTTAAGACAGCAATGGGACGCGCACCCATTGTAAATATATCGCGAAGAATACCGCCGACACCTGTTGCTGCTCCTTGAAAGGGTTCGATAGCAGAGGGGTGGTTGTGAGATTCAATCTTAAATGCAAGTCGCAAACCATTATCTAAATCGACAACACCTGCATTTTCACCAGGTCCAACAAGAATACGGGGTCCTGTTGTAGGAAACTGTTTGAGCAAAGGGCGAGAATTTTTGTAGCAACAATGTTCAGACCACATCACCCCAAACATTCCAAGTTCGGCTTTGTTGGGATGACGCCCCAATCGTCGCACAATTTCTTCGTATTCTTCTGGCTTTAAACCTTCATCAGCAATTTCTTCAGGAGAAAAAGGAGCAGAGGAGATGCTGGTCATGGAAGTACGCACCAAGGGGACAGAGGTTTATTTTAGCGATTTGTGAACCTTTTGCGTCACTAAAGTCACCTGCTATTTGATGCAGTACGAGGATCTTGCCCTTCCCATGTCAGAAAAATTTTAAGTACTCTGGTTAGAGAAGCTTTAAAGAACTAAGCATACATTTAAGTATTTCCTCTTTGATTAATAATAAATACTATAAAATAAAGCAATCATCAACTAGAGTCTGCTGATGCTAATGATGCTTCATCTGAATCTACTGAGGAAATAAGTAATTTCCTGGACAAAACCCAAAGTCATGGGGTGCATTTAAGTATTTCCAACATTTCAACTATAAAGCCTATTTCATAAAATAGAAATTAGCTTGAGTAAAGCATGAAACTTTACGTAATTGTAGGTATAGCAATTTTACCTACAATGGTATTTGGAATGCGTTAGCTTCCGTATATAACCATTAAGGCTAAGTATCATGCTTGCTCTAGTGAATGCAATTTGAATTTTTTTGGTGTTACTACAGTCGTACTTAACAGAATTGTTACAGAAAACCTAAAAATTGAGTTGGTGGTTTATCGCAAAACAAAAATTATAGAAATGCTAGGGAATCAATTTTAGCTTTACAACTCCAATATCTTAACATTAGAACACACTTACTTATTTACACACATGAATCAGCTTTCATAAACTTTTACAAAGAAAGGCAGGGTGTAGAAGATGGAAGGCAGAACAAATAGGATTTTTTCATCCATCCCAATGGATACAGTTCTTAATGACTGCTTACTTAGCAAGTAGTTATTTATTGTGATACTTAATACAGTATTGGGAATCAAAAATGAATTATATAAAATTTTAAGTACTGTAGGGTAGGCAATGCTTACCACATGAAGCGTTTGGCAGGTATTACCTACCCTACTACCGCATCCACCTGAAAATGTTGGGTTGAGGCTGCTCTGGGGCAAAGGGGAAAGAATCACAGACTCATTAACAGATTAATTTATACCCAATAAATTAACCTAGATGCACTACTACGTATAGCTCGAAAATCAAAGAAAACCCTTATTTTAACCATAAAGCGGCGATCGCGAAGCGCAAAGTTATAAAGTTAAATTTGTCGGTACCGTCTACTGCAAGTCATTGTAGTGATGACAATCACTAGTGCTCATGATTAAGATCCTATTCTCTACATAATTCAACTGAGAGAATGCTTACAACTGAACTCTAGCCGAGTCATTAATAGGGAACACACTAATTGCCGACAGCCCAACAGAGGGACTGTTGGCTTTTTGTTTTGGCGAGGTAGGGGTTAATCCTCAATCCCCCAATAAAATTTCCCCACAACCCGGTTCTAACCCGACAGAAAATCTGCCATAGCTACCACCAGGTGTGGGGAAAATCCAGCTAATATGGATGTATTAGTGTGCAGATCGCTCAGTACTAAGACATTGCTTGAATGATGTAATCAAAGTAGGGAGCGGCTTCTGCAGCATCATCTGCGCTGAGTAAGTCAAGAGAAGCTTTCTTCAAACAGTTGATAGCTTCTACCATTCCGGGTACGGGTACGCCGAGAGAGTTGTACATTTCTCTGACACCAATTAAACCAATTTTTTCAATTGGTTCTTTGTCACCAGCAAGTACACCATAAGTAATTAGGCGCAAGTACCAGCCAAAGTCACGGATACATAGAGCACGCTGGCGCTCTCCGTAAGCATTGCCACCTGGAGCAATAAAGTCGGGACGCTTTTGCCAAAGCTGCTTGGTAGCTTCCTGAACTATCTTTTTCTCATTTTCGGCTAGGATACCGACAATGCGAATCCTTTGTGCGCCAGTTTGCAAATAGTCTTTGATATTCTTAAGTTCGCCACTGCTAGGGTAACGCAGTTCGTCATCAGCTTTGAGAATAACTTGGCTTACTACAGTCATGATTATCGCGTAGGACGTGATTTTATTTTATTATTTGCTAGTTTAACGAGTCTTGAGGACATAAATAAAGGGGAGTGGGTAACTAGGGGTCCCTTCTAGGGACAAGGGAGAATAACTCACAACTTACAACTAACCACTAACAACTAACCATTAACAACTATGTGGAAACAAGGCGAATTTATTGAAGTAGAGATTGTGGATTTAAGCGATACTGGAGATGGTGTCGGACGTTGGAACGATCGCGTCGTTTTTGTACCGGATACAGTACCTGGCGATCGCGTTGCTGTCCGTCTGGTTTACGTCAAACCCAGTTACGCTCGCGGACAGATCCAACGGTTGCTCAAAAAATCATCCCATCGCGTTCGACCCAGTTGTATCGTCGCAGATAAGTGTGGAGGATGTCAGTGGCTGCATATCAATTACGAATATCAAATTGAAGCCAAGCGCAATCAGGTTATTCAAGGGTTGCAACGTATTGGCAGTTTTGCTCAACCACCAGTAGACCCAATGCTATCTGGTTCGCAATGCTTGGGCTATCGTAACAAAGTCACGTATCCCGTAGGATTATCTCGTACAGGACTGGTCCAAGCCGGTTACTACCAAAAAAGCAGCCATCAATTAATTAACTTAAATCAATGCCCCGTACAAGACCCTCGATTCAATCCCCTGCTATTGGAAGTTAAACAAGACATTCAAAAGCAAGGTTGGCAAATTTACAACGAGCACAATCATACAGGTTTAATACGCCATCTCGGTTTGCGTATTGGTCGCCATACAGGGGAAATGTTGCTGACTTTAGTTGTTAAAGATTGGAATTTACCGGGAATTTACGACCAAGCGCAAGAGTGGTTGGAGCGCTATCCTCAGTTGGTAGGAGTGTGTACAAACCGCAATTCAGAACGTACCAATGCTATTTTTGGCGAGGAAACCCGTTGTATTGCTGGTGTTTCTTACTTAAAAGAACAATTTGCGGGACTCGAATTTCACGTGCGAGCCGATACATTTTTCCAAATCTATACTGAAACAGCAGAAGCATTGTTGCAAGTCATTGAGTCAGAACTCAATTTACAAGGTTCGGAAGTCATATTGGACGCTTATTGTGGTATTGGAACGTTAACTCTACCTTTGGCAAAAAAAGCACGACAAGTTGTGGGGTTAGAACTTCAAGCAGAAGCAGTAGAACAGGCAAATTTAAACGCAAAACTTAACGGTATTGAAAATGTCACGTTTCATACTGGTGCAGTGGAAGAATTACTTCCCAACACGGATATCTCACCAGATATAGTTTTGCTCGACCCTCCACGCAAAGGATGCGATCGCTCTGTTATGGAAACCTTACGGCAATCGAAACCTAAGCGCATTGTATACGTCAGTTGTAAAATAGCCACCCTGGCTCGTGACCTCAAATTGCTTTGTGAGGATGGATTGTATACGCTTACACGAGTGCAACCTGCGGATTTCTTTCCACAGACAGCCCATGTAGAGGCAGCAGCGTTCCTCACGTTATCAACCTTGCTCTGAATTCCCTTGTTTTTAACACAAACTCAAAAACAAAATTTATGGATCGTTATGGATGAGAGATGCTATTATAGAATTAAGCTAAAAATATGATTCCTCTAGTGCAATTCACTTTGCACAAGGCAGTAAAAAGCAAAGTCTCTCTTGGAGTTATGAATCGAGTTGTCTAGGTTATGCTCAGCAATAAAAAGAGTAAAAGTATGCTCTTTTATACGCAATAATTGCCTGTTTTTACGATTGGTGCTCACTAGCTGTAATTGTACTTAATCAACTCATGTCTTTTAGAGAGTCTATGCGCCCTAGCATTTTCAAAATTTAGTTCAACAGACGCAAGTTTGAAGGCAACACGACCACCTCACATTAGATCAGGGTGCCTGTGACAGCAAACTGATGTCTAGCTAACTCTGAAAGCTACGGGGTTCCTCATTGTGATTAATATCTCGCTCCGTCCAACAGGACGTAATTGGGGTACAATTAGTTTCGCCTCAACGTTATATCTGTGTCCAATATTAGATTTATTATTGGCAGAAATTCCATCAATGTTACAAGCAGAATTGCGCCTTGGGCTTCAAGAAGCTCTTGTAAACGCAGCCAAGCACGGTAACAACCTAGATCCTGGAAAAACAGTTATAGTCAGGTTCTCCTTGATTGACAATCAATACTGGTGGATCATATCAGACCAAGGTGACGGTTTTATGCCTGTAGCTCCTTGTTATGAAGACCCCACAGAATATTTACCACCCGATGAATCAGAAAATGGTCGTGGTTTGTGTATTCTGCGTCAGGTGTTCGATCAAGTGGAGTGGAATAGAAAAGGCACAGAGTTAAGATTATGCAAACAATTAGAACATAAAGCTAAATTATCTTTGAGACGTTAATGAGTTAGTGGTTAGTGGTTAGTAAAACCACTAATCATTAACAACCAACAACTAACTACTCACCCTGTCTTCCATGAGTTGGACAAGGTGGAGCAGAAAGAGATTTATCCAACCAACCGCTTGCTTGTTGGAGCTTTTGCAAAGCTTCTTCAGGGTTGTCTTTCAAGAGAAAAACAAGAGCGGCGGCGGCTTGTTCGCCGGCGCGAACTTTGCGGTTAGACTTAAGGCGGTGCCAATCGTTAGGTGAAATACTCAGCCTCTCCATAAGAGCTTGGGCTAATTCTAAAGTGCTAAACTGGCTCAGCTCGTTAGTTTTTGGGATCTGGGTTGATTGAGACATGGTATCGGTGCTCTGGTTTAGTTAATATAGACAAATTTAGCCTGAGTGTTGGGAGAATCGGATTTAATATTAGCCTAAGACATAAGTAGATAGGCGCGGGTAAACCTAGATGCACAAAACAAATCTTGGGTTGCGCTCAAGCCTACTCACGACTAATCACTAACCACCAACAGCTCGAGCACTCAGTTGTGTTTGTTCACACCGACTTAACTTATATATGAAACCGAATCAAAAACCATCTGAACCACCAACAGATGGAGAAAGCCCAGAACAAGATTTGGAACAGCAACTCTTAAAAGTAGAGCAAGCACTAGCTGCATTTAAAGAACGTTACAATCAAGTACAGGCAGATCGATCGCATCAACAAGAGTTGCAACAACGCCTTGACCAATTGCATGACAGCAAGCAGCCCGGTATGAAAACGGAGCTAAGGTATATTCAACAGCAGCTAGAAGAACTAGATCTGAGATTGGAAAGCCAGTTATTCTCTTGGAAAAGTTTAAAAGAACCTTTCTGGATGGCAGTTCGCTTTGGGGGATTGGGCGTTATCATAGGCTGGTTATTAAAGTAAGTTTATTGGATGATATGGTAAGTCCACGGATTGCAGAAATATTGCGAAATGGTCAACCTGATGAGTCTTTGGTAGTTCAAGGCTGGGTTCGTACAAAACGGGAATTAAAAGGTTTTGCTTTTATTGAAGTGAATGACGGCTCATCCTTGGCTAGTTTGCAAGTCGTAATCAATGAAGATTTGCCAGGATATGACAGTATTTTGAAACAGCTAAACACAGGTGCGTCAGTAGAAGTTGCAGGCGTGTTGGTTGCTTCCCAAGGAAAAGGTCAGCGTGTAGAGTTAAAAGCTAATAAGGTAACAGTATACGGAGAAGCCGATCCCGATACATATCCCCTGCAAAAGAAACGACATTCCTTTGAGTTTCTCAGAACCATCGGACACTTGCGATCGCGAACCAATTCCTTTGGTGCAGTTTTCCGAGTTAGGAATGCATGCGCTACAGCCATTCATCAATTCTTCCAAGAACGCGGTTTTTTGTGGGTACACACACCCATCATCACCGCCAATGATTGTGAAGGTGCGGGTGAACTGTTCAGCGTCACCAGTTTAGATTTAAAAGATGTGCCTCGCAAGGATACCAAAGCTGTAGATTACAGTAAAGACTTTTTTGGTAAACCAACGTACTTAACAGTCAGCGGACAGCTAGAAGCCGAAGTTATGGCGACAGCATTTACCAACGTTTATACATTCGGACCTACCTTTCGTGCAGAAAATTCTAACACCTCCCGTCACCTTGCAGAATTTTGGATGGTAGAACCAGAGATGGCATTTTGCGATCTTAAAGGGGATATGGATTTAGCAGAAGCATTTCTCAAGCACATATTTAAATACGTGATGGAAAACTGCGCTGAAGATATGGAATTTTTTAACCAGCGCATTGATAACACTGTTATAGCAACAGCAGATAACATTATTAATAATGAATTTGAACGTGTAACTTATACAGAAGCCATCAAACTCTTAGAGAAAGCTGACGTCAAATTTGAA
Organism: Tolypothrix bouteillei VB521301; assembly: GCF_000760695.4. Taxonomy (GTDB): domain Bacteria; phylum Cyanobacteriota; class Cyanobacteriia; order Cyanobacteriales; family Nostocaceae; genus Scytonema; species Scytonema bouteillei_A. Next base: position 4,580,216 of record NZ_JHEG04000001.1, on the reverse strand, counting down.
TATCCAGTGAGTTGGGGTCTCGATTTACAATCAGAACACGAGCGTTACCTTGCAGAACAGCTGTTCAAAAAGCCCACTATCGTCACAAATTATCCGGTACAAATCAAAGCTTTCTACATGCGCTTGGACGATGATGAAAAAACCGTAGCCGCAATGGACATTGTTGCGCCCAAAATTGGTGAAATCATTGGTGGTTCCCAACGGGAAGAACGTTTGGAGATTTTAGAACGTCGCATACTTGCTCAAGGGATGAAACCAGAGGATTTGTGGTGGTATCTGGATTTGCGCCGCTTTGGTACGGTTCCACACGCAGGTTTTGGGCTTGGTTTTGAAAGACTCGTGCAATTTATGACGGGTATGGGCAATATCAGAGATGTTATCCCCTTCCCACGCACACCTGAAAGCGCTGAATTTTAGTGAGATTCTGGTTCCCAGGCTCCGCCTGGGAATGCAATAAACAATGGTGCAAGATATATAGCAATCCTAAATCATTTCTAAGAAACTTACACTTCCTAGAGCGAATAGAATTCGCGGCTATACAGACAAAGTCCACCTACGTGGACTTTACTAAAAAAACATTTGAGTTAAGAAGATAAGTCAAAATAGCTGCTCCCTTGTCTCATACTCTCCCAAGCAGAAAGTTTTCATTTTCATATGCTGTAGTTGCGATACGGCTTCAGCCTTTATCCCTTATCACTTCTCTTTCCAGACGACACAATCTAACCTGTTGAATAATTTTTGCCCCCATTTTTTCGTAAAACTTGACTGCTGGTACATTATTGACTTTAACTATCCAATCAATTCTTGCACCACCTATATGTTGAGCTATTCGACACAAATGATTTATCAAAGCTGTCCCAACTCCACAATGGCGGTACTCAGCTTTAATGTATAAATCGTCCAACCAAATTCCTGGTTTAGCAAGAAAAGTAGAGTATATGCGATGATAGCTTGCAAATCCAATTGCATTTTCATCAATCTCAGCCAACAAAACAAAAGCAAGAGGATTCTGACAAAAAATTGTATCTTCTAGTTTTTGAGGCGTTGCTTCTAAAGCAGCGAGACATCCATCAAACTCAGCTTTCAGTAAAATAAGCTCCATAACAATTGAGATATCATCTTTCGTAGCTTGTCTGATTAAAAGCTTTTCCTCATTCATATCTTGTTCCTTTCCTCTTTCCTTCGTGTTCTTTGCGACGCCAGATGCTATCTCCTGCGGAGACGCTGCGCGAACAACGGGGGGAACCCCCCTCCGGGTTCACCAGTCCCCAGGGCGCGGGAAACCCGCCTATGGCACTTTCGTGCCACGCTGCGCTATCAGGGCTGGATTCACCGCAACGCACTGGCTGGTCTTCGCGGTTCATAAAAATAGAAAATTTCTATTCAAACTTACGTTGCATCCTCGACTCAACTAACTTAAACCCAATCCAATTAAAAACTGGAATAAAATACAAATAAACCGCATAAGGAATAAATCCCGAATCAGTCATTAAAACAGTCGCAGGAACTAATCCAGCAATGTTCCAAGGAACAAGAGGCGCAAGTACAACAGCAGTATTCTCAATGTCGATCGCCAGTTGGTAATGGCTCGCGTTTTCCCGCTCGTATTTTTCTTTCATAAGTTGATAGGTCATGAGAATAGCAAGTGTTTGAGTACAACCAAAAGCAGCAGATACCAAACCAACTGCAGCAGTGCTCAAAAATAAACCACTTTTGGAAGAAATTCTTCTAAAGATTTTTTCTACAGATGCTAGAGTTTTTGTTCCCACGATAATTCCTACAAGAAATGTAGAAATCACAACAACGACTGAAACTCTCAGCATTGATAGAATTCCACCCCCAGTGAGAGCGTCAGTTAATTGAGCTTGTGAATCTAAACGAAATCCAAAGACAATAAATTGCAACATTTGCAGCCAGGAATAATTTTGGAAAAAGATTCCTAAAAAGAAGGCGATCGCAATACTAATTGCTAGCGTAACTTTCACCTCTATTTTCAATAGACAAAGGAAGAAAACGATAATAGCAGGACATAATACTAGCAAGTTGATGTCAAAAAAATGTGGAATTTCTGCCAGTAAGTTTTGACTTCTAGCTTGAATGGGATTGCCAAGCGAAAGAAAAAAGTAAACTAGAATAGAAGCGACTAATGGAAACCAACCAGTTGTCATTAGATATGCAAGGTTTCTGTATAGGTTAGTTTTGGTAAGACTAGCAATCAAATGAGCGCTAGAAGACATGGGAGAACATCTGTCGCCAAAATAGCCTCCCGCAATAATAGCTCCAGCAATTATGTGAGGATTGATGTTTCCTCCTTTCGCCATAATCATGAGTGCGACACCTACAGTGCTGACAGTTCCAAAGGAAGTTCCCAGAAGTACAGAAATCATGCAGGTAAGAAGAAAGGCTGAAAGAACAAAGTATTGAGGATTGATGAATTGAGTCCCATAATAAACCAAGGCTGGAATGGTTCCAGACGCCATCCAAATTGATGTGACCACTCCTATAAGTAATAAAATTGTGATAATGGAAAAAGCTTTTTGACTGCTGTTATAACCCATTTTTAACAGGCTTGAGAAAGGGAAGCCCCGGTAAGTAAAAGTAACCAGCAGTATGACTAAAGATAGACCGAGAGAATAAGCAACAAAGAATCCTTTAGTCACGCTAAACAACAAAATAACAAAGCAGAGCGTGAGAGAAAATAATGAAGACATTGTTTAAATTTCTTTACCAATAAGAAACAGTTTATTGATGACTGAATTAAAAAACAAACGATACCCTCGATACCTTCTATCGATAAAATCGATAGATAGAAAGCTTTCTTGAGTTTGATGAACAAAATCAACGACTGTAATCTTAAAATCTCTCAGCTACGTGCTCTAGTGGCTGTTGGAGAGCGCAAGAGTTTTAGCGAAGCGGCTTTGGAGTTGGGTTTATCTCAATCAACGGTGAGTTATGCGATCGCGACTTTAGAAGAAGAATTAGGAGTTGTTCTCGTGTTGCGAGGTCGTCACGGTGCGACATTAACCCCGATTGGAGAAGAAATTTTTGAGGAAGCCCGACAAATTTTGCATTTGTTAGGGAACGTTATGGAAAAAGCCGAACGAGAAAAAGGATTGCAAAGCGGACAGGTACGGGTCGCTTGCGTTCGGAGTATCGCAACCCATATACTACCAAAAGTCATCGCTCGTTTTCGCGAGAAGTATCCCACCATGGGCGTTGTCATTACCGAATTTGACAGGTATGTAGAAGTAGAACAAGCATTACAACAAGGTCAAGCAGAAGTCGGTTTTACTTTGCTTCCCACAGGAAAAGAGTTTGAGGCTTGGGAATTATTTCGAGACGAGTTTGTTGTACTGCTGTCACCAGGAATGCTTGCGTCTGATGAACCTCTCAGTTGGGAACAAGTAGCAGAGTACTCAATGGTTGTCAATCTGCGGAGTCCACAGCATAACAAATTCATCCAAGAGCATTTCTTACGATTTGGTCAAACGTTGAAAGTTAGCCATAAAGTCAGGGAAGATTCAACAGTGCTCAGCATGGTGAAGCAGGGATTGGGCGCGACTGTGATGGCTCGACTCACCGCCGAACCCATACCAGAAGAGATACAGGTTAGGAGTTTACCAGTTCCTCTCGAGCGAATTATTGGAGTGATTATTCTAGCCGATGCCATATTACCAAAACGAGTCTTTGCTTTTTTAGATGTTCTCAAACAGGTATGGGATAGAAAAAAATTAACCGCAGATGAACGCAGATAAATTTCTACTTTAGCCTACTGGGAAAAGCTCTAAGATTGAGTTATATCAGTATACAAGAGAGTTTAAAAATGTTAAAAGCAGTAGGTTGGGTTGAGGAACGAAACCCAAAAATCGGGGTTCAAAGTTGGATTCAGCAATATTGACCATTTAATATACAGAAGACAGGCGTAATTCCCAATTTCAAGTATTTTTTCTATTTATGAACCTTGCAGGATTAAGTTAAACTGCATTCACTCAATCCATATTACAAGGTCTATAAATGTTATTTTTATTACTTAATATTGATAATCAACTTTATGCGATCGCAAGTCAGCAGGTTGTAGAAGTCCTCCCCCTAGTTATTCTCAAAACTCTACCCCATACACCCAAATACGTTGCTGGTGTTTTTAATTACCGAGGGTGTATTGTTCCAGTGCTCGATCTGCGCCAGTTGATGCACGATAAACCATGCTGCGAGCATCTGAGTACTCGCATCGTACTTATTAACTATTGTCTGAGCGATCGCAATGCCATTTCAAAATCGCAAACCCCTCATTTAGTGGGTTTAATGGCAGAAGGAGTTGTAGAAACCTTGCAAACCTCAGATGTCGAAATGGTTGATGCAAACATTGAGGTAGATGCAGCCCCTTACTTGGGCAAGATAATCTTAGACGCCCAAGGCATGATTCAGTGTATCCGCACAGAACACTTGTTGTCAGAAGCCAATCTCTTATCTGTGACCGCTAAACTAACCCCTAACCCCCAACCCCTAACAACTAACCACTAACCCAATGCCACAATCTGTCATCGAAAGTTTACTAAAACAAAAAATTGGTTTAGATGCAAATTCAATTGGTTCTAGCACGATCGCTAGAGCTATTTATCAAAGAATGGCAGATTGCAGAATATCTACTATGGCTGGTTACTTGGGGCTTTTGCAGGAATCACCTCAAGAATGGGAAGCTTTTGTTGAGAGTGTTGTTATCCCTGAAACTTGGTTTTTTAGAGAAAGAGAATCATTTAATTTTCTCAAGGATTATGTATTGTCTGAGTGGTTGGCAAATAACTCAAATCGTATATTACAAATTCTCAGCGTTCCATGCTCAACAGGCGAAGAACCTTATTCTATTGCGATCGCGTTACTAGAAGCCGGGTTAACGGCTGCCAATTTTCGTATTGACGCTATAGACATTAGCAAAAAAAGCTTGCAAGTTGCCCAACAAGCAATTTACAGTCAATACTCATTTCGCGGTACAAGCTCTTTTTTCCAAGAGCAATATTTCCAACTTACGGAAACTGGATATCAACTGTGCCAACAGGTGAGAAGCTCGGTCAATTTTATGCAAGGTAACCTTGCAGATGCTCATTTTTTGGGGACAACCCCCTCCTACGATATTGTCTTTTGCCGCAATCTCTTAATTTATTTTGACCGAGCTACAAAAGAGCGAACAATAGGAGTTCTGGAACGGTTGCTAACCCAGAAAGGCTTGCTATTTGTAGGTCATGGCGAAGCAGGATGGTTACTCAATACTAAATTCATTCCCATTTCCCAGCCAATGGTATTTGCTTACCGAAAGTCAGGGACTTCTCATGCTTCATTAAAATCAAACCATTGTAAAACCGCTGTCAAAAAGCATCATCCCACCTACAAAACTGCTCTCAAACCACCTGTAACATACAACAAACAATTAATTACCGACGGAGGAAAAGTACAACTCTTAAATGAGTCAAAAGAAGATATGCTGCAAACAGCAAGAACCTTAGCAGATCGAGGTTGCTTTCAAGAAGCCACTCAACAGTGCAATAATTATCTCAAACAAAACCCTAGCAGTGCCAAAGCTTATGTTCTACTAGGACAGATACAGCAAGCAACAGGACAAGAAGAACAAGCGGCGCAACAGTTTAAGAAAGCGATCTACCTGCAACCAGATTGCGAAGAAGCATTAATTCACTTGGCATTACTAAGGGAACATCAGGGGGATGAAACCAGCGCAGCTCTTTTATTGCAACGAATTCAGAGATTGCGGAAGAAGAGAAAATAGAGATTGAGGATTCTTTTTCCCAGTTCCCAGTCATTAGTCCCCAGTCTCAATCCAAATAAATTTTAACGTACACATTGTTACTCTCTTTGACCAATAGGGAATTCTAGCAACTGAAGGTCTTCTTGTACCTGCCAATCAATACTTGTAGCTTCTATCACCTATAAAAACAGGTTGTCAATAGCTCAAACAAATTAAACATAAGATGCCTTTAGGCTCGTAGTTGCACTAAGGCGCATACATCGCGACTGCGAATATTTTATGTTTTTTAGATTCAATATTTGGTGTAAGCGAGTTCCAAACCATGTGTATTGCGGGTACAGGTTTAAAAAAATTCAAAATCTTGAGGAAAAAGAAATGTTTAGCAACTGGAAAAGTTAAAGATTTAATTATACTTGGGTTTTCAATTCCTACGATTTTAGTTTTAGGATTCAGTCTAATAGTCTATTTTACAGCAAATCAATCACAGAAACTTTTAAAAGTTAATAGATCGCAAACTATTATTGATGAAAACAACTCATGACTCAAGCTATTTTAAATATGGATAGGCGAATACGACGATATTTCATTGACACAAAATCAATGAAGATGCTTTAGAACTATATACAAACGATCGAAATGTTTCAAGAAAATTTTACCCTCTTATCTAAGACAGTTCAAGATTCTGCACAACGTTCTAGAATGGATGAAATGTATAAACTTTATCAAAATTACAATATTTATGTTCAAAAAAGTATCAAAAAAATGAAATTAAAAATCAAAAGAATCTCGTTTTATTTTTTAATAACGGAAAAGAATATATAGAGGATTTTTTAAAAATTAGCAAAGCTTTTGACAAAAGAGAAAAAGATATTTTAGATGACAGCATTTTCTTGACAAATCAATCATTAAATATCATGAATTTATCAGCCCTTGTAGCTTCTATGGTTTGTTTGATATTAGCTATTATAGCAAGTGTTTTTATTGCTCAATTTCTAGAAGTCAGAATTAATAAGGCAGTTCAAGCAGCAGAGCAAATTTCTGTTGGAGATTTAACAAATTCTGTTGTTGATACTGAATCAAATAGTAATAATGAGATTGGCAAACTATTAAAATCTTTCCAAATTATGACTCAAAATTTGAATATTTTAATCCGTCAGGTACAACAGTCAGGGATTGGAGTCACAACTTCAGCTACCCAAATCGCAGCTTCGGGAAAGCAATTAGAAGCGACAATGACCGAACAAGTCGCTTCTACTAACGAAGTCGCAGCTACAGCTAAAGAAATCTCAGCAACTTCTAGGGAATTGGTCAAAACCATGGAAGAAGTCGCACTCATGTCACAAACTACAACAATAGCAACAAGCAGCAGTCAAAAAGATTTACTTCGTATGGAACTCACCATGCGCCAGTTAGGAGAAGCCACCAATACCATTGCCACAAGATTGGGAACCATCGGTGAAAAAGCAAACAACATCAACAATATTGTGGTGATGATTACTAAAGTAGCAGATCAAACCAATTTGCTGTCATTAAATGCTGCTATTGAGGCAGAAAAAGCTGGGGAATACGGTTTGGGATTTGCGGTGGTAGCTAGAGAAATTCGACGTTTGGCAGACCAAACAGCCGTCGCCACCTTGGAAATTGAAAAAATGGTCAAGCAAATGCAATCTTCCGTATCATCCGGTGTGATGGAGATGGATAAATTTGCTAAAGAAGTTGAACAAAGCGTAGAAGATGTTGCTAGTATTAGCAAACAGATGGCACAAATTATTGAGCAAGTGCAAGAACTGACACCGAGATTTGAGGCAGTTAATTCTGGAATGGAAGCACAATCTCAGGGAGCGCAACAAATCAGCGATGCCATGATTCAATTGAGCAACACCTCAACCCAAACAACTGATTCTTTACGAGAAATCAATAATGCCATTCACCAACTCAATCAAGTTGCTCAGGGATTGCGCCACGAAATGTCTCGCTTTAAAGTCACCGCATAGGATTTTTCATCATTTCAGATTGACAATTTAAAAAAGCTTGTCCATACATTTCTGTAAGAAGGAAAAAGCCAAAACTAAGTTACCTAGGGATTGACTCAGGAAATGACTCGCTTCTAAGTTAAGACAGAGAAGACTGTATTTAAGCTTCTCATTTCTTATAAAAAAATTGAAAATTTGGATTATTTTGGGAAGACTATATATATGTACAAATAGTAGCCAAATAGACTCAACATATGCAACAGGGTATAAAAATTAATCAATTTGTATTGGGTGGTTGTGGAATCATTGTTATTTTAACAGCTATTGCTAGTTCTGTTTCCAAAGGAACCAATGATTCCTTAATTGCATCATCTAATTCGTTACTATTAACTCATTCAGTAAAAACTCAATTAAAAGAAATTGAAAAAAATTTAATTGATGCAGAAACAGGACAGCGCGGTTTTATTCTTACAAAGAAAGAAGAGTATTTAGAACCTTACAGAACAGCTACAAATCGATTACGCAATGCTTATTTAGAATTGGAATCTAAAATTAGCGATCGCGCTGCACAAAAAACAATCATTAATGAAATTGAAGCCTTATCACAGCAAAAATTGAATGAATTAGAAGAAACAATCAACTTAAAAAAGGCCAACCGAGAACAAGAAGCATTAAATTTGATTCTTTCAGATCGGGGGAAAAAAATTATGGACGCTATCAGGCAAAAGTTAGATGAGTTGACTCGATTAGAAAATCAAGAAATAGAAAATCAACAAAAACAAGCAACTCAAGTACAAACCTTTGCTGATTTTGTTATCTTGTTAACGTTTATCTGTATTGTCAGCACTGTAGTGGTTGTTTCACTAGCCACAATTTTGATTCCCAGTCGGGCTTTAAGTCTTTCCTTACAAAATGCGTTTACTTTAGCAGAAAAGGTTTCTCAGGGAGATTTGACAAGTCAGGTTGAAGTCTCTTCTAACAATGTCATTGGGAAATTAATGACTGTACTTAAAAATATGACCCAAAGCTTGAACTCTTTGGTGCGTCAAGTACAGCAATCCGCTGTTCAAGTGACAACCTCAGCCACTCAAATTGCTGCTTTCGGGAAACAATTGGAAGCTACAATGACCGAACAAGTAGCTTCTACCAATGAAGTGGCAGTGACTGCTAAAGAAATAGCTGTCACTTCCAGGGAACTAGTTAAAACTATGGAAGAAGTGGCACTCATGTCACAAGGGACTACAACAGCAGCCAATAGCAGTCAAAAAGATCTTCTACGCATGGAAGCAACCATGCGTCAGTTGGGGGAAGCAACTCATATCATTGCCTCACGTTTGGGAGTTATTAGTGAAAAGGCAAACAACATCAACAATATTGTGGTAACCATTACCAAAGTAGCAGATCAAACTAATCTGCTGTCATTAAATGCAGCCATTGAGGCAGAAAAAGCCGGAGAGTATGGTTTGGGTTTTGCGGTGGTAGCCAGAGAAATTCGACGTTTGGCAGATCAAACAGCTGTCGCCACCTTGGAAATTGAAAAAATGGTCAAGCAAATGCAATCTTCTGTGTCAGCCGGTGTGATGGAGATGGATAAATTTGCTAAAGAAGTGGGACAAAGTGTGGCAGATGTTGCCAATATTAGCGGGCAAATGTCTCACATCATCGAGCAGGTGCAAGAACTGACACCGAGATTTGATGCGGTTAACTCTGGAATGGAAGCGCAATCTCAGGGAGCGCAACAAATTAGCGATGCTATGGTGCAGTTAAGCAACACCTCAATCCAAACAACTGATTCTTTACAGGAAATTAATAACGCGATCGCCCAACTCAACCATGTTGCTTGGGGATTGCATCAGGAGATGACCCGTTTCAAAGTCAAAACCGACAATGTTGCCATGTAATTTTTTCTGCAATGCAGTTAATATTCTGGCTTGAAATGGGAACTATAACTTACCAACATCGCCCCGTCAGCGTGTTTTGACTTCATTTTCTAGGAGGCTTCATCCATTCAATGCTAAAAAACATGAGCTTTCAATGGCGACTCATTAGTTCCTTTTCATTTATGGGTTTTCTGGTATTAATTGTTGGTTTTATGGGATGGAACGGAAATTCTCGCTTATCAAACCATATTAGCACTTTAGCCAACATCAATCTCTTAAGTATCGATAGTTTGTGGAAAATTAAAGAGGGTCAAACTCAAATTGAATCAGCACAGAGGATTTTATTAAATTCAGATTTAACACCAGAGCAAAGGCAAAATACATTAGTTAAAATAAAAGAATCGTGGCAGCAAATTACTGAGGGACTTAAGCAATTTGAATCGACTCCTTACAATAATAAGGAAGAAGAAAATCTGAGAATAAAATTCTATCCCATATGGGAAAGATGGAAACAATCTCACCAAGAATTCATGCAAATTGAGGAAGAATACACGCGTATGGGTATTCGGAATCCTTGGAAACGCGAACTTGAATTAATACGCCAAAATCAAGATAATTCTTCTGAGATGGGGTCTACCAAAGCCGCTTTGGCAAAATATATCAAATTGCACGAACATACCTTGCATGAAAAAAATGTTATTTTTAAACAAATTGATGAAGTTACTACCGCTCTTTTAAAAAACAATCAGAACTTTGCTAAATATATTTACAATGGTGCAGAAAAAGACGTAGCCATTAGTACCTTCTTGATTTCTACAGCCACAGTTGTTGGACCTCTTTTAGCAATTCTGCTAGGGATTCTTATTTCCCGGCAAATTGCAACTCAAGTCATCCGTGTTGTAGGTGTTGCCGAGCAAATTTCTACAGGAGATTTGACCACGCAATTGAGCGTAGATTCAAATCAAAAGGATGAAATTGGCAAGCTTTTATTTTCCTTTCAAACCATGATTCAGAATTTGAATATTCTTATTCGTCAAGTACAGCAGTCAGGAATTGAAGTCACAACTTCAGCCACCCAAATTGCTGCTTCGGGGAAGCAATTAGAAGCGACAATGACCGAACAAGTCGCTTCTACTAACGAAGTCGCAGCTACAGCTAAAGAAATATCTGCCACTTCCAGGGAACTAGTTAAAACTATGGAAGAAGTGGCACTCATGTCACAAACCACAACAACAGCAACAAGCAGCAGCCAAAAAGATTTACTTCGTATGGAAGCAACTATGCGGCAGTTAGGAGAAGCTACGAATATCATTGCTTCAAGACTTGGAACAATCGGTGAAAAGGCAAACAACATCAACAATATTGTGGTGATGATTACCAAAGTAGCAGACCAAACCAATTTGCTGTCATTAAATGCAGCCATTGAAGCAGAAAAAGCTGGGGAGTATGGTTTGGGGTTTGCGGTGGTAGCCAGAGAAATTCGACGTTTGGCAGACCAAACAGCTGTCGCTACCTTGGAAATTGAAAAAATGGTCAAGCAAATGCAATCTTCCGTGTCAGCCGGTGTGATGGAGATGGATAAATTTGCTAAAGAAGTGGGACAAAGTGTGGCAGATGTTGCCAATATTAGCGGGCAAATGTCTCACATTATCGAGCAGGTGCAAGAACTGACACCGAGATTTGAGGCGGTTAACTCTGGAATGGAAGCACAATCTCAGGGAGCGCAACAAATCAGTGATGCTATGGTGCAGTTGAGCAATACCTCAATCCAAACAACCGATTCTTTGAGAGAAATCAATAATGCTATTACTCGACTCAATCAAGTTGCTCGGGGATTGCGTCAGGAGATAACTCGCTTTCAAGTCAAGACAGATAATTCTACTCAAACGCTGCCATTTTCTTACAAGCAAACTGAGAATGTCGTTTAATTAGGGGGAATTATACCCATATATGTAGATAATAGCCTCTATGAGTCGTTTCACTGCCCCATCAGATTCAAATATTGATTTTTGCTGGAATGCTATCGGTGTTACAGGAGATTGTACCTGTCCAAAGCTCACTACTTTTAGCCACTGCCGGAATTGCCCTGTTTACTCTGCAAGCGGTCGTCGTTTATTAGAACGTTCGATTCCTGACAATTATCGGAGTGAATGGACTCAGTTATTGGCTGAATCAAGAACTGAGGCTGAGAAAAAACCAGAGACATTCTCAGAACAAAGCTATTTTCCCTCTCATGCTTTATTAGCCACAGAAACTCTCAGAGTTGTTATCTTTCGCTTGCAACGCGAATGGTTGGCACTTCCCGCCTACATCTTTAAAGAAACGACTTCACCGAGTCCGATTCATACCATACCGTATCGGAGCAATCAAATCTTGCGGGGATTGGTGAGTATTCGAGGTGAATTGCAATTGTGTATTTCTTTAACCCATTTGTTGAATCTGGAGATGGCTGATACCCCTCCTCAAGCTTTAAGTCCTATGGTTTATTCGCGTATGGTTGTGGTGGAAAAAGCAGGTAGTGGTATTTGGGTATTTGCTGTTGATGAATTGTTTGGGGTGCATCGATGTCATCAAGATGAATTGCTTCACACTCCCACAGGTACTCAAGCAACTCATACCTATACTAAAGGATTGTTAAAGTGGCGCGATCGCAGTGTCAGCTATTTGGATGACGAATTGCTATTCCATACTCTTAGCAAAAAGGTGATGCCATGACAGAGGAAATCAATGTTAATAATCTTTCCTTGCTAGATTTATTTTGCATGGAAGTCAAGGCTCAAGTTGCCGTCATGAATAATTCCCTATTGGCGCTAGAGGGTAAACCAAAGCCCAAAGAAGAACTGACAGCTTTAATGCGAGCAGCTCATTCCATTAAGGGGGCTGCCAGAATTGTTCATATTGATGCAGTCGTGACCCTTGCTCATATTATGGAAGACTGCTTTGCAGCCGCTCAAGCAGAAAAAATCGTCCTCACAACGGCTGATGTTGATATTTTGCTGCAAGGAGTGGATATACTCTCGCATATAGCAGATATTTGTGCGAACAATCCCAACGAGCAACCGCTAGAAGACACTAGAATGCGATCGCTCGTCACAGCCATTGCCAACATTCAAACTTCTCCCCCTCCCCCCATCTCCCCCTCCCCCCCTCTCCCGCTCTCCCCCTCTCCCCCTCCCCCCCTCCCCCCCTCCCCTATCTCCAACCAAGGAGTGCGAGTTGGTGCAGATAATCTCAATCGTTTAATGGGGCTAGCAGGAGAATCCTTAGTTGAAGCAAAGTGGTTGGAACCATTTGCTGATTCTTTCTTACAGCTAAAAGCAGGTCATACAGAGCTATCGGACTTATTAGAAAAGTTACAAGAATTATTAGCAAACCGTCATTTAGAGCGGCGAATTGACGAGCAGTTGACCGCTGTTCGCCAAAAAGCCAGTGAATACCAACAGCTATTGAGCGATCGCTACAGCGAACTCGAACAATTTTCTCAACGTTCTACCAACCTTGCAGATCGTCTTTATCGAGAAGTCATTGCCACTCGAATGTCTCCGTTTGCTGAAGCCGGTCAAGGATTTCCCCGAATGGTTCGCGATATAGCCAAGCAACTGGGTAAAAAAGTCAAGCTGGAAATTGTTGGTAAATCGACCTTAGTCGATCGAGATATTCTCGATCGCTTGGAAGCACCCCTTACCCACATGCTCAGGAACGCACTCGATCACGGTATTGAGTTACCCCAAGAACGTTTAGCCGCGCTTAAGCCTGAAGAAGCAACCATTCGGATTGAAGTGGCTCATCGTGCTGGAATGCTCTTTATCTCTGTATCGGATGATGGTCGGGGAATAGATCTGGAGTTTTTGCGACAAGAAGTCATTAGAAAGCAAATGACAAATACAGAGATGGCAAATCGACTGAGCGAAGTTGAGTTAATAGAATTCTTATTTTTACCAGGTTTCTCTACAGCCACTACTGTCACAGAATTTTCGGGACGGGGAGTTGGGCTAAACGTAGCTCATAACATGGTGCGGGAAGTGGGGGGAACTGTACGGGCTGTTTCTCAACCGGGACAGGGAATAACTTTTTATATGCAATTACCATTAACACTATCAGTCATTCGCGCCCTACTGGTGGAAATTGCAGGTGAACCTTATGCTTTTCCACTATCACGTATCGAACGCGTTGTCACTCTTTTGAAGTCTGAGATTGCTGTCTCGGAAAATCGTCCGTTTTTTATGATGAACGATCGCCCGATTGAATTGATATCAGCACGTCAAATCCTAGAGTTACCACCACCTACTACAAATCCAGAAATGCTCAATGTTATTTTGGTAGGCGATCGCGCCAACTGTTACGGATTAGTGATAGATAGGTATTTGGGAGAACGCAGTTTGGTTGTCAGACCGTTAGATTCCCGCCTCGGTAAAGTCCCTAATGTTAGCGCAGCTGCTTTAATGGATAATGGTTTTCCCGTGTTGATTGTTGATGTTGAAGACCTAGTGCGTTCCATTGCTAAAGCATTCGCTACCGGGCAAACCAGCCAAGTGAACCAATCTACTCGTCAAATAACCAGTAAAACATACAAGCACATTTTGGTGGTAGATGATTCCATCACCGTGCGCGAAATGGAGCGCAAACTCCTAGAAAACAATGGTTACAAAGTAGAAGTTGCAGTCAATGGAGTGGATGGTTGGAACGCTATACGCGGAGGAAATTACGATTTGGTAGTAACAGATATTGATATGCCCCGAATGAATGGCTTTGAGCTCGCAAGCCACATCAAAACTCATCCCAAGTTAAAGCATACACCCGTGATCATTGTTTCTTATAAGGATCGAGAAGAAGACCGACTTCAAGGATTGGAAGCGGGGGCAGATTACTACCTCACCAAGAGTAGTTTTCATGATGATACCTTAATACAGTCTGTCATTGACTTGATTGGAGAAGCTTAACCTGTGAGAATTGCCATTGTTAACGATGCACCGATTGCAGTAGAAGCGCTGCGACAAGCGATCGCTATGAAACCGGATTATGAGATAGCATGGGTTGCTTTTGATGGCGTTGAAGCTGTTACAAAATGTAGCGTAGATACTCCAGACCTGATTTTGATGGATGTACTAATGCCTGAGATGGATGGAGTGGAAGCCACCCGGCGCATCATGAGTCAATCTCCTTGTGCTATTCTTATGGTGACTGCGAGTGTCAATCGCTACGCTGCTAAGGTTTTTGAAGCAATGGGCTACGGAGCATTAGACGCTATCAATACCCCTACTATAAGTTACGGTCAGCAAACAATTGATGGGACTGGGCTACTTAAAAAAATTGCAACTATCTCCAGATTAATTGGCAAAAGTTCATACCATCATTTACAGTCTAGCCAACACAACAAGCTCTTAATTGCGATTGGGGCTTCTACAGGAGGTCCTCAAGCATTAGCCACAATTCTGTCTCAATTCCCCAAAGATTTTCAGGCGGCGTTTATTGTTATTCAGCATATTGATGCCCAGTTTGCTCCAGGTTTAGCGGCTTGGTTAGACGCGCAAATCCCGATGACCGTACAGCTTGCCATTCCCGGTTCTACACCACACAAAGGTATCGTTCTCATTGCTGGTAAAAATCATCATCTTATCGTGCGTCCTGACATGACTCTTGCTTATGACAGGCAACCTCTAGATAGTTTTTATCATCCTTCCGTTGATGTTTTCTTTAAGAGTGTTGCCAATCATTGGATCGGTCATGGAGTCGGGGTACTGTTAACCGGTATGGGACGGGATGGTGCTCAAGGCTTAAAACTCTTGCGAGATAAAGGTTGGCATACGATTGCCCAAGATCGACAAACCTCAATTGTCTATGGTATGCCCAAAGCCGCTGTGGACTTGGGAGCTGCTGTGGAGGTGTTACCCGTTGATGCGATCGCGAATGCTTGTATAAGGCATTTGCAAAATCAGAATGAGGGGTGACGGCAGAAGGAAAAATTTTCCATCTCTCCACAAATCATTCTTCTGCCTTTTACTCCCAGCCTTTTAAGTAAAAAAATATACTTTTAATTTTAGTATTTTTTATGAAATATACTTAGTATCATTTTATTTATAAAAATTTACATCCAACACCAGTCGATCTCTGATAATTTATCAACAATTGCAACAATTTAGAGCTTGTTGGTTTCCTGAAATATAATCGGTATATCAGTAATTTATCACAACTTTATCGTGATAAAAATCACAGATAAAGAAGAGGAGAGGCGATATGAGTTTGCCAGCAGAAGCACTCACCCAAGTGTCTGCCAAAGTTTTACCTTTAACTTCAAGGAGAAGTAAGGGACAAACTATACAAGAGGTTGCATCTGTTCTACCTGCCAACACACCTGCGGTCAAACTTCTACTGATTGACGATCAGTTGATAGTGAGTCAAGCAGTCCATAGAATCCTGACAGAAGAAGCAGATATTTCCTTTCACTATGTTAGCGATCCAACTCAAGCTATCCAAACAGCAATGGAAATCTCTCCAACAGTGATTCTGCTGGATTTAGTCATGCCCGAAATGGATGGATTGATGTTGCTGCGTTGGTTTCGGTCTCACTCAGCCACTCGCGATATTCCCATCATCATGCTTTCTAGTAAAGAAGAACCGGAACTCAAAGCAGAAGCCTTTGCTCAAGGGGCAAACGATTATCTCATTAAATTGCCTGATGCCGTAGAGCTTATAGCCCGCATCCGCTACCATTCAAAAGCTTACAATAATCTTAAAGCACTCACAAATGCAACGTTAACCGCTCAACTTCAAGCACAGCAATTAGAGCATACCTTAAAGGAATTACAAAAAACTCAAGTTCAACTGATTCAGACAGAGAAAATGTCTGGCTTGGGGCGCATGGTTGCAGGGGTCGCACATGAAATTAATAATCCTGTAAATTTTATTTATGGTAATTTTGATTATTTAGAAAATTATGTTTATTCTTTATTAAATTTAATTAAACTGTATCAACAAGAATATCCCCAACCATCTTCTAAAATTCAAGAGGAATTCACAGCTATTAATCTTGATTTTATGATAGAAGATTTGTGTAAAATGATTTCTTCCATGAAATTTGGAACTGAACGTATACGTGAAATTGTTCTTTCCTTGAGAAACTTTTCCCGACTCGATCAAGCTGAGAAAAAACGGGTCAATATTCATGAAGGGATTGAAAGCACGTTATTAATTTTGAATCATCGTATTAAACAAGGAATCGAAATTGTTAAACACTTTGACGATCTGCCTTTGATTGAGTGTTATCCAGCACAACTCAATCAAGTGTTTATGAATATTATTAGTAATGCTATTGATGCGTTACAAGAGGTAAAAGAAGAAGCACAAAAACAAATTGTTATTAAAACAGAAACAATAAATGATAAGTTCATCCGAGTGACAATTAAAGATAATGGACCGGGAATAGATTCTAAAATACAAAATAAAATTTTTGAACCTTTTTTTACAACCAAGCCTGTCAATCAGGGGACTGGTTTGGGATTAGCCATTAGCTAT
This sequence comes from Tolypothrix bouteillei VB521301, assembly GCF_000760695.4. Taxonomy (GTDB): domain Bacteria; phylum Cyanobacteriota; class Cyanobacteriia; order Cyanobacteriales; family Nostocaceae; genus Scytonema; species Scytonema bouteillei_A. The sequence continues at coordinate 4,563,096 of NZ_JHEG04000001.1, read as the reverse complement.
CAAATTATTCAAAAGCATTCTGGAAATGTGGATGTGAGATCCGACTTGGGTAAAGGTACGGAATTTGTTATTGAAATTCCTGTTTTACAAGACTAGCAAGCGGCGATCGCTACGAAATTAGGTACATTGAGTTGAGGAATGAAACCTAAGAGGATGTTTGAGAAGTATAAATATCTTGATTCTGTCGTGCTTGGTGGGATTTAGAGATGTCTCCGAGTACGCGATGTCTACCAAAACTTGCCGAACCTCTGCTAACAGACTTTGCTAGAAATCCGATTTCTTAAGGAAGTCAAGCATCTAAACTACTATAAAAAATTCAAACCAAAAGAGAAAATTGGTTTTTAAAAACCGCTAGGATAGCACAATTTAGAGAATTTTCTCTGGTCAATCAATTTTATAAAAAACCCTATTCTGATAAATAAACAATACTTTTTGAAACAATCGTTAAATAGAACCGGGGATTGTGTTAAAAAGATTAATATTGCTGGATTTGATAGGGGTAAAAAAATTTTGACCGTCCAACTCCTATCAAATCGTTTTCAAGGGAAATCTACTATTTTCAAGGGAAATCTACTATGGCTCTTTTGGTCAAACAGGGTAAATCTACCAATAATTTCCGAGACAACAGACGCACTGAAACTCGCGTTACGGTTTACATTCCCAAAGATATGCACGAACAGCCCGTTATTTCCAAGCTGATCTCTCACAGCGGAGTTACGGTTAATATCGCTACCGCACAACTCCTTGGGGATGTACCGCAGAAAGGCTGTCTTGATTTGGAACTCCGAGGAACAGTTTTCCAAATTGCTAGTGCCTTAACCTATCTGGATGAACTGAACTTAGAAATTAAGCATAAGGCAGTTGTCGGTCAAGACGGTTGGTAACTCTAGCACAGTTGAGATTTTGAATTTTGGATTTTGGATTCTTAATCTAAAATCCAAAATCTCAAATTTCGTTACGCCATTTGGTTTTCGATCGCCCACCGTGCTAATTCGGTGCGGTTGTGGAGATTGGTTTTGCCCAACATATTAGACACGTGGCTTTCGACTGTGCGCTGACTGACATTTAATTCTTCAGCGATTTCGCGGTTAGCTAAGCCTCGCGCCACAAATTGAACAACTTTCAGTTCGGTAGGGGTCAGCTGTACGTCAAAGGGAACTTGGATACGAGAACCGTTTTCCCCTCCTTTTGCTTGGTGTTCTTTCCAGCGAATGGTCTGCTTCAGAGAAGATTCTACCTGTGCTACGAGTTCCTCTGGCTCAAAAGGCTTGACCATGTATACATCAGCACCTTTATTCAGACCTTTTACTCGGTCTGCGCTTTGTCCCTTAGCTGAAAGGAAGAGAACGGGAATCCAACTGGTGCGTTCGTTTTGCCGGACTTGTTCTACAAAAGTGTACCCGTCCATCTCCGGCATCATCACGTCACAAATGATCATGTCTGGAATATCCTGCTCCAAAATTTCCAGTGCTTCGCGACCATTTTCGGCAGTGATGACTTCATAACCCCGGAATTCCAAATAATCCTTCACCAGCAAAATGAGGTTGGGGTCATCATCAATTAATAGAAGTCGTTTGTGATCTTTCATGCTGGGTTCTTTCATAGCAGTGGCACTTGTCGCGCTTGATCCATCAAGGTCTTGAATAATAATCCTCTCCGGTGTAATAGGTTGGTGTTGTACTTTTTCCTACTTAACTTGCCTTTGTTTAGTGGAAGTCTCAAAAGTGGAAAATGACTTTTGACGAACTACTGTACCAATGGCAAAGTAAGCGTGAGGATACTTAGAGCAGTAGTAATCATAATGCGTTATTATATATCGCTTTGAATGGTGCGGGCTAAAAAACACCTAATAAATAATAATTATTCAGAATAACCAACTAAGTGTTACTCCCAAGATGCTCCCAGAAAATAAGCTACCGCACATTCACTACTACGTACTACTTTGTCATATCCTTGAGGATATGAAGCTCTTACAATAAGTTCACCAGAACTATTAGAGAAGTATCGGGTAAAGGATAGATCAAAAAAGCATATTCTTTTACTGTATTTTGCTTTCTTGTATAGTCCGCATAATTACGTCAGGGTTCGCTGTGTTATACCACAGTTTATCCGAGTAATCCTCTATTATCAGTCTAAACCAAAAAACTTGCAAGAAGCTTGGTTTTTGCTCTGTATGGGCATTTAGTCACTGTCCGATCGCCAATCTTAAAATGTATCGCTGTGATTTTTGACAGTCTTAATGTTTCTACAGAATTACCTAGAGGTTTTTGTTGCTGGTGGTGGCTTGTTGGTTTGTGGTATTCGATCGCTGGATTCAATCACTGTATTGTTACTCAAATCGTGGCTCCTGATTACTGTTCTATATCAATTTCCCAGCTTTGCAAACCAATTTGCCTATATACCAATATTCGCTCTCTACCGAAAAAAACCTGAAAGTTCTGAATAATTGAGTATTAGTACTTAAACAAATCTCCAAAAGCAAAGTTCGGAAACCCGTACAACAAAAAATGTTGCCATATCATGCCACCTTTCGGTACATTAGCACTCAGGAGTCGAGAGTGCTAATAAGTTGAGAACACGGTATGGCAGCAGTATCTCTTAGCGTTTCTACAGTAAAACCTCTAGGTGAACGCGTATTCGTCAAGGTCAGCGCATCAGAAGAAAAGACCGCAGGTGGTCTGTACTTACCCGACACTGCAAAAGAGAAGCCCCAAGTAGGGGAAGTCGTTGCAGTTGGTGATGGCAAACTCAAAGATGACGGTAGCCGTCAGGCATTGGACGTTAAAGTAGGAGACAAAGTCCTCTACTCCAAATACGCCGGTACTGACATCAGATTGGGTACAGACGAGTATGTACTGCTTTCTGAAAAAGACATTCTAGCAATTGTGAGCTAAAAGCTAATGGCTAATAGCTAATGGCTAATAGCCAATGGTAAGAGAACAATTAGCTTTTTAGCAATTAGCAACTAGCTTTTATCAATCGCGAAATAACTAAAGTAGAGAATCGTTGACAACTATGGCAAAGCGCATTATATACAACGAAAACGCTCGTCGTGCATTAGAAAGAGGCATGGACATTTTGGCTGAGGCGGTAGCTGTTACCCTCGGTCCCAAAGGTCGCAACGTAGTGTTAGAGAAGAAATTTGGCGCACCACAAATCATTAATGACGGTGTGACCATCGCTAAAGAAATTGAATTAGAAGACCACGTAGAAAACACTGGCGTATCTCTAATTCGCCAAGCAGCATCCAAAACTAACGATGCTGCAGGTGACGGTACCACTACTGCGACCGTTCTGGCTCACGCAATTGTTAAAGAAGGCTTGCGTAACGTTGCTGCAGGTGCAAACGCCATTCTGCTCAAGCGTGGTATTGATAAAGCAACTAGCTTCCTAGTGGACAAAATCAAAGAACACGCTCGTCCCGTAGAAGATTCCAAAGCTATTGCTCAAGTCGGTTCAATCTCTGCTGGTAACGACGAAGAAGTCGGTAAGATGATTGCCGAAGCAATGGATAAAGTCGGTAAAGAAGGCGTGATTTCCTTGGAAGAAGGAAAATCCATGACTACCGAACTGGAAATCACCGAAGGGATGCGCTTTGACAAAGGCTACATCTCTCCTTACTTCGCAACCGATCCCGAACGGATGGAAGCAGTATTCGATGAGCCTTTCATCTTGTTGACCGACAAGAAAATTGCTTTAGTCCAAGACCTCGTACCCGTTCTAGAGCAAGTTGCGCGTGCAGGTCGTCCTTTAGTCATCATCGCTGAAGACATTGAGAAAGAAGCACTAGCAACCTTGGTTGTTAACCGCCTGCGTGGTGTACTCAACGTAGCAGCTGTGAAAGCACCTGGATTTGGCGATCGCCGCAAAGCTATGCTGGAAGACATCGCCATCCTGACCGGCGGTCAAGTCATCACTGAAGACGCTGGTTTGAAGTTGGATAACACCAAACTAGATTCTTTAGGTAAAGCACGCCGCATCACCATTACCAAAGACAACTCCACTATTGTTGCTGAAGGTAACGAAGCTGCAGTTAAAGCTCGTATCGATCAGATTCGCCGTCAAATTGAAGAAACTGAATCTTCTTACGACAAAGAGAAACTGCAAGAGCGTTTAGCTAAATTAGCAGGTGGCGTTGCCGTTGTGAAAGTAGGCGCTGCTACCGAAACCGAAATGAAGGACAAAAAGCTGCGCTTGGAAGACGCTATCAACGCGACCAAAGCAGCAGTTGAAGAAGGTATCGTTCCTGGTGGTGGTACAACACTCGCTCACCTTGCTCCTCAGCTTGAAGAATGGGCAAATGGCAACCTCAAGGGTGAAGAGTTGACTGGTGCGTTAATTGTTTCTCGTGCTTTGACAGCTCCTCTGAAGCGCATTGCTGAAAACGCAGGTCAGAACGGTGCTGTTATTGCTGAGCGCGTGAAAGAGAAAGATTTCAACATCGGTTTTGATGCTGCTAAAAACGAGTTTGTAAACTTGTTAGATGCTGGTATCGTTGACCCAGCTAAAGTAACTCGTTCCGCGCTGCAAAACGCTGCATCCATTGCTGGTATGGTATTGACCACCGAATGTATCGTAGTTGATAAGCCCGAACCTAAAGATGGTGCTCCTGCTGGCGCTGGCGCTGGTATGGGTGGTGGCGACTTCGATTACTAAGATTTTTTCTAGGTGGGCGAAAGCCCATCTTTGATAAAACAGCTGCTTCTGTAAGGAGGCGGCTGTTTTTTTTGCTTCAGAGACGCACAGGAGCATAAAGAAAGAGGAGAGAGATCGTAATTTTGAGCGAATAGAATTCGCTACTATACACACAAAGTCCGCCTGCGCGGACTTAGAAGCAATTAATATCTTGAAACATTAATCTTAAAACGCCCCATGGTGTGTCTCTACATCATTACTTTAAGGAAAACCTATATAAGGTGCATTATGGTTATTAATACACCTAAAGATAGCGATCAAAAGGTACACCTGGTATTTACAACATTAATGACGACCAACCAGTCGAAGTACGAGTGTAGTTACCTGCTTATGCTCGTTGGCTGGGTGCTCAACTACCTATTTAAGTTTTATAAAGTATTGGGCGAATAGAATTCGCTACTATACACACAAAGTCCGCCTGCGCGGACTTAGAAGCAATTAATATCTTGAAACATTAATCTTAAGACGCCCCATTGTGTGTCTCTACATCATTTTTTAAAGAAAACCTATATAAGAGGTCTACAAATGCCGAAACCACGGTATGAAGGGTATTGTATAAACAATCCTACACAACTAGCAAAAGAAAAATTTGGCGAGATTAATATTTATGCCCAAAATGCCAAATCTTTACTGAATAAAGCAACTGGTTTTATTGCAGCTTATGATTTTACTTTAAATCCTTACAAAGGTTGTCAATACGGATGTAGTTACTGTTATGCTGCTGCCTTTAGCCCCAATCCCGAAATGCGCCAAAGCTGGGGAAAATGGGTGATTGTTAAAGATAATTCCGTGGCAATCTTAGAAAAAGAACTAGAAGCATGGTACCGAAAAAATCCTAATAAACCTCCTAGTATTTACATGAGTAGTGTGACAGATCCCTATCAACCTATTGAGTCTAAATATGAATTAACTCGTAGATTGTTAGAAGTTATGCTCGAATACTGTCCGACACTGGTTATTCAAACCCGCAGTCCCATGATTACCAGAGATATTGATATTTTACAAAGATTCAAACGATTGCGGATTAATATGAGCATTCCTACAGGAAGTGAGTCGGTTAGAAAAGATTTTGAACCTCGTTCGCCCAGTATTCAAGCTAGACTTAATGCCGTTTTAAAAATCCATCAGAATATCGATCCTTTAAAAGGTTTTGTCCCTAAACTTTCTGTCACAATTACCCCTCTACTTCCCACATTACCTGTTGATGAAGATAATTTTATTGCCAAGCTCAATATTGTAGATAGAGTTGTCATTCAAGATTTTCACCCAAGCAATAGTCGCTCGCTTGTGGCTTCTACCCGCCTAGAAGCTGAAGAAATTAAGCGAAAATACGCTTGGTGGTACGAGAATGAGAATGTAAACTATATGAGATTTAAGGAAAAATTAGTTTGTCAACTTCCTGGTGTAGAAATTAAGGAAGGTAAAGTAGGGTTTGGGTATGAATAAAAAGATTGTCAATTGGTGGAGAAGCCAGAAGTTTAAACTGGCTTTGCAACAAGGCAATAAGCGTCTTGCAGTACAGTTATTGGAAGAAATTCAAGCATCAGGTGCAAAATTATCATGGCTGGAAAAGCTATTTAGAGATCGACTTCAATCTGAAAGTTATTTGCAGCAGTCTAAAAGGGAGACAGCAAATTTAAGAGCTAAACTTAACGAAGCATTTCAACACTCGGAAAAAGCAGATTTCAAGCAGATAGAACGCAGTATATTAACTTTCGAGCGAGAATTTGTTGATTATCTAAACAAAGTTTTTCAGATCGTACAACATGATGAAAATAAAATTCAATGTACTGGTTTAGACGAACGGGTATTTCACGATCTTGAAGTTCAGCTAGTTGAATATCTCAGAGAAGAGTTCAGCAAGGTATCTGAAAATAAACTCTTAATCAAATTGGAAGATGCTCTTGAAGATATTAACTGCTTAAAAAATGGGAAAGACCCAAGTTATAGCTTGAGTCTGACCCCACACGTTTATTTTATGAAGTATTTTTTAGAAAATGTTTATTGCGTTTACTTGGCTTGGTTTTTCGTCTATCAAGCTGGCTTACTACCAACTAACATTAAAATCCTAGATATTGCAGCAGGTCCTGCAACTGTCGCTTATGGTCTAGCCTTATTTCTCCAAAGTGCTAGTGAGGTTTTTCAAATTCCATCCATGCATATATCTTACTACTCTTTAGAGAAACAAGATGCCTTCCAATTTCGAGGGCTTCAGTTTTGGAGACGGTACATAGAGGCTCGAAAAACTCCGGTAAATGCCTACTTCCGTTTTGTGACAGATGACCTCTTAACTTGGAATGCATCATCTAGCAATATACCGCAAGATTTTTTTGATTTTACAGTCATTTCTCATTGTTTTTTTAGCGATAGTGAAAAAAATCATCAAACTAAAAATCTTTATAACAAAATCATTTCTAATAGTTTAAAAAGTGAAGGTTATGCAATTTTAATCATTCAGGACAAAAAGTTATTTAAGATGTACCAAACAAAACAAAGTGAAGACCACGAACAAGAAAAAAGGTTGGTGAAAAACTTTATAGACGATCTGGGTTTAGAGCTAGTGTGGTATAAGTATTTAACATCAACAGATTTGAGAACTCCTCTAGGAGGTGTGGAATTTATAAAATACGCTAAAGAAAAATTACCCAAACAATCGCATATGATTTCACTGCTGCGCCAGTATTTTGGTCAGAAGTATGAGTCAAATTATGTATTAGATGATTATATTATATTGGCAAAAAAAGCATAAATCATTTAGTGAATCAACTTAATTATCCAACCACAACACAAACTGTAAATGGGTGGCATGGCAAACTAGACTTGGTGTATGCTCAACGCCAAGGTACAACAGCACTTATTTACAATCAAAATCAAGCACCACTGAAAGTTCAGCGCCCATTTTATCCAGAAGGACAAGAAATTTGTCATAGTGTGGTTTTGCATACGGCTGGGGGTGTTGTAGGTGGAGATCGCCTCTCGTGCAAAGTCCATCTCCAACCCAAAGCCCAAGCACTGATTACAACAGCCGCAGCAAGTAAAATTTATCGAAGTAACGGAGCACAAGCAAGACAAAATATAGAGATCCAAATCGATGCGGGTGCTTGTTTGGAGTGGCTACCGCAAGAAACAATCATTTTTAACGGTGCGATATATCGACAAGATGTGCGGGTAGAATTATCTGCGGCTGCTAACTGGATGGGTTGGGAAATTACGCGATTTGGAAGGAGTGCAAGAGGGGAAAAATTTTACACGGGAGAGTGGCGATCGCATACAGAAGTTTGGCAGATGGGAGTCCCTTTATGGATTGACAGGCAATGGTTACCGGGTCGTGAAGACGTTTTTCACAGCCCTCATGGATTGGCAGGGCAGCCAGTAACTGGTAGTCTTGTATACATTGGGCAAGAAGTTTCTCACGAATTGGTACACAAAGCACGTTCCCTTTTCTTATCTTCTACAGCCCCCAACCCCTCATTCTCCATTCCCTCTCCCCAAGTTGGCGTGACTCGTCTGTCATGTGGATTATTGTGTCGATACCGTGGTTCTGGAACAACGGAGGTGAGAAACTGGTTTACGTCTGTCTGGCAATTGCTGCGTCAATCTGTGTTGGCTCGTGGTAGTTGTATACCCCGAGTTTGGTTTGTTTGAACCGCAGAGGCGCACCAGAGCGCAGAGTCAAGGAAACAAGAGAGGTAAGAGATGCAACTTACACCGCAGGAGAAGGATAAGTTATTAATTTTTACTGCTGCGCTGTTAGCGGAAAGGCGTAAGGCTAGAGGGTTGAAGTTGAATTATCCAGAAGCAATAGCTTTTATTTCTGCTGCTATTTTAGAAGGGGCGAGGGATGGGCAAACAGTCGCAGAATTAATGAGTTATGGTACAACTCTGTTATCACGAGATGATGTGATGGAAGGTGTTCCAGAGATGATTCATGACGTGCAAGTGGAAGCAACTTTTCCTGATGGGACAAAGTTGGTAACAGTTCACAATCCGATAAGATAAGTATCACGCACTCGACACAAAGGCGCTAAGAAATTATGATTCCAGGGGAAGTGATTGCAGGAGCAGGGGAAATTGAACTGAATGCGGGTCGTCCTACTGTAAGATTGCGAGTGTCCAATACAGGAGATAGACCGATACAAGTTGGTTCCCACTTCCACTTTTACGAAGTGAATGCTGCATTGAGTTTCGAGAGGGAACAAGCGCGGGGAATGCGTCTTGATATTCCTGCAGGAACAGCAGTTCGCTTTGAACCAGGTGATGACAAAGAAGTCTCGTTAGTCTCCTTAGTTGGGAGCCGTCAAGTCTATGGTTTCAACGCCAAAATTAACGGACAACTTGACGCTTAAAAACCCTCTTTCATTCGCGTTCATCTGCAATTCAATATTTTTGAGGATTTAACATGAGTTACAGAATGGATCGTCGCGCCTATGCAGAAACCTTTGGTCCGACAGTGGGCGATCGCATCCGATTGGCTGACACGGAATTACTGATCGAAGTAGAACGAGACCTAACAACTTACGGCGATGAAGTCAAGTTTGGTGGCGGGAAAGTTATCCGTGATGGGATGGGACAATCACCCATTTCTAACGCTGATGGTGCAGTAGATTTAGTTATTACGAACGCTTTGATTCTTGATTGGTGGGGAATTGTCAAGGCAGATATTGGCATTAAAGATGGCAAGATATTCAAAATTGGTAAAGCAGGAAATCCTTATATTCAAGATAATGTAGATATTATTATTGGTCCTGGAACGGAAGCACTGGCTGGAGAAGGGATGATTCTAACAGCTGGAGGGATCGACACTCACATTCATTTTATTTGTCCCCAACAGATTGAAGTCGCGATCGCATCCGGTATCACCACAATGATTGGTGGTGGAACCGGTCCTGCTACGGGTACAAACGCAACCACTTGTACTCCCGGACCTTGGAATATGTATCGGATGCTGCAAGCTGCTGATGCTTTTCCAGTGAACCTGGGGTTTTTAGGTAAAGGGAATACCAGCCAACCCCAAGGATTGGTGGAACAAGTGCAAGCAGGTGCGATCGCTTTAAAGCTGCATGAAGATTGGGGAACAACTCCCGCAGCGATTGATACTTGTCTCAGTGTTGCTGATGAGTACGACGTGCAAGTTGCGATTCATACCGATACCCTGAACGAGGCGGGATTTGTCGAAGATACGATCGCTGCTTTTAAGAATCGTGTTATCCACACTTATCATACCGAAGGTGCTGGAGGGGGACACGCGCCAGACATCATTAAAGTGTGTGGGGAAGTCAATGTCCTACCATCTTCCACCAATCCCACACGTCCTTACACCGTCAATACCTTGGACGAACACCTTGATATGTTGATGGTTTGCCATCACCTCGATCCAGCGATCGCTGAGGATGTGGCTTTTGCTGAATCGCGCATTCGTCGGGAAACAATTGCTGCTGAGGACATTCTGCACGACTTGGGCGCATTTAGCATGATTTCCTCTGATTCCCAAGCAATGGGACGGGTAGGAGAAGTGATTATTCGTACATGGCAAACAGCCCATAAGATGAAAGTACAACGGGGAGAACTCAACCCAATTGCTGGTATACAAGAAGAACAAAGGGCGGATAATTTTAGAGCTAAGAGATATGTTGCAAAATATACTATAAATCCAGCAATAACTCACGGTATTGCTCAGTATGTGGGATCGGTAGAAGAGGGAAAGCTAGCCGATTTGTGTTTGTGGCGTCCTGCATTTTTTGGTGTCAAGCCAGAGATAGTCATCAAAGGGGGAGCGATCGCGTGGGCGCAAATGGGTGATGCTAATGCGAGTATTCCCACTCCTCAACCAGTGCATATGCGTCCCATGTTTGGCAGTTTTGCAGGTGCGCGTCATGCTACGTCTTTCACATTTGTTTCTCAAGTTGCATTAGATAGGGAGATTAAGAGCCAATTGGGTTTGAACAAGCAAGTTGTTGCTGTTTCCGGGATACGCCAGTTGAGCAAGCGAGATATGAAATTAAATGATGCGTTACCACATATTGAGGTCGATCCAGAAACCTATGAAGTGAGGGCGGATGGCGAATTGTTGATATGCGAACCAGCAACGGTTTTGCCAATGGCTCAACGGTATTTTTTGTTTTGAATGAGTAAGTTGGAAACATACAAATAGAGCTTTATTGACAATTTCATGACCGAACAGCGCACTGATTACGATAGTCCTTGGAAAGACATTATTGAAAGATTTTTTCCTCGCTTTTTAGAATTCTTTTTCCCTGATGCTTACGCTGTTATTGATTGGACTCGACCTTTTGAATTTTTGGACACAGAACTGCAACAGCTAGAACCAGATGCAGAAATTGGTAAGCGACTTGTAGATAAAGTTGCCAAGGTTTGGCTAATTGATGGGGAAAAGGCTTGGATATTGATTCATATCGAAGTTCAAGGACAATACGACCGTCAATTTGCCCAACGAATGTACATCTATAACTACCGTTTGTTTGACCGCCACAAACAGAAAGTTATCAGTTTAGCAGTTTTGGCTGATGAAGAAGCTTCTTGGCGACCTTCAAGTTACGGGTACGCCTTAGCTGGATGTCGCGTGAGTCTGGAGTTTCCTGTCGTAAAACTTTTGGACTATGAGGCGCAATGGCAAATTTTAGAACAAAGCACTAATCCCTTTAGTGTAGTTGTCATGGCACATTTAAAAACAAAAGCAACACACAGCAACCCAGAAAATCGGCTAAAGTGGAAATTGAACATAGTCAAAGAATTATTTGAACGGGGATATAGTCGGGAAGATGTTCTAGATTTATTTCGGTTTATTGATTGGATAATGGTGTTACCAGAAGAGTTGGTACGTAGTTTTAAACAAGAAGTGAGAAGTTACGAGGAGGCTCAAAGAATGCGGTATATAACAAGTGTTGAACGTTTGGCAAAAGAAGAAAAAACAAGAGAGCATATAATTAAAATCATTCAAACGCGATTTGAAGTGGTTCCTGAAGCAGTTGTGGACGGTGTTAATAGAATCAACGATCCGTCTCTATTAGAAAACCTTTTTACAAGCGCTATTACCATTGGTTCTTTAGAAGAATTCCAACACCTTATTAACGAAAGTACCTCTGGAGCAAGTTAGAAATTGAACGTACTAAGTACTTCATCTAAAAAAACGGAAAATGTTCGTAGTTGTGCTTTAACGCTAAAGCGCAATTACGAGCATAGAAGCATCTTAAGCCTAATTTGTTAAGCCTAATTTGTTTGAGCCCTGAAAATATTATTTGAACAAGGATATAGCCGGAAAGATGTGCTGGGTGTAGTTCGGTTTATTGATTGGATAATGGTGTTACCAGAAGAGTTGGTACGTAGTTTTAAACAAGAAGTGAGAAGTTACGAGGAGGCTCAAAGAATGCGGTATGTCACAAGTGTTGAACGTTTGGCAAAAGAAGAAGAAAAGCTGCAAAATACAAGGAATCATATCATTAAAATTCTCCAAACTCGATTTGGAGTAGTTCCTGAAGCAAGTGTGACAGTTGTTAATGAAATTGGGGAGTTATCTCTACTGGAACAACTTTTTACTAGTGCTATTACAATTGGCTCTTTAGAAGAATTCCAACAACTTCTTAACGAGAGTACCTCTGGAGCAAGTTAGAATTTGAAACTAGCTTCAAGGACTTCTACTCTGTCTTGTAACTATTACGGTATATCTACTACTTTGCCATCGGCTAAATAAATGCCAATCTGAATTGAAAAACCCAATGAATGTTTGTAAATGTTGGGTTTCGTTCCTCAACCCAACCTACGCGTTTTTGTATTTTTAGGCTTAACCGACAAATATTGGATTGTAAGGGGTTGCAAGATACCCGACTTCTTTGAGAAATCGGGTATCTGACGAATTAAGAGTAAAAAATCCTTATTAGATGAGAAATTTATGATGATATTAATGGAAAAAATGATACCAATAACTAATATCTTATACTAACCTAGTATTACTGCACTTTTCCTGTTTCTCTCTTATATGAGCTCCTTATCTTCAAAGCCCGACAAAATTCTTGTTGTGGATGATTCTCCTGATAATGTATTTTTAGTAAAAACCATTCTAGAAGAAGAAGGCTATATAGTTAGTACAGCGGAGAATGGTGTTTCAGCGCTAGCAGAACTGGAAACATCAACCTGTGACTTAGTACTGCTAGACTTAATGATGCCGGGAATGGATGGCTATGAAGTCACCAAGCAGATCCGGGGAAATAAGTCATTGCCTTTTATTCCTATTCTGCTCATTACCGCCCATGATTCACCCAACGTTGCTCATGGCTTGGATTTAGGGGCTGATGATTTTATTCGCAAACCCGTGACGGTAGATGAGTTACTCGCACGCGTGCGATCGCTTCTCCGCCTCAAACATACTATAGATGAACGGGATGAAATCGATCGCCAGCGACAAGATTTTGTCTCTCGTCTCACTCATGACTTACGCACACCCCTAGTCGCTGCTGATAAGATGCTGATGCTGTTTCAAGAGGGTGCATTGGGTAATCTTTCAGATCAAATGCAAGAAGTTATTGATATCATGGCTCGCAGCAATAGCAATCTGTTGGCTATGGTCAATACTTTACTGGAAGTTTACCGCTTTGAAGCGGGTCGCAAAACCATGGCATTTCAGCCAGTCGATATTCCCAATCTACTGAGTGAAGTTGTTGGTGAATTAAACCCACTGGCTGTAGATAAAGGGCTTGCACTTCATTTAAAGTTGAGTGAAAACTCTGGTAAAGATTTGGTGATGGCAGATCGCCTGGAACTCATTCGTCTTTTTACCAATCTTGTGGGTAATGCGATTAAGTTTACAGATAACGGATCGGTCACTATCCGTGTAATACCAGCAAACGCGTCCGATCCATTCATCACTGTTGAAGTCGCAGATACGGGTTCGGGGATTTCTCTTGAAGAACAAACCACTTTGTTTGAGCGATTTCGTCAGGGAAGCCATAAGAGTTCTGGTAGTGGATTGGGCTTATACCTTTCTCGGAGAATTGCGGAAGCACATCAAGGAACTATTACCGTTCATTCGGAGGTAGGTAAAGGCAGTATTTTCACTGTAAAACTTCCCGGACAACAGTAGTTGAGGTTATCAAGAAGATGAATACTCAAGTATCAATTGCCGATCTCATTGCTCGACAACGAGAATTTTTTAAAACGGGTACAACAAAAGATGTTGATTTTCGACTCAAACAATTAAAAGTTCTCAAACAAGCGATCGGTGAAAATCAAGAAGCTATTCTTCAAGCGCTAAAAGCAGATTTGGGGAAACCAGAGTTTGAGGCTTATGGCATGGAAATTTCAACTGTCAAAGAAATCGATCGCGCTATCAAACATCTTAAAAATTGGGCTAAGCCTCAAACAGCACCCGTTTCCCTACAATTCTTTCCAGCTTCAGCACAGATTTACCCCGAACCATTAGGGGTTGTTTTGATTATTGGTCCCTGGAACTATCCATTCCATTTACTGATATCCCCCTTAATAGGTGCGATCGCAGCAGGAAACTGTACAATTCTTAAACCTTCAGAACTTGCACAACAAACTTCTTTGGTTGTTAGTAAAATTATTCAGAAATACTTCGATTCAGCATATATAAATGTAGTCGAAGGAGGTGTGGAAACCAGTCAGCAACTTCTTGCAGAAAAGTTTGACCATATCTTTTTTACTGGTGGAACAGCTGTAGGCAAAATTGTTATGGAAGCAGCTGCAAAAAACTTAACGCCAGTGACTCTAGAGTTGGGTGGCAAAAGTCCTTGCATTGTCGATTCTGATACCAACCTCGAACATACAGCCACACGCATTGCTTGGGGTAAGTTTTTGAATTCCGGACAAACTTGTATTGCACCTGATTATCTTTTAGTTGATAAAAAAATCAAAGAAAATTTATTAGTAGAAATTCAAAAGCGTTTGCAAGAATTTTATGGAGATAATCCAGCCACAAGCCCCGATTATGCCAGAATTGTCAATCAAAGACATTTTGACAGATTAGTTAATCTGATAAAAGATAGCAAAATTCTAATTGGAGGAGAAACGAATCGGGAAGAACGTTATATTGCTCCTACAGTACTCGATAATGTTTCTCCAACAGATCCAGTTATGCAGGAAGAAATTTTTGGTCCAATTCTTCCTATTATTGAATACACAGATGTACAAGAAGCAATTGATTTAATTAACTCTCGATCAAAACCTCTAGCTCTGTACTTATTTTCCAACAATAAAAGCCTGCAAAAGAAAGTTTTACAGACAACATCATCTGGCGGTGTTTGTATCAACGATACTGTCTTGCACGTTGGTGTCTCATCTTTACCATTTGGAGGTGTTGGTGATAGCGGTATGGGTAATTATCACGGTAAAGCTAGTTTTGATACATTTTCCCATTATAAAAGTGTGTTACGCAGGTCTTTCTGGTTAAACTCAAAACTGCTTTACCCTCCTTACAAGGGTAAATTGTCTCTATTGAAGCGATTTTTTAACTAAAAGAATTATGAATTATGAATTATGAATTATGAAAATTTCATCATTCACCATTCATCATTCATAATTCAGAAGCTGCTATAGCGTTCTTCCGCCCAAGGTTCTCCACGACGATGATAGCCATTGCGTTCCCAAAAGCCCAGATCCTCTTTTTCTAGGAACTCCAAGCCATTAATCCACTTAGCACTTTTCCAAGCGTAAAGGTGAGGTACAACCAATCGCAAAGGACCGCCGTGTTCAGCAGGTAAGGGTTCGCCAAAAACTTGAAAAGCAAAGAAATTTTCTTCTCTTACAAAGTCTTCCATTGAGATATTGGTGGTGTAGCCACCGTAGCAGTGTTCCATAACATGGGCTGCTTTGGAATCTACCTCAATAGATTTCATGAAATCTGTTACCTTAATGCCAGTCCATTTGACATCAAGTTTTGACCAACGTGTTACACAGTGGAAATCTGCTGTGAATTCATGATGGGGTAACTCCAAGAAATCCGACCATTTGAAGGTTTTAGGTTTTGCTAAACCCCAAACCTTAAATTCCCATTCCTCTATATTGATTTGAGGCGTTGCGCCATAGGTTAGTACGGGAAATCCCTTTGTGAGGTACTGTCCGGGTGGAACGCGATCGCCTTCTTGTTGTGTTGGCTTCTGAAAAAACTTTCCCAGCATACTAGTAGAAATATAGATTTTTTGCTAATTGCTAATTGCTAATTTTTTGCTAATAGCTAATAGCTAATTGCTAATTGAGCCGTTTGTATACCGTTAGCCATTAGCCATTAGCCGTTAGCCATTAGCTATTCTACTATTCCTCTTCTTCCTCTTCTTCAGCAGTTGGATAGACAAAGGTGGAACGTCCAGTCAGGATTGATTTGCCTAGAGACAGGGCTTTCTGGGCTTGAATTGTAGCTTTGTGTCTCCAAGTCGCTCGACGTTTATCTCGTTTCGATTTTGATGTTTTCTTCTTTGGAACAGCCATGTTTGCGGATACTGCAATTTTTGACAACCTCACTATTGTATGCTAACAAAAGGCTGAAGTGTAAACTGTAAAGGATAAAGTACTCGTCGCTGGTGAGTTAGTCCAGTTGTACTTCTTGGCGGGGGAACTTGTTTATACTTGATACTTTATCCTTCATATCTATTTTTTTGGCGGTACAGCATTTTCCCCACTTGGTTTGGGCTCGGTATTTTGAGGTGGGGGTGCAGGAGGATTGGGTGATTCTGCGTTAGCATCCTGGGTAGTAGAAAACTTACCTCCAAAAAATAGCAGCGATCGCGCTGTTTTAAAGTAAGTTGCCCAACGCTTTGGATCTGGACGTGTACGCCATTGCGGACGACTGACTTTTAATTCTAGAACTGGTGCGATCGCACCATAATTTTGTACGGAAACCATTATAGAAACATCCGTAACTAAAATATCTTGGTCAAAACTGCGTTGAGCAGCTGCTCTAGCCGCCGTTTCTGCTCTAGTTAGGAGAGTTTCGTAATTTTCTTCAGGAAAGCGGTCAATGGAAAGGTCAAGTCTGGCGGTGTAAGCTTGTGCGATCTGGGGGTTCAGTGCTTCGCTCGCTATCCATAAGGGAACTCCACTACTCATCAACACAATTACAGCAGAAGCTATCCGGATTTTCTTGCCAATGACTGGTATAGACTGAATGAGTGTTTTAAATGGATTGGTTTGAAAAAGAATAATCCTTGATGACTGAAAAACATAGCCGCTCCTCATAACTCTATAGCTCCTTAGGTGATAACCTTAATCTGAATCGCTCGAAATAAGTATCAATAATGAAAATTTTATACTTCATTGTTGGGGATTTTGGCTTCAGTACAATTATCAGTAATCCGTAATTAGCGATCGGCGACTATTAAGCGGTGATGCATACTGTAGAAGCCCTTAAATTAGGGATCGAACGTTGCTGTTCGCCAACTATTGAGCGGTTCTGTATACTGTAGAATCCCCTAAGTTTTGTATGGAAAAAAAGAAATTGATTCACGATTCAAATTTTCTACTTTAAAGTATGGTAATTAACTGGTTACTGGTTATTAGTCACTAGTCACTGTTAGAAATAGCAAACAATAACTAAACTAAAAGCACGATGGCAAACAATTGGGCGATCGCCATTGGCATCAATCAATATCATTTCTACCAACCCTTGGGTTATGCTCAAGCAGATGCTGAGGCTGTCAAAGATTTTTTAGTGACATACGGTGGTTTTTTACCGCAACAGTGTCTGTTAATGACAGATACTTCACCACCTTTTAGAGATAGACCGACACTTCCTACTAAGGAAAATATTCTGCTGTTGTTTGAAGATTTGGTAGCAACAGACTTTCAACCTCAAGACCGAGTGTGGTTTTTCTTTAGTGGTTATGGCACAAACGCTAAAGGACAAGATTACTTAATGCCGATGGATGGAAACCCCAATAGCATTGAGGAAACAGGTATAGACGTGCGCTCTATCATGCAAAGCTTGCAAGTTGCTGCACTGAATGCGTTTATCCTGCTTGATATTAACCGTGCTACTGGCTCTCAAGCAGATGCTTTTGTTGGTCAAGAATTAGTAGAGTTAGCCAAAGAATTACAAATTTCTACGATTCTTTCTTGCCAACTAGAAGAATTTTCTTATGAAAGCAGCGAATTAGGTCATGGATTTTTTACAGCAACGCTTTTGGAAGCTCTGCGTTTCGGTCATGGCAGCAGTTTAACGAATTTAGAAAACTACCTCAGTGTTCGTACACCAGAATTGTGTCAGCATCACTGGCGTCCTACACAAAATCCGATTGTTGTCCCTACCTCACAAGGGCAAATTATCTTGCCCCAATTCGATGAAAAAATCGACAAAAAAAGCGCCTCAGCTTTTGCTCGCTCGGAATTTACACCACTTGTACTAGTTGCTCCTTCTATTGGGGAGGAAGTGGAGACAAGGGGAGAAGGGGACAAGAGGGACAGGGGAGACAGGGGAGACAGGGTAGCAGCAATTTCTCCCTTGTCTACCCCCTCTCCCTTGTCTACCCCCTCTTCGTTGTCTAGCCCTCCTCCCTTGTCTACCCCCTCTCCCTTGTCTACCCCCTCTCCCTTGTCTAGCCCTCCTTCCTTGTCTCCCCCCGCTTCCACTCCCCCAAGCACTTACTCCACTTCTTCCAAAAAATCAACAAACTCTTTTCTGCCAAAACTTCTCTTTGGCAGTGTGGCTACGATGCTACTTTTATGTATCATCGCAGTGGCTGTTCTCCACGAACGAGTGGGATTGAGATTGGGGAGGCTTTTGCCCGTGTCTTCAAAAACTGACACGAATGGTAATGCTCCCCAAGGGAGCCGCTCAATAGGCGATCGCAATGCTGTTGGGGGTTCACCAAACGCTCCTACAGTTCCAGTAACAGCGTCAACGCCCTCAGATCCTATAGTGAGTCCCAAACCAACGGTCCAAATTACTTCTCAACCAACGGTCCAACCAACTTCTAGTTCCAACGAGTCTCAAAAGCGAAAACAAGCCCTAGCGGACTTGGAGAAGATGTCGCTGACTCCCAAGCAAGCAAGCAATTTACGTTTGGCAATTACAAAAGCTCGTGAAATTCCACCAAGCGATCCTCTTTACCAACAAGCTCAAACCAATGTTGAAGTTTGGAGCCGGATAATTTTGGAGTTAGCGGAAAATCGTGCAAAAGAAAAGCGTTATTCAGATGCGATCGCTGCGGCGCAATTAATTACAAAAGAGGAATCAATATACTCCAAGGCACAATTCCAGATGAGACAGTGGCGACTAATGGCAAAGCAGTATGTGAGTAACACAACTCTCGTCGATGCTGCTAGCGGCTTAGTTCGACCCGGACAGGCTTCTACATACAATCGTGCGATCGAGGTTGCCAAGAAAGTGCCACAAGGTCAACCAGGCTTTGATGTTGCTAAGAAATCTATTGACACTTGGAGCGAAAAAATTTTCGATCTTGCTCAAAGGCGTGCTAACCGAGGAGAATTTAAGTCAGCTATTGACACTGCCGTGCTAGTACCAGAAGGGACAGGTGCCTACAAACAGGCTCAGGAAGCCATTAAAAAGTGGTCAAAAAGCGATTAATGGTAATTGTTAGTGGTTATTGGTTATTGGTCAGTCTTCCATTAGCCATTAGCCATTAGCCATTAGCCATTAGCCATTAGCAATATTGCGTTACATCTTCGCCGCATTCGTCAGCCAAATAACACAATGCGCGAAAACGCAAGCTGACCACCTCGTTATACAAAGGGTTGAGCTTGCACAATGGCGGAATGCGAAATAGGGTTTTTCCAAATAGGTTGATGTCTCGCTCAAAGGGGCATTGAGATGGGATAGATTTGCACAAGCGGTGCGCTATCTCGCGATTTTGTACTTGAAAATTATCCAACCACTGCCTTAACGGTTTGAGAATATCAAAGTGAGGCTTGGGAGATGAACCGCGTAGTCCAACCGCTTTAGTTTCGTTTTCTGGTGCTGGATTTAACGATACCCAGCTTGCAACAAAAATTCTTTTTGGGGTATTATGGTATACCTTCATTTTGCAATCCTCTCTTTGATTGAGGGTCTTTAACTGCCTGCTGAAAATCTACAACATTGTCATGACTCGTCCCGGAAAAATCTTGTCCTGACTTGAGATGCAATTTGACAATCTGTACAACCTGATGATTGAGTAGCTACTAGCATCAAAGCCTGTTTTATATTAAGTCAAGTTAACAACAATTTCCTTTTGATCGGAAGTGTGGTACTAGCATCTTGTTTATAACTTGACACAACGATTAAATTCTAATGAAGTCATCTGCCGTTGGGTATAGCTAAATCAAACTTTTACAAAACTTTATGTTTCATTCCTTAACCAGCCTTTTTCTTAAGTAAAAATACTGGTAAATAGCAGTTGGAGGTTGATTATTAGCTTCTAGCCAAACTACGTAAATTTTACATTGTTTTTACCTCACAAACGGTACAGCTATATTTAAAGAAAAAATATAAGTTTGTCAAGAAAAGTAAAGTTTTAATAAAAAAGTATATAGCGATCGCAAACTGCGTACAAGAGGGAGTAAGAAACTGGGAATTGAGAGTTCTTCCTTGTCCTCCGTGTCCCTAACCCCTATGCTTTTGCTTCAATTTGCAATTTACGGTGTCTTAGGACTGACTTACTTGGGGTTAGCAATTGGTTTTTTCCCCGGTTTACGCATGAACCGCGCCACAATCGCCCTAGTAGGTTCGGCATTTCTGATTGCGCTGGGTGTTCTCAAGTTGCAGGAAGCTTGGGATGCAATTGATGCCAAAACTATTGTGTTTCTGCTCAGCATGATGGTTGTTAATGCCAATTTATCTTTTGCTGGCTTTTTTCCGCGATCCCTGCTGGTATTGCTTAGTTTTACTCGCAGTCCATTCGGCTTAATAACTGTCTTGACTTTTGGTAGTGGTGTCCTGTCTGCTTTTTTTCTCAATGACACCTTAGCCCTAGTTTTTACCCCACTCACCTTGAGTCTTACAAAGAGCTTAAATTTAAATCCAATTCCCTATTTGCTTGCAGTCGCTGGCGCAACTAATATTGGTTCTGTCGCTACCTTGAGTGGAAATCCCCAAAATATTCTCATCGGTTCTTTTTCGGGGATCGGTTATTTAGATTTTGCAAGGGCATTGACTCCCGTTGCTTTGATAGGTTTGGTAATTCAGGTTGGGTTGTTGTGGCTACTATACCCAAGTGTGCGATCGACTCAACCGTGCAGCTCGTTGCCGAATGGTAAAGCACGTGTTTACAAACCTTTGTATCAAAAAACTTTAACGATCGCGACTGGATTGTTGATTGCTTTTGCTGTGGGCTTACCTCTTGCTGAATCTGCCCTGATTGCAGCGAGTTTGTTACTTATCACTCGGCGGATTAAACCACAGCGCATTCTCAAACAAGTCGATTGGAATCTTCTGGTTATGTTTTCTGGGCTGTTTATTCTTTCAAGGGTAACGCAAAAGTTGAATTTGCTTGAGCCGTTCACTCATGCAACTGGTTCTCCTATTGGTCTTTTAAGTGTCACGGCTGTATTGTCGAACCTGATTTCTAATGTTCCTGCGGTATTGCTTCTCCAACCTTTAATTCCTCAAGACAATTCCCAGTCTTGGCTGTTGCTAGCGGCTGGATCGACTTTGGCTGGAAATCTCACTTTGTTTGGATCGGTCGCTAATTTAATTGTTGTGGAAGCAGCTGCTGAGTTGGGTTACAAGCTGACTTTTTTAGAGCATTTGCGCTTTGGATTACCTCTAACTGTCTTAACTTTACTTCTGACTTTTCTGCTGATTGCTTAAACTCAAATCTCTCGTTCCCATGTTTAGCCTGGGAACGAGAGTAACTAGATCGAGGGAGGGCAAAGCCCCCTCTCGCATTGAGATGAGGGGATAATTTACGATGCGACTTGAGCCGCCGTGCGAGTGCGGCGTCTTCTACCATCAGCAACTTTTACCGGAGGTTCATCAGGAATTTGCATCAGTAATGTCACTGTTGGTTGACAATGCAGTTCTCTTTTCAAGGAGCGTGCGAGTTCTTTTTCCAAATGCTCTTGCAATCCAACCCAATCTACTTCTAGTTGATCGCTTCCATAAGAAGAGGTGGAAAATTCAGACCAACGCACGTTCAGGATTTCTTCAATTCGCTGCTGCACCCATTTTTGCAGTAGCGATCGCTCAAAACTAGTCACAACACCGCGCAGGTGAATTTCTGGCTTCGCCATAAGTTTCCCTGTCCAATCTATTGCTGTTGCAATTGTGACAATACCTTCTTCTGCCATGCGTTGCCGTTCGTGCAGGACTTTGTCGCTAACCATGCCAATACCGGATGTATCTACTAGTTCCAATCCGGCTGGTACTTTACCTGCGACACGAATAGATTCTTCTGTCAATTCTACAACATTGCCATTTTGAATAATGACCATGTTTTCAGCAGGAATACCCATGCTTTGGGCTGTTTGGCTGTGTTTTACCAGCATCCGGTGTTCCCCGTGAACTGGTAAGAAGAATTTGGGCTTGGTTAGAGCAATCATCAGCTTTTGGTCTTCCTGACATCCATGCCCTGAGACGTGAATGCCTTTTTCTCGACCGTAGACCACATTTGCCCCTTGCATCATTAATTGATCGATGACAGTTACCACTGCGATGGTATTACCGGGAATGGGATTGGCTGAAAATACCACTGTATCCCCTTGCCGAATTTTGATGTGGGGATGCTCTTGCTTGGCAATTCTCGTCATGGCTGACATTGGCTCACCTTGAGAACCTGTTGTCAGAACGAGTACGTTTTCATCGGGAAGATTGCGAACTACGTGCAACGGTTGTAGTAGATTGTCTTCGCACTTGATATATCCTAAATTCCGGGCATGGGCAATTAAATTGAGCATGGAACGCCCAACCACTGTCACCGTGCGTTTGTACTTTTGTGCGAGATGCAAAATCATATTGATGCGATGCACGCTCGAGGCAAAGGTTGTAACAAAGAGCCGTCCGGTGGCTTGAGTAAAAACCCTTTCTAAATTTGGATATACCGAACCTTCTGAAGGGGTGAATCCTGGAACTTCTGAGTTCGTGGAATCACTCATCAAACAAAGGACGCCTTTTTCTCCGTGTTCGGCTAGCCTTTGGATATCAAAACGTTCGCCATCTACTGGAGTATGGTCAAATTTGAAATCTCCTGTATGAATGACTACACCGAGAGGGGTATGAATGGCTACGGTAAAGCTATCAGCTATAGAGTGGGTATTGCGGATGAATTCAACAAAGAAATGTTTGCCAATTCTGACGACATCCCGAGGCTGAACAGTCTTCAACTCCGTGCGATCGCGGACTCCTGCTTCTTCCAACTTACCCTCTAGCATCGCCAATGCTAATCTCGGACCGTAAATAACAGGAATTTCAAATTGTTTTAAATGAAAAGCTATACCGCCAATATGATCTTCATGACCGTGGGTAACAATCATACCCTTAATTTTGTGACGGTTTTCCCTTATATAAGTCATGTCTGGTAAGACAATATTCACCCCGTGCATGGCTTCTGTAGGGAAAGCTAATCCCGCATCTAAAAGGATAATTTCATCCTCGTACTCGAAAACGCAGGTATTTTTACCAATTTCGTGCAAGCCACCCAATGGAATAATTTTTAGGGCAGCAGAAGTTTCGTTTTTTACCATTTTCTCCCTTGGTTGTTCTTCGTTAAAAATTTGAGATTTTAGAGCGTTGTTTCTCTGTCGTTCAAAACACAAGATTTAGAAGTTTTCTTGTAATAGAAACACGGACAATATATGTAAGTGAATGCAAATAAAAGTCATTATGTGATGACATGGAAAATTGTTATAACCGTTTCAAATTAACAATGACAAATGATAACCCTCGCTAGTTAACTTTATTTTTGACGACTCACCAAACTGCTTAATTTAAATGGGCTTGAAAAGCTTGGAATTCATAATTATATTCACTTCATTCTTAACACAGACTTTCGCTCTGCGATATGGTAAAATCACGCACATTTTCTTAACACATAGCTTAACTAGCAAACACCCCACACGTGTTTAACTCGTTGTTGCTTTGAGGAGATTGAGTTCCTGAAGAACCGTTTCTAACTTTTGACTGACTTCTGGATCGGCCTCAGTTAGTGGTAGACGACTTGAACCCACGTTCCAACCCACAAGGTTCAATGCTTTCTTAATTGGAATTGGATTGGTAGTTGCAAATAAAGCTTTAAATAAAGGAAACAGTTGGAGATGTATTTCCCTAGCTGACTGAACCTGACCTATTTCAAAAGCTTGAATCATTTGCTGTAGTTGGTTCCCTACAAGGTGAGAAGCTACGCTAACCACTCCCTTTGCCCCCACTGCTAACAAAGGTAGTGTTAAATAATCATCGCCAGAATAGATCGGGAAATCTTTTGGTGTCAACCGACGAATCTCGCTCGCTTGGTCTAAATTTCCACTTGATTCTTTTATTCCTACAATATTATCAATTTCCGCTAAACGCGCCACTGTCGGTGGTAAAAGATTTTGACCTGTGCGTCCGGGAACGTTGTATAGCAATATCGGCAATTCTGGCGTTGCCTGGGCGATCGCCTGAAAATGCTGATACAGGCCTGCTTGCGGCGGCTTATTGTAGTAAGGAACCACTTGCAGCGTGCCATGTACTCCTATTGTAGCTGCCTTTTGGGTAGCAGCAATTGCTTCTTTGGTGGAATTCGATCCACACCCTGCTATAACAAGAGCTTTTCCTTGCACTGCTTGCAGCACCACAGAGAACAACTGGTATTCCTCGTCCCAAGTTAAAGTTGGGGATTCTCCAGTTGTACCGCACACGACTATTGTATCGGTTCCGTTGCTAGCTAGATGCACCGCTAGTTCTGCTGCTACATCGTAATTTACACTACCGTCTTCACGTAACGGTGTAATCATAGCGGTTAGAACTCTACCAAAATCTACCACCCTCAGTTTTCTCCTAATTTTTTGTTAATTGTTAGTTGTTCATTGTGAATTGTTAGTGGTTAGTTGTTCCTAAGCTACTAACCACTAACTAATAACTACTAACCGCTAACCACCAATTCCTGTGGCTTTAACCAACTTTTTTCAACTAACAATTCAGCAATTTGTATGGCATTCAATGCTGCGCCCTTGCGGATTTGATCTCCACACAGCCATAGTTCTAAACCGGAGGGGTGTGAGATGTCTTGACGAATTCTTCCCACTAAAACTTCATCTTGACCTGTAGCTTCCATTGGCATTGGAAAATAGTTTGCCTGCCAATTTTCCACCAACTTTACACCAGGTGCTTGCTGCAGAATTTCTCTTGCTTTTTCTGGGCTAAAGTGTTCTTCAAACTCTAGGTTAATTGCTTCTGAGTGAGCGCGGAGTACGGGAACCCGCACGCAAGTTGCCGTAATTCTTATACTTTCTTCTCCAAAGATTTTACGGGTTTCATTAACCATTTTCATTTCTTCCTCACAGTACCCGGAATCATTCAATGGGGAGTTGTGGGGAAATAAATTAAACGCTAAGGGGTAGGGAAACACTTCAGCAACAGGTTGTTTACCTGCTAGGATGTCGCTTGTTTGAGTTTTTACTTCCTCCATAGCTCTAGCACCCGCACCACTAGCTGATTGATATGTTGCAGCTACTATACGGCGCACGGGTTTTATCTTGTGCAATGGCCAAACAGCCACTGCCATCAAAATTGTGGTGCAGTTGGGATTGGCGATTATGCCTTTATGGGTTGCGGCGCTTTCTGGATTTACCTCTGGAACAACTAGGGGAACTTCCGGATTCATGCGAAAGGCACTGGAATTGTCTATAACCACAGCACCAGAGGCCACAGCTTTTGGTGCCAAAGCTTTTGAGGTGGAACCTCCTGCGCTTGCAAGGACTAAATCTACGTTCTCAAAGACCTTTTCACTGACTGGCTCTACTAATAAACTTTCCCCTTTGAACGATATCCTCTTACCCGCACTCCGCTCGGATGCCAATAGCTTGAGATCGGAAACAGGGAAATTCCGTTCGGACAGTAAATCTAGCAACTCTTGACCAACAGCACCGGTCGCTCCCAAAATAGCTATGCGATAGGATTTAGACAAACTGGCTTCCTCCTCTAAATAGTGTTTATGTGCGAGTTCTTGTAAAAGTTCAGAATCTAGATGGCACTGGCACATACCAAATGCCTTGTCAACCTTTTAATAGATAGTTTTATTATTTTTAGCAATTGATCGTATTTCTTAATTTAATACATTTACTTTCTTAGTTATGCTTGTGATTGCTGCATTTTACAACAATTAATAATCATTAAATTTTCAACCAAATTAAACACATTATACTACCTGTTCTCAAGTTAGTGCAAAAATGCATATGTCTGCACCTTAGCCTGATGACAAGTCTTATCTCTATCAAGGTGCGTTATCAGAATGATTGATGTACTATGATTCAGATGGACTTCAAGCAGCAAGCCAGTCAACTTGTCTAGCCCCCAAGGTGTCGAACGAAGCAAGAACTGCGCTCAGCCCCATTAGACAGCTGTACCCTACGGTATAACGCAGGTCATGCAAACTGCTGATTGAGAACCAGGATATCACGTGTCACCTCTTTGGGAAAAACTATTTGGAGGATTAATAGATAAACTAATTTGAGATAAAGTGTCAGCAACCAAGGAACTTCCAAAGAAAAAATGTTTCACATTTCTTGTGAGATAATCTATTTTTTGCGGTTCCCCAAAAATTTACTTAGTAAAAGAAAACACAAAGATAGCGACATACGTAGAGACGAAGATGAAAGTAACCCAGGAAAAACTTCCCGCCAGTCAAGTTGGTCTGGAAATAGAAATTGCGCCGGAAAAGACCAAGGAATCTTACGAACAGGTCATTAAAAACTTAGCGAGTACTGCAAATATTCCTGGGTTTCGTAAAGGCAAAGTGCCTCGGCAAATATTAATACAGCGCATGGGCGTAACTCGCATTAAGGCAGCAGCGCTAGAAGAACTGATTCAAGATGGAATCGAAAAAGCTGTTAAACAAGCAGAAGTGAAAGCGATCGGTCAGCCAAAGTTGCGCTCTTCGTTTGAGGAGTTGATAGGTCACTACGAACCCGGTAAGCCTTTGACATTTTCTGCGGCTGTAGATGTTCAACCAGAGGTAGAAGTCAGCGATTACACGGGATTACAATTAAAAGCAGAAGAAGTCAAGTACGACCCAGACCGGGTTGAGCAAGTCTTAGATGGCGAACGCCAACAAATGGCAACGCTAATTCCAGTAGAAGGAAGAGCAGCCCAACTCGGCGATATTGCTGTTGTTGATTTCAAGGGCGTTATTGCCAAAGGCGAAGGTGAGGACCCGTCTGCAGAACCGCAACCCATACCGGGTGGCGAAGCAACTGATTTTCAGGTGGAGTTGCAAGAGGATAAATTTATTCCTGGTTTCGTAACGGGAATGGTAGGCATGAATCCTGGAGAAACTAAAGAAATTACGGCTCAGTTTCCAGATCCTTATGCAAATGAGGAGTTGGCAGGAAAACCAGCTATTTTCACGGTTACACTTAAGGAACTCAAG
This sequence comes from Tolypothrix bouteillei VB521301, assembly GCF_000760695.4. Lineage (GTDB taxonomy): Bacteria > Cyanobacteriota > Cyanobacteriia > Cyanobacteriales > Nostocaceae > Scytonema > Scytonema bouteillei_A. The sequence goes on along the minus strand of NZ_JHEG04000001.1, from coordinate 4,535,878 downwards.
GAAAAAGAACTGCCGGAATTGAACGATGATTTTGCTCAAGAAGTCAGTGATTTTGAAACTTTTGAGGAATTACGCAATTCTTTAGAAGAACGTTTCCAAAAGGAAGCAGAGCAGAAAACCAAGTCAAACAAGCAAGAAGCCCTGTTGGCTGAATTGGTGAAGCACGTAGAAGTAGATTTGCCAGAAACCATGATTCAAGAGGAAGTGGATGCGATGCTGACACAAACAGCAGTCCGTCTTTCTCAACAAGGCATTGATATCAAAAAGTTGTTTACCCAAGACGTCATTCCTCAGTTGCGGGAACGTTCTCGTGATGAAGCTGTCGAACGTATCAAGCGATCGCTATCTTTACAGGAAATCGGCAAGCGCGAATCTATCGAAGTATCTCCAGAAGAGGTGAAAGCTAGAGTCGAAGAGTTGCTAGAGCAGTATAAAGAGCGCGATGTCGATCCTGAGAGACTTCAGGAAGTCGTGGAAAATGAACTGTTGTCTGAAAAAATCATGGATTGGCTCCTAGAACGGTCAACTGTTGAACTAGTGCCAGAAGGGTCTTTGAGCGCGGAAACAGTCACAGAGGAGGATTCTGAAGTGGAATTGGCCGAAACGGTTCCCGTGACTGAAGCAGAATTTACACAGCCAGCTTCAGAACAAACGGTGGAAGTCCAAGCAGAATCAGTGAGCGGCGACCAGTGAGCAGCGATCGCTAAGCAGTGACCGTTTATCAAAATTTTGGTAAATGGTCGCACTTGATTTGATACTGTTTCACACGGAGCAATATATATGAGGCATAATGGTTAACACATAGTTATATCGCGAATTCAATTTTTGATTCGTAGCAGCTTTGGCTGCAAAAATTACTGTTACACTTGTCATCAAAAGTTCTTCTATGCTTGTATCTCAGTCGGGAAACTACCAATTTAATAGTTCGAGTGACTTCAAGCTTTACTCCTCCTTAAATAGTCCTAGCAACATCGTCCCGATGGTTGTAGAACAATCCGGAGTTGGAGAGCGAGCTTTTGATATATACTCTCGTTTGCTGCGCGATCGAATCATCTTTCTGGGAACGCCCATTGACGATGTCGTTTCTAACTCGATTGTTGCTCAGTTATTGTTCTTAGACGCGGAAGATTCTGAAAAAGACATTCAACTGTACATCAATTCTCCCGGTGGTTCCGTTACAGCAGGTATGGCAATTTATGATACAATCCAGCAAATTCGTCCCGATGTGGTGACAATCTGTTTTGGATTGGCTGCTAGCATGGGGGCATTTTTGTTAACCGCAGGAACTCGTGGCAAGCGGATGTCTCTTCCTGACTCCCGGATTATGATTCACCAACCCTTGGGAGGTGCTCAGGGACAAGCAGTGGATATCGAAATACAAGCCAGAGAAATTCTTTATCATAAATCTAAGTTGAATCAGTTACTGGCCCAGCATACTGGTCAACCCTTAGAAAGAGTAGAAGCCGATACTGAACGCGACTTTTTTATGTCGGCAGAAGAGGCAAAAAATTATGGCTTGATCGATCAAGTCATTCTACGACAAAATCTCCCCGTCGCAGGGGAAAACGTCACCGTTCTGAAATAAGAGGCTGGTATGTCTAAGTACGACTCCCATTTAAAGTGTTCATTTTGTGGTAAGTCTCAGGAGCAGGTTCGCAAGTTAATCGCCGGACCGGGAGTCTACATTTGCGATGAATGCGTTGACTTATGTAATGAAATCCTGGATGAAGAGTTACTAGACACGAATGGGGCAGCGTCGTCTCAACCAGCACCCAGGTCAGAACCACCTCAAAAACGTGCTCGTCGCTCTTCAAGTCTCTCGTTCAATCAAATACCAAAACCGCGAGAGATTAAAAAGTACCTCGACGAACACGTTATTGGTCAAGAAGAAGCCAAAAAAGTTCTTTCAGTTGCCGTTTACAATCACTACAAGCGGTTATCCATCGTTCAAGCTAAAGGCAGTGGCAAAGCATTGGACGATGCTGTAGAGCTACAAAAGTCTAATATCTTGCTAATTGGTCCTACTGGATGTGGAAAGACTCTGTTAGCACAAACTCTAGCCAAGATTCTTGATGTCCCCTTTGCTGTGGCTGATGCTACTACCTTAACGGAAGCAGGGTACGTGGGAGAAGATGTGGAAAATATCTTGCTGCGACTGTTACAGGTGGCAGATTTAGATGTTGAGGAAGCACAGCGAGGCATTATTTACATCGATGAAATCGATAAGATTGCTCGTAAAAGCGAAAACCCATCAATTACTCGCGATGTTTCTGGAGAAGGCGTACAGCAAGCTTTGCTGAAAATGTTAGAGGGGACGATCGCTAATGTTCCACCCCAAGGAGGGCGCAAGCACCCCTATCAAGACTGCATCCAGATTGATACCAGCAATATCCTGTTTATCTGCGGCGGTGCGTTTGTTGGTTTGGAAAAAGTCGTAGAACAGAGAATTGGTAAAAAGTCAATAGGTTTTGTACAACCGGGCGAAGGTCAGACAAAAGACAGGCGCACGGCTGACACTCTGCGTCACCTAGAACCAGATGACCTGGTGAAATTTGGCATGATTCCAGAATTCATCGGGAGAATTCCAATGGTAGCAGTGGTAGAACCGCTAGATGAGGAAGCACTCATGGCGATTCTGACCCAGCCCCGCAGCGCTTTGGTGAAGCAATACCAAAAACTACTGAAGATGGACAACGTTCAGTTAGAGTTCAAACAAGAAGCTTTGCGAGCAATTGCCCAGGAAGCATATCGGCGGAAAACAGGTGCAAGAGCGCTGCGAGGCATTGTTGAAGAACTGATGTTGGACGTGATGTACGAGTTACCCTCCCGCAAAGACGTGACTCGCTGTACGGTAACGCGAGAAATGGTAGAGAAGCGATCGACAGCAGAATTGTTGGTGCATCCATCTTCAATACCAAAACCAGAGTCAGCTTAAAGAATGATGAATTATGAATGATGAATTATGAATAAAAAATTATGAAGGATGAAGAAGGAATGATAAATTAGGAATTATGAGGACTAAATAGTAAAATTTAGTTTCAAAATTCAAAATTTTTTTCATTCCAAAATTCATTAACCTATAATTCAAAACTTGAAATACCTTTCATAATTCATCATTCATAATTCATAATTCAAAAATGTCTTACATTAGTATTCGTGGCGTTGAGCATTATTACGAGTGGATAAAAAAGCCATCAGAGGTTCAAGAAAAACCCGTGATGGTTTTTGTCCATGGTTGGGCTGGTTCTGCTCGGTATTGGGAGAGTACGGCACGGGTTTTATCAGAACAATTCGATTGCTTGCTGTATGATATGCGTGGCTTTGGACGCTCCTATGGGAAGCCAACCATAGCTCAAGCAAGTGAATCTGTTGCTGAATCTTTTGAATCGCGATCGCCCGAAGCTGAATCTCAAGCTATTCAGGAGTTAACTTATGAGCTTGAGGAGTACGCTGAGGATTTAGCTGCTTTGTTAGACGCCTTGCGACTTCAAAGAGTGTATATCACTGCTCATTCTACGGGAACGTCAATTGTGACGTTGTTTCTGAATCGCTACCCGCAGAGAGCACAAAGAGCAATTTTGACTTGTGCTGGTATTTTTGAGTACGACGAAAAAGCCTTTGCAGCTTTTCATAAATTTGGTGGTTATGTTGTGAAATTCCGTCCTAAATGGTTGGCGAACATACCATTTATTGACAGGATGTTTATGGCGCGGTTTTTGCGTCGTCCTATCTCGGCTGTAGAACGCAAAGCTTTTTTGGAAGATTTTCTGGTAGCTGATTATGATGCTGCATTGGGGACTATTTTTACAGCAGTGAGTAAAGCAGCAGCCGAAACAATGCCACAGGAGTTTGCGAGGATAACAGTACCGACACTCCTGATTGCTGGGGAGTATGACAAAATTATTCCGGCTGAAATGGGGCGTCAAGCAGCAGCATTGAATGAAAATATTGAATTTACCGTTATTCGAGATACGGCGCATTTTCCCATGTTGGAAGATGCACCTAATTATTTGTCACGGGTGCGTGAGTTTTTGCAGTTGGAAAGTAGGCTAGGTATGGCAGGAATGTAATAAGGAATGACACAAACCACAGCAATAACAGAAGCGATTACCAGTTTGGCTGATGTCCAAAATCGGTTTGGCTTGGTGCGAATTGAGGACGAGCAGTTTTTTTCTGAGTGGTATGAGGGATTGCCTGAAATTACAGAAACTGAAAAAGCTGCTTTAGATGAATTGCGACGTAGATATTTGTATCATCGTACTGTAGGGGATTTGTTAGAGGGGACAGTGTTATTGTTGGTGATGTCACCTTTGTTAGGGGTGGCGGGATTTTACGATCCTCCTTTTATGATTAAGGCTGAGCCGTCTGTGGATTTAGTACTGAATGATGGCGAAGAGGTGCTGCGGGGACGAATTGATGTTTTAGTGCTGCAAAATCAGTTTTGGATCTTGGTAGTGGAGTCTAAAAAAACTGCACTTTCGGTTGTGTCAGCTTTACCGCAAGCACTGGCTTATTTGATGGCTAACCCGTATTCAAGTAAAGCCGTGTTTGGCATGGTGACGAATGGGGATGATATTTTATTTGTTAAGTTGAGCCAAGAGGGTAGTTCTCAATATGGTTTGTCGCGAGTTTTTACTTTGTTTACGTCTGCTAGAGAACTTTACAGCGTTCTGCAAATTCTAAAAAATATTGGTCGGAACCGCAGATGAACGCGGACAAATGCGGATGGAGTTTGCTAACATTTTGCTTAGATGTAGGTTAAGATTATTACAATTAACATATAAGTAATATGGCAGAAACTGGGAAAGTTAGAGTTGCTAAGGATAAGGCTGATTTGGTAAAAGCTTTAACTTCGGCTGATGGCGCAACGGGTCCTTTCCAAACTTATGCTGATGCGATCGCTTTTGCTGCGGCTTTGGGTGCGAAGCACAAACGGCGTGTGGCTTTGGGGGAAATATCTAAACGGGAACCTGCTCCTATAGGACAAGAAATTTTTGTATCTAGAGGATACGATCTAGTCATTAAGTTATTGGGAGTGACTGCAACTCAAGACATTAATATTCTTTCTTCTCAAGAGGACAAGTTTGAAAACGAACGTCTGCGTATTTTTGAGGAATACGCTAATGGGGGCTTGGAGATTTTACAAGCTGAAGTTCGAGGTACTGTAGATTATTTAGAGCGAATTTTATTGCTCCTTAGTTCTGAACGATTTGAACAAGAAGAGGACGACGAGGAATTTAATTTAACTAAATTCCTGTCTTGAGTAGCGGCTTTTAATGAATCAGCTAGCTCCATTCCAGCCTGTTTTTTACCATCTTCACTGCATCAGTTACAGCATTTGCAGTGGTTATGACTCTATATGGTTTGGTTATGACTCTATATGGTTTATTTGGATTTTTAGGTTGGGGATCTATCCTTACTATATTATTTCTCCACAAATCGTAGTCTCTTGACCAATTAATTTGTGCTAGTTGGGAAATTTTTTCTTCATCGAAATAATTGCTTTCAGCTGAGTAAGTCCAGTATAGTAAACGTCCTAAAACTTCCAATCCAGCACTCACCCCTAGCAAACAATTTTCTTTAAAATTTGCTACATCAGTAACTGTTAATTCATGATTGCTTTTGGCGGAAATATATTTTGTATTATGGCATTCTGAAAAAAACTGATTTAGGCATTCAACTAAAGATTCAGACTTCTCTATTACATCATAATCTTGTAGTTCATTATCTGCGTTATTAGTAAAAACACAACTAACAAATCTCGCTATGTAATTCATAGTATAAATTAGCTTGTTTTTAGTTGAGGGATTTGCTTTAACCTTTTCTGTTTTACCAGAAAACATTGAGACTCTCTCAATTAATTCTTTAGTAATACCAACTCTACCAGAATACTCTCCAAACGATAGCAATAAAGATTTATCTAACGATCTAGTTTGAGCCATATCTCGAAAATCTGTTTGACACTGGCGAAAATCCCCTTCTAATACTAAAGTAATAGGAAAATCATTATCGGCAATTAACTCGCTTTCAGAGCTTTCCATTAATTCATGAATTGCACGTTTTCTATGTTGTCCATCAGTAATATCTAGCTTAACTGTACGGCGAACAATCACCAAACACATATTTCGATACAATTTAATCACTTTTATATCTTTTGGATTGACATTTGCTGTCAGTGTTCCCAATATCCAAGATTTTCCTTTACGAGCACGGTCAAGAATATACTGTTTAATTTCCTCTGTATGTCCTTGAACTTCCGGACGATTTTTACCAGAATCAGGATCGTTACCAGTTGATGGTTTTGCTTGGAGAAGGCTGGAAAAATCGCTGGCTGGAACATTAATTTGTAACATCTCCCGCTTTCCCTGCTCAAAAATGAGACCTATGTAACAGCGATCGCGATGATGCTTCGAGAAAAGTGGCTCAATCAATGTACTAATCTGCGCTTTATCTTGAGGTGAAATAATATCGTTACTCTCTTCATTTAAATAAGTCATAAAAATCCTACAAAATTTGGCAGATGCAAGCAAATGTAAGGATTAACTTTAAAATGGAAGCTTAAGTATAACTGTCAGCAACATTGTCATTAGTTAATTAATAAATTTGCTCTTGTCTCAATGTAACGAATGACAAAGTAGATGTCAGTTTTAATTGTTTAGTTTATATGAAATTTTTGTAAAAACTTGTTTTAAATTTTCACTATTCTTTCTTTAGCTATAGACTTACGTAATTTTGCAAGCTCAATATTACTTGCAGGTACTAAAAACAAATTTTTATAACCTTGTTACCACGTCGCGTGTAGCTGCTTGCATCTATCCTTAAGTCAGCCATTAACTATACCTAAGCGTAGATAACGTAAAGAAGCTGCTCTTAGGAGAATAAGTTCATAACTGGCAAGCAATTATAAGCTGAAATGTCTAATTTTCAGAAATTTTTTAGAAAATCAATCAAACACAACTGTTTTTGAATTTTTTCTAAAAAACCGAACTATAAATACCTATTGCTACCTAATAGCTTCTGAACAAGAAATAACACAAAGCCTAAGGTGCAATTGTTTTAATCTCTGAGTTAATAACTCTGCTGAGAATTCTATATTCCGGTCGGAAGCCCTAGCTGCTTGGGTTCAACGAATTTACCATCAAAACCGATTGTTTTATCTTCAAGCGTTCTCGCTTTAGCCAAATCCCTACGCAATTCAGCACGTTCAACACTATCTTCTACACCACCTAAAATATAGATGAGTAACTTAGCTGCAAGATCCCGTCCTGCAACCTGTACTCGCTTCTTGTTTGGATCGTATAAAACGCCATACCAAAGGGATTTAGGATGCTCCATACCACTAAACCCGCCTTCGCGATCGAACTTACGCAGCTTTTTAAATACGTCTTCCAAGGAAAATCCCATTTTAAATATTAAAACACCAAGAGCTTGAGCTAAGGCAACTTGACCAACAGGACGGAAAAGTATATTTCCTTCACCGCCATTCTTTTCAAAGCTGAAGTGTCGTAAAGCTGGTGTCTCTTCATATTTGAGAATGTTATAGCTCGGAAGACTCGCTAAATAATCAAACAGTGTTTGAAAATCCTTGATTCCTTCTTCAAGGTCTTCATTCTCCGGTCGCATGGGGATTAAACCTTTGTCCAAAGGTTTCCAGTGCAAAAACTTTTGCCCCAAGTACCTTTCAGACATTTCTTTAAGTGCTTGTAGGGTTGTCAAAACAGTGGACTTAGTCGCAACTGTTGCACTATTCCAATTGACTCGAGGGTTCCTACCCTCGCGCTGCTCTAACAGTGGATGGGTTACAGCAATTTTTCTAGCAACAATAGAAAAACCATCATCCTCATTCAATTGTGCAAGCTGACCTTTGCTTAAAGGAACTGCCATGAGGTTGACATGAACAAAGACAGACCTAACGCGCAATCTTGCTTCTTCACGGGTTTCACCAGCCGCAACCGCACAAATAAATTCTATGCCAATTTCTTCTTGAGGTAACTTTTCCAAATAATCGGGTGCAACTTGGTATTGCTCTAACAAATCGTTAACTGTTATGAAGGTATCGAAAGGAGTTTTATCTTTTCTGTATCTCCGCAGTTTACCAGATTGAAGCAACTCTATTAAACCTTGTACTCCCATCAATCGATGTTGACCATCTAAGGCATAAATAGTGACATCTTTCTGAGAAACGTTCAGCAACCCGAATTTACCATCTTTATCAAATGGCGTGAAATCAGTTGTGGGTTTTATGGCTCGTCCTTCACTGTCCCACTCGGGTGCATCAGGGTTGTCTACCCACGATTTACTAATGACTACTAGAACTGGTGGAAATTTGTGGTGTTTTCGAGTCGCCAAATACTGCACCAATGGTGCTTGACGCGACCAGTCCAAGGGACGTTGTTGAACCTCGTCAATACTTTCGGCGTCGATCTCAACGTTATCAGTTTGAGCGTTATACTTTTTTTGAAACAAAGGTAAGTAAGACGCAAAGTTGACCCGGCTTGCAAACCATTCTAGAGTCACAGAGCTAACATATGCCTGAGTACCCCCCATGTCAGTTTTCCGAACTAGAATCTGGTCAGTTCCCTCTTGATACTTATCAAGTGTAGAAACGAGTAAATGTTGGTGCTCGTCTTTCTGTGCTTCATACTGACTGACAATTTTAGTATTGCGGTTGTCTTGAGTGTTATCCATATGAGTTTTTTTAAACTTAAAACTAGAGACGAAGTTAAATTTACAAGAAATTGAGTCTTTATAAAAAAAGTTTTTAAAAACCTTAATCTGTGCTAATTTATGCAAGAATAGGAATTCCTTGACAAAAACAACCTCTAAACAGCAGAGGCGTAGGCGATTGAAAGCGGAAGTTCTGGAACAACCCTGCAAAAGCAGGCTTTATGGATTGAACCTCCGTCTTTTGTAATGAAACTAGCAGGAGTTGAACAAGGGTAGGCAAATGAGCACCACGCAACAGCCAGAAAACAAAGGTCAAACTCAGCGACCTGTGGCAGAGTTAGTAGAAGATATTGAATCTCTAACTACCGAAATTCAAGAATTGTACTGCTTGGATGCAATTCCTTGGGTCGTGGGATATTCTGGAGGTAAAGACAGCACTGCTACTCTACAGTTAGTGTGGAATGCGATCGCCGGGCTCCCACATTCCAAGCGCACTAAAACAATACACGTTATTACAACAGACACGCTTGTAGAAAATCCTTATGTATCTGCATGGGTACGCCATTCCCTAGAGCAGATGAAACTAGCAGCGCTCGAACAACAAATGCCAATAGAACCGCATCTCCTACAGCCAGATGTTAAAGAAACATTCTGGGTAGGTTTTATTGGTAAAGGATACCCAGCCCCAAAAGGAAAATTTCGCTGGTGTACGGAACGTCTTAAAATCAATCCATCTAACCGTTTTATTCGTGACGTTATCAGAAACAACGGTGAAGCTATTGTTGTTTTGGGGACTCGCAAAGCTGAAAGCACAAATCGTGCGGCGAGGATGAAAAAATGGGAAGCCAAGCGGGTACGCGATCGCCTCAGCCCTAATATGAATTTGCCCAACTCCCTTGTGTACAGCCCCATTGAAGACTGGCGAAACGATGAAGTTTGGTTGTATCTGATGCAATGGGAAAACCCATGGGGCTACAGCAACAAGGACTTATTCGCCATGTATAGAGGTGCTAGCGCTGATAATGAATGTCCTTTAGTTGTTGATACATCCACCCCCAGTTGTGGTAGCTCTCGTTTTGGATGCTGGGTTTGCACGCTCGTCAGCCAAGATAAATCTCTCGCAGCAATGATTCAAAATGACGAAGAGAAAGAGTGGTTGCAACCTCTACTTGAATTTCGTAAGGAATTAGATGCTGAAGAAAACCGCGATCGCCGAGATTTTCGGCGGAGAAATGGTGACGTGCAACTCTACGAGCGCAATACAGATGGAGACGTGTCGGTTGAGCCGATACCCGGTCCCTACATTAAAGAAGCTAGAGAAGACTGGCTCCGACAACTCCTAACTGTTCAAATGCAAATTCGTCACACCGCACCCGAAAATATGCGTGATATCACCTTGATTTCTATAGAAGAACTCAGTGAAATTCGACGCATATGGCTGGAGGAAAGACACGAATTTGATGATAGCTTACCCAAAATTTATCAGGAAGTCACGGGGGAAATTTTTCAAGATCCCCGTCCCGGTGCTGGTATGAGTTTGTTGGGTAGTGATGAATGGGCTGTGCTTGAAGAAATCTGTGGTGAGGATGCAATGCACTTGGAACTCATGGCAAATCTCTTGGATACAGAACGTCAGTATCGCAAACGAACTCGCCGAGTAGGAATATTTGACACACTAGAAAAATGTTTTGAAAGAAGTTCGCGTTCCCAAGATGAAGCTGTTAGGAACGCTCATTTGAAAAGAGATTTGAAAGAGGCGGTTGTTGAAGGCGATGTCGCAAAAATCAAGCAGTTAACATTGGGCGATGCTGCTATAACAAACAATGTGGAATCGGACAAACCGCAAAGTTGGCGACAAGTTAAGTTTCAAGCCAAAAAAGCAGAGAGTTAAGACAATATAATTCAACCGTAATGTTACGTTATCAGATCTATTACCAACTTTTGCCTGAGATTCAAATATTAAGAAACTACTGTGATCTTCCTTGAACTAGTACTACAAAACTTTGGTCCTTACTACGGTCGTCAAACTATCAAACTTGACCCTAGAAAAAATGATAGTTCCTGTCCCATTATCTTATTTGGTGGAATGAATGGTGGTGGCAAAACGACTTTAATGGATGCTATTCGCCTTGCACTGTATGGACCTCGCGCTCAATGTTCTACTCGGGGAAATCTAAGTTACAGTGATTTTCTCACGCAATGTGTCAGCAGTTCCACTCCTCCAACAGAGAAAACCAGAATTGAATTGGCTTTTGAACATATTGAAAATGATAAGCCAGTCAGATACCGTATTGTCAGAACTTGGGAAAAAAATCCCAAAGATGGGAAAGACCATTTAGGTATTTTGGATATTGGAACAAATGACGAATGGCTTGACACGAGCTTAGTGACTATATGGGATGAGTATGTTGAAAATTTGATTCCTTTAGGAATTTCTAACCTATTTCTGTTTGATGGCGAACAGGTAAAAGAACTCGCACAACAGGACGTTCCTCCACAAAATGTTGTTGAAGCGATTCGCGGGCTTTTAGGTTTAGAGCTAGCAGAACGTTTGGCAGAAGATTTAGAAATTTTAGTCAGCCGCAAACGCAAGGAACTAGCGGATACAAAAGACTTGGCAAATTTGGAAGAAATTGAACAAAGACTCCAACAACAAACAGAAGAAAAACAAGTAACTCAGGAACAATTAAACCGCATTAAAGCTCAGTTAGAAGCATCTGAAGAAAAACAGAGAGTATGTCTTGATAAATTTATTTCAGAAGGTGGCAAAATTGCAGGAGAACGCAGTCAGCTAGAAAAACAGCAAGCACAAGTGACGGGAGAAATTGAACAAGTCCGTCAAGTTATGTGTCTATTGGCTGCTGATGTCTTACCAATGGTGTTAATTCAACCTCTACTCGTTCAAGTACGGAAAACAGGAGAAAGTGAAATCCACTCTTCACAAACACAAATAGCCCGAAATGTTTTACTGGAAAGAAATGAACGTTTGATTAATAGGATTGCTCAAGTAAATTTGTCAGAAGAACAATTTGATAAAATTAAATTTTTAATTGAAGAGGAAAGCAAGCAATTGGCTTCAAACAATGGAGAAGAAGCATGGTTACTGGCTGATGAAAAATTGCTAGCTCAACTCTCTCATATCATCAGTTATTCTTTAGAAACCGCAAAATCTTCTGCTCAACACCAACTTGGGCTGCTCAAGACAAAAGAAGAGGAGCTTCTAAAACTAGAGAGACAATTGCAAACGGCTGCTTCTCCAGAGATATATCAAAAGTTACACAATGCACACGTAGAAGCACAAAGTCAAGTTGCACAAATCAAAGTAGAACATGAAGCTAAAAGACGTTATTTGGTTGAATTAGACGCCGCAATTGAAAAGTCAAAAAAAGATTTAAAAAAATATACAGACCAAAATATTGACCGTAAGAGTAAAGAGCATATCATTGCTGCTTCTGCTAAAGTTCAACAAACACTTTCGCTTTTTCGCGAACGCTTGACTCTGAAAAAACTTAATAAACTGGAAGCGGAAGTGACTGAGTGTTTTCGCTACTTATTACATAAATCAGATTTAGTACACCGTATAGTTATTGATACTGCTACGTTTGGTCTCTCTTTGTACGATCTACAGGGGAAGATGGTTCCAAAAAATCGTTTATCAGCAGGAGAGAAGCAACTTTTAGCGATCGCATTCCTTTGGGGACTAGCTCGTGTTTCCGGGCATCGCTTACCTGTAGCTATTGATACTCCTTTGGGAAGGCTAGATTCCTCTCACCGCACTAACTTAGTTGAGCGTTACTTTCCCTCTGCTTCTCATCAGGTGATTCTGCTTTCTACCGATACAGAAATTGCAGAAAAGGAATTTAAAGTCTTGCAAGAAAATGAAGCGATCGCTCGTACATACCTCCTGCAATATGATTCTTTGACTCGTCAAACAACGGTTAAAGAGGGGTATTTTTGGTAATTGATAACATTGAGGAGACCAATTAAAGTATTAAATTTTATACGTGTTCTCTTTTAGACCTTTAAACATGGGCGATCTGCGAAACTTTGATACATCACTAAAAACTTTTCAGACATCCTCTAAAAAGTTAGGGAGCTAGACACGATCGGTCAAGTACTTTATCCTGAAGTGTTTGCACGATACATGAAATAATCTGCATAATGTAGCTCAAACACAGTGTTTTTGTTCCCCCCCTACGCCTCTATCTACCCATGGAACCTCCTCTTGACCGTATAAAACTCTCACAAACAGCAAAAGAGCAACTCATCAAACTCAAACGCAGTACCAAAATTGAAAACTGGAACGTGTTGTGTCGTTGGGGTTTTTGTCGTTCTCTTGCGGAACCCACCCCTCCATCACCCGTACCCATACCTGCTGACAGCAACGTTGAAATGACATGGTCGGTGTTCGGTGGCGAGATGTCCGATATTCTGTTACTTGCTCTCAAGCAACGCTGTTACAACGATGGCTTTGGGACAGATAAAGAAACTCTTGCGACCCAGTTTCGCCTTCACTTACATCGCGGTATCGGTTACTTGGCTGGCGATCCAAATATTAAGAAAATTGAAGATTTGATTGAATTGGCTGCGGACGCGTGAGGTTCCACCTCACGATCTGCATGCCCAAACTCTAGTTGCGAACGAGAGAAGGGGTAAGGTGCAATAACACGATAAATTGGCATCTTTGCCTGACACTACTTTATAAATATGGCAATATAACTCACATTCGTCCGGGTACCGGAGGAGATAAATTAAAATTGTGAAAACTATTTTATCAATTCAACGAGCTTTTGTAAGTCGAAAGATGGCGGCTTTATTGTTGCTGGGTTTTTCATCCGGTTTGCCGTTATTTTTAACTAGCAAAACTTTACAATTATGGATGCAAGATGCAAAGGTGGATTTAGGCACAATTACGTTATTTGGTCTAATGGCGTTGCCTTATTCCTTAAAATTTTTGTGGTCTCCACTCGTTGACAGGTTTGTACCGCCTTTCCTAGGACCAAGGCGTGGTTGGCTGATCTTGACTCAAGTAGGGTTGGTAGTTGCGATCGTCGCTATGGCTTTGCAACAACCATCTCAAAACGTACAAGTCCTGAACATACTAGCAATTACTGCTTTTGTCATTTCGTTTTTAAGTGCGACTCAAGACATTGTCGGTGACGCCTACCGTACAGATGTCTTGCAGCCACTGGAATTAGAAACAGGCGCATCGCTTTGGGTACTTGGCTACCGTGTCGCTTTATTTATCACGAGTTTCCTCGCTATAGCTTTAGCTGATATTATTCCTTGGAATGCAGTTTATTTTCTGATGGCTGCTTTTATGGCTGTAGGTATAATCACAACCCTTTGGGCACCAGCAGAACTGCAGCAACGCACAACTTCAACCCCCGTTTCTCCCTTGTCTTTCAAAGAAGGGATTTTTATAGTGTTGATAGGTTTGTTAGTTGCAGGTTTATTGGGAGGAGCGATCTCTCGTGCTATAGCGTTACCCGTGTTCTACTGGGTGCTAGCAATTTTGTTGATAGGCTGGATAGCTTTATCTGTTCTGACACCAAAAAAGCATCTGAACCAAACTCAAAATCAATCGCCTCAATCCTTACAAGATGCTGTCATCTTACCACTTCAAGATTTCTTTGAGCGATTTGGAATCTCGCAAGCTAGCCTGATTCTGATTTTTATCTTGCTCTATAAATTAGGTGATGCATTAGTCGGCGTGACTGGTAATTTGTTCTTAAGGGAAATAGGCTTTAGCAAAACAGAAATTGCCGCAATTCAAGGTGTTATGGGATTGATAGCAACAACCGTCGGTGTACTTGTTGGCGGTATCGTGATGAGTAAAATTGGTATCAATCGCGCTCTTTGGATATTTGGTGTATTACAGTTAGTGAGTAACTTGGGTTATTACGTCTTATCGGTGGCTGGCAAAAATAGCAATCTTTTGGTATTAGCAATTAATGTTGAAAACTTCTGTGCTGGCTTAGTTACAGTTGTGACGGTTGCCTTTTTAATGAGTCTTTGCAGCCACAGTTTTACAACAACTCAATTTGCATTATTCTCTAGCTTGATGGCTATTAGTAGGGATATTCTCTCGGCTCCCTCTGGCGATTTAGCGAAAGCAACAGGTTGGTCTTCATTCTTTCTACTGACCTTGGTCGCAGCCCTACCAGGATTGCTGCTTTTGCCTGTTATTGCTCCTTGGAATCAACATCCAAAACCGTTTTCTAGACCCGGACTTGACTATGAGGAATAAGAATTATGGGGCAGAAGCTCATCATTAGTACCGCAACAGTTATTCTTTTAATCACTGGCGTACTACTCGGCTACGTTCTTTCCCAGTTAGTTCTGGGATTTTTAGCACTTAACTTGTTAACGTTTCTAGGAACATTTAGCCTAATTGTTATTTTTGGTACCCTGTATTACGTATTATTTTGGGAATTTAGAAGGCAGCAGTCACCTTCATCTCGACCTTCTTCTAATGGAAGTAAGCCCCAAAGTGATGAGCGTACACCTGATACCAATCTTAAGAATAAGCTGATTGGTCTGTTATCTGGTGACGCTGCTACTGCAGAACGCCTCGTGGAGCAAGCAAAGCAAGATTTTCCCGGTATGCCAGAAAATTGGTACTGGGAAAAAAGCATTGCCGATTTGGAACGCGATCGCCGATAACTTTGTTTCTTAGAGATCTAAAGTCGCTAGAATAAATAAGACAGCTTAATATTTCTTAAGCTAGTTATCAGAATAACTTGCTGTTCCGAGCTTTCTGTGTTATGTCTATTTTCCGACAGTATATTGCTCCTCTACTCGTAGTGCTTATATTTTTCGCTGCCCTTGTGGCCGTGAGCGCTCGCATTTTCCTACCCTCAGATATGGCAGCACCCGCACCTATTGGGGAATTGGGAATGTTGTTGGTTGGGAGTTAGTAGTTAGTGGTTAGCTACTAACCATTAACTACCTTGACAAAAAATATAACAATTTCCCCCATTGAGTTTTGGAATCCTTACTACCTGATTATATTGTTCGTCGTGGTTCTACTCTAGACCGCGCCCTATTGGTCAAGTTCATGCAGCGAACTTACCAAGAACTTTTTCCAGAGCAACAGGATTTTTCTCATTTAGTACAAACAGTTGAACAGTATTTCTCTACTAAAACACCTGTTTGGTGGGTTTTAGCAGACCAAGGAAACCAGGAGGACAAGGAAGCAACGTCTACCTTGTCTACCCCGTCCTCTTCTCCTGTCGCCTGTATCTGGGTTGGAAATGCCATCGATCAGATACAGGGAACTCGTCACGCTCATATTTTTTTACTTTATGTTGCGCCAGAATATCGGCGACAGGGAATAGCTAAAGCTTTGATGCTGTATGTAGAAGAGTGGGCCAAGGCTAGAGGAGATCGCCAAATAGCATTACAAGTGTTTGAGTCTAACACGGCTGCATACAATCTTTACAATCAACTGGGCTACGGAACTCAATCACTGTGGATGTTTAAACCTCTTAACCGTGACGAATAAGATTTATACGTAAGTGCAATATTTAGCCATAAAACTTATACATCTTCACTTCTGGACACGAAGGGTTTTATATTAATCCCTATCAGGGATTGAAATACGATATGTATGACGAAGAAGACCTAAGCTTACTTGATGATGTAGAGATAGAACTGGAAAGTCCCCTAGATCGTTTAGGACCGCTGACTGCGGAAGCAGAAACACCTAAGCCAAATCCAGAGGCAATGCTAGCTCTACTGGAACATCCAGAACCACAGCAGAGAATGCTGGCTTCTCGTGCTTTTTGTGACATAGAAGATGCACGAGCTATTCCGCATTTGATTCGTTTGTTAACTGATACTTGCCCTTTGGTACGGGTGAGCGTAGCATACGCCCTCGGACGCAACCCAAGCCCAGATGCCGTGCAGCCATTGATTACCCAATTAAACCTAGATTGGAATGGTTACGTGCGTAAAGGCATTGTTTGGGCATTGGGAAACTGTCGCGATCGCCGTTCTTTAGTGCCCCTAACAGATGCGTTAAGAACTGATATTTCAGCAGTACGTTTGTGGGCTGCAAGCGCCCTAGTTCAGATGGCAGATGTAGGTTATGAAGCAGTTGTGGGGGCAATACCACCCTTGATTGAAGCATTAGTGCAAGACCCCGTTGCTCCCGTGCGAAGTAATTGTGCCTGGGCATTAGGGCAACTGTGTCGCCAACTCCCTTCTAATGTCGTCTACGCCACAGCTGTAGACGCTTTAATTCAATCTTTCGCAGAAGACAAAGATTTAGGAGTTAGGGAGGATGCCAAAGCAGCTATCTTGGGCGTCGGTGACACCCGTGGTCTCCAGATGGTAGAAACCCTCGAACTTGAGGGATGGTTTTGATGCTTGTTAGTTGATAGTTGTTAGTTGTTAGTTGTTAGTTACTACGACCGATCGCTAACTACTAACCACTAACCTTTGTACTGAATCCTATAAATCCGATTGTTAGCTTCCTCGGTGACGAGAAGACTACCATCAGGTAGGACAAGTAACCCTACAGGACGCCCCCAAGTTGTGGGTATGGAAGGGTCAAGTAAAAATCCCGTGAGGAAGTCTTCATAGTAGCCTTGGGGTCTGCCTTTACTATCAAAAGGGACAAAGACAATTTTGTAACCAGTACCGCGATCGCGATTCCAAGAACCGCGAAAGGCAACAAAAGCACCATTACGGTATTTTTGGGGAAAGGTTTGTCCGTCATAAAACTGCAAGCCCAAAGCAGCTGAATGTGCTTGAAATAAAACATCTGGAGTACGAGTGCGAGCTGCTAAGTCGGGTTGTTTGCTTTTGTTACCTGTGGTTTGGCGGGGGTCAAGATTATTAGGTGTTAGGTACGTATAAGGCCATCCATAAAATT
Organism: Tolypothrix bouteillei VB521301; assembly: GCF_000760695.4. GTDB lineage: Bacteria > Cyanobacteriota > Cyanobacteriia > Cyanobacteriales > Nostocaceae > Scytonema > Scytonema bouteillei_A. Next base: position 4,518,330 of record NZ_JHEG04000001.1, on the reverse strand, counting down.
CTCCCTGCTGAATGCGAGTAAAGTAATCTGGTACTAAATCATCTCCTATGCCGTCTCGTTCGTTGACAGTTGTGTAAAGTTCTTTCGTTACAGGATGAAAGTCCAGACCCACTGGGTTACGCAAACCGGAGGCAAAGGTTTGCCGCCCAGTCCCATCTAAGTTCATAACCTGTACGGAAGCCCTTGGTAGTGGTTCTTCATCTACATTAGTTTCCGAACCAATAGAGACGTATATTTTTTTACTATCTGGTGATGACAATACGTTACGAGTCCAGTGCTGATTGTATCCACCACCGGGTAAATCAGCGATTTTTTGTCCGTTCCCAATGAGTTGCTGTTGACCTTGTTGGTAAGGAAATTTCAAGACAGCATCAGTATTACCCAAAAAGAAGGAATTATCTGCAAAAGCCATACCAAAGGGAATATTCAGTCCATTTGCAGAACTAGCAAATGTCTCTTTAATATCAGCCACGCCATCACCGTTGGTATCTTTAAGTAAACGAATGCGATTTTGTCTGGTTTCTGTCACCAAAACATCTCCAGTCGGAGTTAAAGCCAACCAACGCGGTGCATTTAAACCCTCGGCAAAAACGTTAACAACAAAGCCAGAGGGTACGCGCAGAGTCGGTTTTGCAGGAATCGCTACAACTTGAGGTCCTTTTGAAGCACTATCAGTAGCAAAAGGTTTTGGTAAACTTTTGACGTCAATATTAATGGGTGTAGGAGACAGAGTCTCAGTCGGAATCACATTTTCTGTTTGTGCTGAATTCTGTGCTAGTTGAGTAGAAGGTGCAGAAGCTTGGGGTGTAGATTCTTCTGGGTAGGCACTGGTTTGAACGCAGGCTGCTGTACCCAGAAACAGAAACAGCAGCAACCAACGCAGAGATTTCATAGTAGCAGTTTCCGTATAACTTCACGGTGCAACACCTTCAAGTTTAACGTTTGGTCAGCGATCGCTGATTGCCATTGAGTGAAAAAGCTGTCCTCAATCGCTGGAATTAAAAGTAGGAAGATTAATTTATAAGAATTTATTTTTTTGCTCTCAGGCACATGGAAGCAGTACTTGCACAACCGTTTTCTCTCCAGGCTGACTGTAAATTTGGAGTTCCCCCCCGTGTAATTCCGCTATACGCTTAACAATGCTTAAGCCCAAACCCGAACCTTGCTGTTCGTAAAGTTTTCGGTCAAATTGCCGATAAGCGCCTAGATTTGAAATTTCGGAGCTTGTCATACCTCTACCAAAATCAGTAAATGATAGAGTAAATTTTTTATTTTTAACAGTACTTTCTACATAAATATTGGTTCCTGGCAAAGAGAATTTTAAAGCATTATCTAATAATTCTTCAGCCATTTTATAAAGTCTAGTTTCACAAATCCTTAAGCGACAAGTTTTTTGAAAATTAACACTTACATCTGACCCACGACCCATTTTTTTAGCTTTTTCATCGATTAATCTTTGTAATCCTATTACAGGAAATGTAGTTTTGTGGTTTTGGAGTAACGTTATTTTCTGTGAGTCTGTCGCTATAATTTCTAATTCTGCATAAAGTAAAAATTTTTGAATTAACCTGTAGAGACGTTCACCCGATTTATGAATACCTTCGGCCATTTCACGGATTTCGTGTGAAGAAAGGTTATCAACTTCTTTAATTAAAAGTTCTGAAAAACCTAAAATTCCATTAAGTGGTGTCCGCATTTCATGAGGAAGGGACATCGCAATATTGCTACGCAACTCATCCAGCTTTTTTTGTGATTGCTGACGAATAGCAGCTTGTTTTTCCAATCTTGAGGAAATAGCTGCTAATAATTCTACCCTAGTAAAAGGTTTGGTTAAGTAATCATCTGCCCCCAAGACCATTCCTTGGCGCATATCGGCTTTGTCACACTTACCGGTTAAAAAAATAAATGGAATTGTTGCTGTTAGGGGTTGTTGACGTAATTTCTGCAAAACGTCGTGCCCGTCTAGTTCTGGCATCATAACATCGCAGATAATTATATCCGGTAGTTCCTCATGAGCTAATTGCATACCGATTAAACCATTTTCTGCAGCAACAACCTTGAAATTCTCATAAGTGAGTAATTCTACCAAATTTTGCCGCACGGTTGTTTCATCTTCTATAACTAGAATTTTGTGCATATTGTTATTTTTGGTTTTTGTTTATCTGCGTTTAAATTCCTTAAATTATCATTTTTTTAATAAAATTAAAAAAATAACTTTATATATAATTCTTTTTTAATTATTCAATATCTTCTCAAAAACTATTGACCATTAACCGCTAATTTTTTATCCTCAATTAACATTTTTTCAAAATCTGAGGCTGGTATGGGACGGCTAAAGAGGAACCCTTGCATAGCGTCACAGTTATAAGTTCGTAAAAATTCTAATTCTTGTTCTGTCTCTACACCTTCAGCTATAACCTTAAGATTCAAATTGTGTGCCATTTGAATCAATGCTGTAGTGATTGCTGCTTTTTGGGGATCGTTAGCAACGTTTTGAATGAAGTAACGATCTATTTTTAATGTATTAACGGGTAATTGCTTCAGATAAAGCAAAGAAGAATAACCTGTGCCAAAATCATCAATAGCAATTTGTACTCCTAAAGATTTAATTTCCTGTATATTTTGAAGAGCGCCATCGACATTTTGCATAATCATGCTTTCTGTTAATTCTAGTCCTATGCGCTCTGCCACTAGGTTATTGTTCCGTAAAAATTTAATAATTTTTTGACTAAATTCAGGTTGCATCAATTCACAGACTGATAAATTGACCGCAACGTGCAAGAAAGGAAATCCTGAATCATGCCATAATTTAGTCTGCTTGCATACACTACGCAATATCCATTCTCCAATAGGAACAATTAAACCTGTAGACTCTGCTATGGGTATCACTTGTACGGGAGAAACTATACCCAGTTCTGGATGGTGCCAGCGCAATAAACTTTCAGCTGCTACAATTTTGCCAGAATTGATATCAACAATAGGTTGATAATAAATTTGAAATTGGCGAAAATCTCGTTGTTCTAAAGTCTGACGCAGGTACATTTCAAGCTTGTGTGCTTCTGGGGAGACAGCCTTACTGTCATAGTTGGAATTATTTATATGTTGTTTGAGAGTGGCTTGTTTGGATAAGCGACTGACGATCGCATTTAACAGTTCAGCCCGAGTAAATGGTTTGGTTAAATAGTCATCTGCTCCTAGATCCATGCCTTGACGAAAATCAGATCTGGCAGATCTAGCAGTCAGAAAGATAAATGGAATTGTTGCTGTCACTGTTTGTTCGCGTAATGCAGTCAGTACCCCGTAGCCATCAACCTCTGGCATCATAAGATCGCACAAAATAAGATCGGGCGCTTCAGTGAATGCCAGTTGTAAACCTATTTTTCCATTGGGAGCAGAAATCATATCATAGTTTTCTGCTTCTAATAGGTCTAGAATATTCTCTCTTACTGATTGTTCGTCTTCAATGACTAAAATTTTGATCATAATTTTCCTAAGTTTGTGGTTGGTTACTAATTGCCAGTCAGTCCGGTGCTACAGGTCAGTCTCCTGCACCCTAATGGGTGTATGACCCTACAGGCTTAGCTTTCAAAAACAAAGCAGTATCTGACCATAAAATACGGCACCGCCCAAGCGTATGCCTTGCATCTAGAGTCTCCGGTAGGAGATAGGGTCGTCAATTGTTATTTCCCATTACCCCTTATCTCCTATAGGAGCCTCACCGTCCCCATTCCCTACTGGTAACCTGACAGTGAATGTTGTTCCTAAAGCTTCTTGGCTTGTTACAGTAATTTCACCTTTGTAGGTATCAACGCATCTTTTAACAACGGCCAGTCCCAATCCCGTTCCCTGGATGTGACCGACGTTTGTAGCACGATGAAATGATTCAAATATATGGGGTAGATCGTCTGGTGGAATACCAATCCCACGGTCTTGAATTTCAAAGATTGCTTGCTCAGCTTCTAACTGAAGGGTAAATTGAATAAGGTTATTGTTTGGAGAATATTTAATAGCATTTGATAATAAGTTACTTAGAATTTGTCCCAGTAATTTCTTATCCATAGAACATGGGATGGAATTATATTGGCTTTGAAAATTGATTACTTGTTGATTTTTAATATTTAATTCTGATTCCTTCACCATGTATTGACAGTATTCAATTAAATCAAACTCTTCTAGATCTAAATTTAGTTTTTTCGATTCTGCTCTACCAATTAGTAAAACATCGTTTAACGTTTCTATCATGTGATGAACGGCGTTTTGAATGCGTTGCAGGTGAGAAAGCTGCTTTTCCCGTGTCCATTTGTGACTGTAGTATTGTAGTAATTCTGCGGAGGAGAGAATAGTACTTAAGGGCGTGCGAAATTCATGGGAAGTCATGGCAATAAAGCGAGATTTGAGGTCGTTAAGTTCTTTTTCTTTTTGCAAGGCATTTTTGAGATCCTCTTCGAGTTGCTTGCGTTCTGTAATATCAATCCAGTAACCAACGATTTCTAAAGGGTTGCCGGTGTCATCTAGTACAAGCTTGGCTTGATCGTACATCCACCGGACACTTCCATTTTTATGGAAAAAGCGGTACTCGTAGTTAATTTGTTTTTGCTCAAACAGTTTTGCTGCACCAGCCATAATTCTTGGCAGATCTTCTGAATCAATGTGGTTTATCCAAAAACCAGGAGTTTGCACAAACTCCTGTACTTCATAACCAAGCACGGACGTTACATTGTCACTAATAAACGTTGTGTCAAAATCGCCTGAAGGTTTGCAGCTATAAATAACTCCAGGACTAGAGGAGAGTAAATACTGCAACCGTTCTTGCGATACTAGTAGAGCAACAGCTGCCCTCTGTCGCTCTGTGATGTCGGTTTGAATACCAATATAGTGTGTTAAATTTCCACTCGAGTCGTGAACCGGAGAAATACTTAACTCATTCCAAAACAAAGAGCCGTCCTTACGGTAGTTGCGTAAAACTACCGTACAGCCCTTCCCCTGAATAATAGCATTGCGTAATTCAATTAAACCAGGCTGATTGGTATCACCATTTTGAAGAAAGCGGCAATTTTTTCCCAAAACTTCTTCTACAGAGTAACCCGTTATTTTCTCGTAAGCTTTATTGGCATAAATAATTGGTGAGTTTGGCACGGTTACATCAGTAATCACAATGCCATTGCTGCTAGCTGCCATTGCGCGATCGCGAAGTCGAAGGCTTTCTTCGGCTTGCTTGCGGCAAGAAATATCCTCAAATGTACCTAAGATGCCTACGACTTTACCTTCTACGTCATGGAGTGGTACTCTAGTGGTTTCTAACCAAGCTTCTCTACCATTTTTCCGCAGGTGAAGTGACACTGCATGATACTCTGGTACGTTATTCTCCATGACCCTAGCATCACATTCACGGTAATACTGGGCTTCTTCCTGGTTGCGAACTAGATCGCAGTCAGTCTTACCAATAATATCTTCTGGGCTATCCAAGCCTATCATCTGAGCAAAATTGCGGTTGCAACCTATATAGACAGATGTTGTATCCTTCCAAAACACACTTTGAGGAATGTTGTCCATAATAAGTTGTAACATTTCTTGAGATTGCCGCAATTGCTCTTCTACTAACTGGCGATCGACAATTTCGTACATTAACTGCCGATTTATCTCTCTCAAAGCTTGTGTACGTTCCTCAACGCGCATTTCCAGTTCTGCATTTGCTTGGACGAGACCTGCTTGAGCTTGACCTACGATCGCTCCTTGTCTTTCTAAAGAATGGCAAATACTTTCGTATGTAATGACTCCAATGAATCGTTCCTTTTCATCTACAACAACCAGTGCAGGTAAGTGATACAAGCGTAAGAGAGTTAGTAATGGTACTATATTGTTTTCCAATTCAGAAAACTTCAGGGTATTCACTGAAGTCTCCAGCACTTCAAAAATCTTAATTGTTTTAAAGTTAATATCTGAAAAAGCTACTTGTACTATATCTTGCTCTGTCAGCAACCCCAACACTTGTGTGTTATTTAACACCACAACAAAACCTGTTTTTAGCCGAGATTGACGCATAAGTTCCACCGCATCGGACAAAGTTTCTTCTCCGGTAATAGTTAGAGGAGAAGGATCGATGATAGATTCCAAACACGGTAGTACAATGTGTTGATCTAAGGAGTGCATAAAGAGTCACAATAGTCTCAGTAGAAAAATTTTGTATTATAGTAATCTTTCAAAGTAGCTTGTTTTATTGTGACTTTGTAAAAAAATATTTTCTTGCGTATGCTGACATAAATAATGTAATATTTATTACTTAAAATTCTTCTTAAGAGAATTGAAGCGCAGCACTCTTACAGAAACCGCATTTTCTTGTGGAAAGGGTATCCTTGCACTTCGGATCTCCTTCCCACAGCCAATAAGATTTATCTGGGAAAGGCAGAGGGCAGAGGGCAGAGGGCAGAAGGGAGGAATAAGTATTAAAGGTAACAAGTAATCCCCTCTATTCCGTCTGACCTCTGCCAAAGGGGTATAAAACCCCACCCTACGGGTATGTGCAAGGCACACGCTTCGCGAACAGCAGTCGTCAGGGCGCGGGAAACCCCTCCGGGTTCGCTAGTTGCCAGGGCGCGGGAAACCCTCCGCAGGCACTAGTCTCACCGCCTGCAACGCTGCTTCACCGTCTACACGGTGTCTACAATCGGTTGGGGTCAGAATCCCCAACAGAAGTGAGCCTTCTGCCATCTGCCTCCAGCAAGGCTGCCTTCTTCAAATTTCACCTGCCTACACACCCACAGGCTAGCCTTAAGTATTTGTTCTTACTTACGCACTTGAGCACGTTCTCCGTAACGTAGTAACCGATCTATTGTAGTCAAACGATTTTCCCAAACTTTGATTTGGTACAAATTGTCTTGAGAAGGAGCACGCATTAAGATTCTAAATTGAGACACAAAGCGAGTCAGTACGGCTTTTGCTGCAAGCAAATTACTGGAATTAGGCTCTTTCGCTAGCCGATCTAAAGCACTTTGTACAATATTTGCTTGAGAATGAAATGTTGCTAGCGTTGTGGAAGACATCGGTAACTTATTATTTTGAAACAAAAATTTCCATTCTCGTTGTAAAGCAGAGTAGCGGATTGCAGCCGTTTGAAAAGGTTGGCGGTGAGGAATGAGTTCTTGTGGTTTGGGTTGAACGCTACCTTGAGTTGCACTAAAGACTTTGTGTAGGTCATTGCCAAAGTTTTCGGCGGCAAATAGAGCATAACCAATGACGGGCAAATCTCTCAGTAGTTGAATTTGATCGAATGCTCCTACTGTAGGCAATGAAAGCAAGCGAATTCCCGGTACTAATAGCGCTGACCCCAGTTGAGAAGATCTGATCCAAGGTTGTGCCAGTCGATCAAAACGAGCTGTCTCTAAAGCGTAGGTCATGGGAACGATCAAATCTATATCCCCATTCTTTGCCCAAACTTCCCATTGTTGTTGAAGTTTTTGAATGCGTTCTTGTTCTTGTAAAGGAAATACAGCCGCTGACAAAATCAAATTCGGTCGTTTTTCTCGCAGTTGCTTTGACAGTTGTGCAACAAATGTATTGATTTGAGAAGTCCGAAATTCAGTCCACTTTTGCCATAATTCTCTGTCTTTAGGAGAAATGTTGGCTGGATCTACACCAGTTTGTTGTTGGAACTGCTCTCTAGCAGCTTTGCCGTAACCATAAGTCCGATTAGCCGATGGGTCTTGAAAGGGATAGCGAATGTAATCTAGTTGCAAACCATCTACGTTGTAATGAGTGACGATTTCCTCATAGAGATTCAGTAGGTATTGCCTTAATTGGGGATTAGCTGGGTCGAAGAACGGCTTACCCTGTCCTGCTGGAATCATCTGACCGCGATTGTCGTAGCCCGCCCAATCGGGATGAGCAGCAAGCACGGGTCCGGGATACTCAGGGTTAAGGTTCAGTAATTTATTATGATTTCTGTTACCTGCCGCAAATGCCCAAACCCAGGCGTGTAATTCTATACCTCTCTCATGAGCTAGCTTAACTGCACTTTCAAGGGGGTCCCATCCTCGAACAAGTGGGTTTTGTTGTGGTGCAATTTTACTGGGATAAATTGTGTATCCGGCGTTGACTGTTTCAAAAAATACAGTGTTAATTCCCGCTTGAGCGAATTTATCAAAAATAACAGCCAACCCCTGTTCGTTCTTAGCACGGACGATTGTGCCGCGATCGAGCCAGACAGACCGGATTTCTGGTGGAGCAAGTCTTTGGTCGAGAGGAAATTGTTTCCATAGATTTGCTCTTGCTATTTGCCACTGCTGACGGGCAAGGGCATAGTTTTTTTGTGCAATTAATTGAGGCAAGTTTTTAGCAACTGCGCGGGCATTATCGATAACTTGTTCTGGATTGGAAACCAGTGAACCTGGTGTTGTGGATGCAACTTCTGTTTGTTGCGCCTTCGCCGCTTGGGCTGCGTTGGTGTTTCCGTTAATAACTGAAGCTGATAAACGAGAACTCTCTACTCTACCAATTAGGTTTTCAAGCTCGTGTTGGAGTGCGATCGCATCTGATGAGCTGATGGGCGATTGTGAGTAGGGGTCAACATTAAATCGTACTCTTTGTTCTAATTGGTCGATTGCTTCGTCTGATTTTGGTGTCGGTGCAATGTTAATGGGGGGAGTAGGGGAGCCAGCGCCATACGGGGGTTCTCCCCATTGAGGCGACTGGCGTAGTAGGGAGAGGGGAGCAGAGGATGGAGATGGGGCGGTGGGGAGTGGGGGAGTAGGAGAAGTTTTGGATGAGGTAGATGAAGAAGTTGTTTGTCCCCTTGTGTCCCTTATCCCAGAAGTAGAGGGAAGCGTTGCTACAGTGGGACTACAAGTTCCCGAACCCCCTTTTACTCGAGATGGAGCAGTTGTAGGTTTCTTGAGAAAACGGTTGACACTTGTTTGCAACCAAGCTGTATCTAACTCTGGTGATGCAACAGCATCGACTCCCCAACGCCAACCAAAAAATGTAGAACGATCCGTAGCTACCACTGCGACCGGGCTATCTTTAGAATCCCAAACAGCAGCAGTTTGAGTTGTGGCTAATTCATCGGGAACAACCACACCACCGCGTATCTTGCCAAAAAGTTCCTTTTTATCTGCCCAGACCTGAATTTTTTGTTTTGATGGAAGTTGTAACTGTTGTGCGTTTTCAAGGCTAAATCCCCAATACCCCCCCAACAGTGTACGCAAAAGCTGTCTAACTCCTGGTGCTGATACACTTCCTACCGGACCGCTGGCAATTAAACGTCCTCCTTTGCTCATCCATTCTTCTAAAGCAATAGCTTGCGCTGGAGCTAATGACTCAACATTAGGCATAAATAAGATAGTGCGATCGCCCCAATCCGCAGCACTCCTCACATTCCACAAGGGAATTACACAGTACTTGATTCCCGCAGTCTGCAAACGGTTTGTAATGCCCGTCCACTGATTTGTATTTTCTGTACTTTGGACAATACTGATAACTGGTTCTGGAGTTGTTGCCGTAGCGGGCAAAATTAGTAAATTAAATAGTAAGAATTTAAAATTAAAAATTAAAAATCCTGCTTTTTGAATTTTTCGTTTCCGATCGATCACTATAAACCTCCATATGCTAATGGCTAATAGCTAATGGCTAATAGCTAATGGCTAATTGCTGGTTGCCCACCGCTTCAAGCTTTTGGTGGGCATTGACCACCCTACGTGTATTCAAAAATCAAATAAAATTGCTAATTATTAAATGCTATGAGCTATGAGCCATTAGCCGTTAGCCATTAGCCATTAGCATTAAAATTAATTCTTCAACTCCTGACACTGGAAATACTTTTGTACCCAGTGCTTGAGCCACATCATCAACACTTATATCATCTAAAAATACTAATTCGCCATGTTTCAGCATGACACTTGGCAACAAAATTCCATTTCCTAAGTCTTGCCCCTTTAACTTTAGGAGCAAATCGTGACCGGTTAGCAAGCCCGTGACGCTGATGTTCTGTCCCCAGTAGTCACTTGACAAAGCACACATACTTACCTCTAATCCCTCAACTGAGTTCAATCGCTTGATAATTGGCTCAAATGCTTGTTCTACTGCGTTACCCACAACCCAAGTAAATTTTCTAGGTTCAATTTTTGGTGGTAACAACCGATCGGCTGTTTCTGAAAATTGTCTCAGAAATAAACGAATGGAACCAACACCGTTATCGATTTGCGGATAGTCTGCATACTCGGATTCTTCTGGCAATTCCTCTCTAGCAATAAGAAACCACTCATCAGCTAACCAAATACAGTTTTGACCGTATTTTTTCTGAAACTCTCGTTGTAGCGATCGCACTTGCTGAATTGTTTCCCTTGCCTTTTCCGTACTTACGGGTATCAGTTCGTCTTCTGGCGGGCGAAATTTTGTTAAACCCACTGGTACTACTGCTACAGAGGCAACAGCAGGGACTTCACCTGTGTGAAAAGAAGCTAAATCTCTGAGTGTTTGTTCTAAATGACTGCCATCATTGATACCAGGACAGACGACAACCTGTGCGTGAATTTGAAGTCTTCTTTCTTGGAACCACTGAATTTGCTGCAAAATTTGACTGGCTCGGGGATTTTTTAGCAATCGGATTCTGACTTCTGGCTCTGTTGCATGAACGGAAACATAAAGGGGTGACAACCGCATATTTTCAATACGCTGCCATTCTCGTTCTGGTAAATTTGTAAGAGTTAAGTAAGAGCCATATAAAAAACTGAGCCGATAGTCATCATCCTTCAGATATAAACTAGAACGTTTGCCGGGAGGTTGCTGGTCTATAAAACAGAAGGGACAGTGATTGTTGCACTGAATTAAATTATCAAAAAGCGCTGTTTCAAACTCTAGCCCCAAGTCATCATCGAAGTCTTTTTCAATTTCTATATAATGTGTTTTACCAGCAGCGTCTAACACTTCCAATTCCAGCACTTCATCAGCACATAAAAATTGATAATCTATTAAATCTCTGGGCTTTGTACCGTTAATGCTAACAATTGCATCTCCCGGTTCAAATCCAATTTCTGCGGCGATAGATTCAGATAATACTTTAGTAATTCGGGCAGGATGAATAATAGCCATTTTAAATAGGATTATATGGTTAGTGGTTAGTGGTTAGTAGTGAGTGGTTGGTGGTACAATGAACAGAAAAATTATAGTGTTTTTCTATCACAGTCTCTAAGAGCCAACAATTAACAATTAACAATTAACATCAGTGAAAAAAATTATCTCAGATAACCGTGTTGTAGTGGCAACTTTACTGCTCAGTGTAACACTGGTGTTCTTAATAGGAATTTCTTTATCTTTTGGGGCAGTTGCCTTAACTCCATCCCAATTATGGCAGGCAGTACTTCGTAAAGGCGATACGCTCGCTCAAACTATTATCTGGGATTTACGGTTACCTCGAACCCTAGCAGCAATGCTGGTGGGTGCAGCTTTGGGAATGTCTGGCGCACTGCTTCAAGGAATGCTTCGGAATGGACTAGCCGATCCTTTCTTGCTTGGTATTTCGGCTGGGGCGGGTTTGGTAGCTGTCCCAATATTTGCTCTGGGAATATTGCAAAGTTGGATTCCTTTTGCTGCATGGGTTGGTAGCCTATTGACTACCTTGTTCGTTTATCTTCTGGCTCGCAGTGGTGATGGTATTTCTATCGAAAGGTTAATATTGGGTGGAGTTGCTGTGAGTTCGTTATTTGGAGCAATTCAATCGGTTTTGTTGCTTTTAGCAGAAGATGGACAGATCCAAGCAGCGTTAAGTTGGCTAATTGGCAGTCTTAACGGTAGGGGATGGAATCTAGTTGCGCTTGCGGGACCTTATATTTGTATAGCTTTATTGCTAGGGTCGCTACTCGGTCGCAGTCTTAATTTATTAAATTTAGGAGATGACTTAGCAGTTGGATTGGGAGTTTCCTTGGCGCGATCGCGTATTACGATTGGTGCTGTTGCTACACTACTTGCTGCTGGTGCTGTGAGTGTCGCCGGATTGATTGGCTTTGTTGGCTTAATCGTTCCCCACGGTATCCGCTTGTTTGTTGGCACAGATTACCGATTTGTTTTGCCTTTAAGTGCTGTAGGTGGCGCTTTAGTTTTAACAGGAGCCGATCTGCTTTCTCGCTTGGGCGCTGTAGAATTACCAGTAGGTGCAATCACCGCACTGCTGGGTTCGCCTGTATTTATTTGGTTACTGTACAACCGCAGATGACAATCTTAGAAACTCACGCTCTTACTGGTGGATACTCAGGCAAACCCGTTATTCAAGATATTTCCCTCACACTTCAAGCGGGAGAATGGTTAAGTTTAGTCGGTGCTAACGGTTCGGGAAAATCCACCCTGCTAAAACTGATGAGTCGCTTGTTGAAACCGCAAACAGGATCTGTACTCCTTGACGGACAAGCTATTCATACTCAAAAAGCAACAGATGTTGCTAAAAAGTTGGCTTTACTCCCACAACAGCAAACAATACCTCCAGGATTGACAGTAAAACAGTTAGTCTCTTTAGGACGCACGCCCCACCAACCTTGGTGGCAATGGGAGTTAGATGCAGAAGATAGAGAGAAAGTAGAACAAGCTTTACACCTAACACAGATGCAAACATTCCGCGATCGCTCTGTAGAACAATTATCGGGGGGTGAAAGACAAAGAGCATTTTTAGCACTTGCATTAGCCCAAAATCCACAAGTGTTGCTCTTAGATGAGCCAACAACTTATTTAGATGTACGCTACCAATTGCAGTTATTAGAGTTGCTCAAACAACTTAACCAAGAACAAAATATATCTATCATTACAGTGCTGCATGATGTCAATTTAGCAGCTAGGTATAGCTCTCGTATTGCTCTAATTTATCAAGGAAAAGTTTGGTCTGTAGGAGAACCCAAGAGAGTATTAACACCAGACAATTTAGCTAATGTTTTAGGTGTAAAAATTGCTGTAATCGAAACACCAGTCGGTTTGCAAATTTGTTCTTTAATGGCAATTGACTAAAAATATGAAGGATAAGAAAAATTGATATACAGATTGAGAAGACTCAATTTATTTAGAATATTTACTTCATTCTTTAGTTGATATATTTTGAGGTGTTATTATGAAGCGTTATTTAATATTGATTGGACTATTTATCTGGATAATTTTTGGGATTTTTGCTTGCTCCAATACAGCAAACGAGCAGGCAAAAACTTTATCAGAGACAAATACTACTGCTGTGACACAGCAACCCGAGCGATCGGTGGAAAAAGTTGTTACGCTAACATCTCTATCTACAGATATTATTTCTAGATTGGACAGTAAAAAAATTGTGGGAATGTCAGGTAGCAACTTATTTAAAAATGACCCACGTTTTAAGGATATTCCTCGTGTCAGCGAAGGTCAAGCACCACCAAATCTAGAGAAAATTTTAGCTTTGAAACCAGATTTAGTTATTGGTGCAGAGGGTTTTTCCAATCAAACAACGAACAAACTCAAAGAGTTAGGTATTCAAACTCTGCTCACTAAAGTCGATAGTTGGGAAGGGTTAGAAGATTTAACTAAAACATTAGCAAAGATAGTGAATGCAGATCCAACACCACTTTTAAAGCAGTACCAAACTTTTTTGCCCGATAAACCAATACAGAAGGAATCTACTTTGGTACTAGTCAGCCGCCAACCGATTTTAGCACCAAATAAAAAAAGCTGGGCTGGCAATTTACTGGATAAATTTCAGGTAACAAATTTAGCAGAAGATTTACAAGGAAAAGCACCGATACCCGGTTACATAACTCTTTCTGCTGAGAAAATTTTGGAAGCCAATCCAGAAGTTCTCATTATTGTTAGCCCTCAACCTGGGCTTTTAAAATCTTTTCAGTCAGAATCTTTTTGGAAGTCCCTAAAAGCAACAAAAAATAATCGAGTCTACGAGTTTGATTACTACGGGCTTGTCAATCCTGGTAGTATTGATGCGATCGCAAAAGCTTGTCAGCAATTAAAAGCAGTTTTGCTAGGGTAATTAATTTTTGCTCGTTTCCTGGCTCCTGCTTCTTAGTTAGCGAAAACTTCAGTCTAAAACCCCGTCTTTTTCAGATCTCTTTCCCAAGCTCCGCCTGGGAAAGAGATCTAGTTACTGATTAGTCAAAATTCCTGCTCCAATCAACCCTAAAATCACGATACCAAAGACTAAGCGATACCAGATAAAGACCCAAGTGCTTCGGGTTTTTAGAAAACGTAACAAACCAGCGATCGCTAAATAAGAAAAGACTGCTGATGAAACTGTTCCAACGATCAAGGGAACCAAATTATCCCCAAAGCCAAGTTCAAACAAACCTTTTAACTCAACTAAACCAGCTAAGGTAATAGCAGGGATACCTAACAAAAAGGAAAATCTTGCGGCGGTTGCTCTTTCCAAACCAATCAATAGTCCTGCTGTAAGTGTAGAGCCCGAGCGGGAAACACCGGGAATGAGTGCCATAGCTTGAGCCAATCCCATCGATATACCATCTGACATTTCCAACTGGCTGAATTCCCGCTTGCGCTTGCCCAGTTTTTCTGCAATACCCAACAGTACAGACATGAAAATTGAGGCAATGGCTATTGCTCCTAGACTCCGTAAGGGGGAATTATCAAAGTCGGGAATCAATTTTTTAATTAAAAGTCCACAAACAATGATTGGCAGTGTTCCTATCAGAATTCCCAAACTCACGCGGAAGTCTTTGTCTTGGTAATCGGAACGGCTAATTGCTTTTGTTGCTCCTACAACAAGTTGTGTCAAATCTCCCCAGAAATACCACAGTACTGCAGCAATACTCCCAAGCTGAATAACGGCTGTAAAAGCGACTCCCGGATCGCCCCACCCAAGTATCACTGGCACTACTTTTAAATGAGCCGTACTACTGATAGGTAAAAATTCCGTAGCTCCTTGAACAAAACCCAAGACGAGGGCTTGGAAAATATTCATATGCTGGGCTCCATTGGCGCTTGTAGGCTGAGTGCCAAAAGCTTTTAACGGTTCTAACGCAATCGAGAGCGCGGCAGATGAAACACTTAAAATTACAAATAATTGACGTTTTGATAAAATCATTCAGTTTACCTTGCGATCGCCATCTGTATCAGTTCTACAAACAATTTCACAAATGCTTCCCTACAGAAACTCTCCAGTAAAAAAGCACTTAAAAGTATAAAGGTTAAACGATCAAAGATTAGAACAGCTTACGTAATTTTACTAAATTATCAACTTTAACCTATTTTTGTGAGTTTTTTCACTCTTAATATGAAGAAAGTATGAAGAGTTAAGGTTTGATTGCCAACATGGCTGGTAATTGGTAGCGATTGCTAGTTACTGTTAACATTTCCTTGCAAGTAAACATCGCGAACAGGAAAAGGAATTTTGATTCCTTCTTTTTGATAGCGCTTGTGTAATTTTTTCACAAACAAATGTCTGGCAATACGTTGATCGAAAAATTCACTCACTCGCATATATAGCGTAAAATTAATACTAAAATCGGCGAATTCTTCAAATCTTAAATACGGCTCATTGCCCATCAATTCAGGGGCTACTTCTTGCATGACTTCTTTTGCAACTTCTACAGTGACCCTTTCAACATGTTCTAAATCGCTATCGTAGGAAACTCCTACATTCATTATCAGAGTAATTTCTTTAACTGGAAGATGATAGTTTGTAAAAATTGCAGTAGCTAGCTTCGAGTTAGGTACGATAATAACGTTGTTAGACAGCTCTTTAATAGTGGTGTTGCGCCAAGTAATATCTGTAACATAACCCTCATGATTGCTAGTATCTAGCTTCACATAATCTCCCGTTCTGACTTGCTTGGAGATAATTAAATAAAACCCAGAAAATAAATTGGCTAGTGTGTCTTGAAGTGCTAAACCAACTGCAATACCTGTAATACCTAAAGTGGTAATAACAGGTGTGATTTCTACGCCTAGTGTTTGTAGTAAAATGAGTATGCCTAGAACTAAAATAGCAGTTTTGGCGGCATTAGAAATCAAAGATGCTGAAAGTCCTTCTGTTCTCCGTAAATAAAGATTGATAATTCCTGCAGTGAGTCTAGCAAGAACTAAAGTGACAGAGTATAAAAAAGCAATGGTAATAATTTTTTTCAGAACATCTGTAATTTCTGGGTCTGCACGATAACTAATAACGGCACCATAAAAACCAGCTAGCGTACACCAAATAAACGGCATACGATTTAAG
This sequence comes from Tolypothrix bouteillei VB521301, assembly GCF_000760695.4. GTDB lineage: Bacteria > Cyanobacteriota > Cyanobacteriia > Cyanobacteriales > Nostocaceae > Scytonema > Scytonema bouteillei_A. Next base: position 4,502,150 of record NZ_JHEG04000001.1, on the reverse strand, counting down.
GATTGAATCAGTATTTCACCAATTGGGAATTTTCTGCCAAATGCAATCTTTTTGAGTTTTCTAAAAATAACTTGTTCGCCAATAATTCCACTAACTAAGCCAATCAGAAGAAATCCAATTGGCACAATCAATTGCATCATCATGATTTTCAACTTTTGATTTAGGGAACGATAGGTTAGAGTAATTTTGTAACATTTACTACAGAAAATTACCCTATTTGCTGAAATACGGTTTGAAACCGCATATAGTTATTTATGAAGACGATATAGGAGACTTCCAAATAAAAAATTTCCCAATATTGCTTGTGGTAACGAGAGCATCGCCGTGCGGTGAATCTAGCCCTTCAAAAGGGTATCCCACGCCCTGGCAACTGGCGGACCCTTATAGCCCTTGCGGGTATAGCGCCTGCATTATCGCGCAGCGTCTCCGTAAGAAGATAGCGGAAATCTCCCTGTTGGGGCGACTGCGGGGCTTCTACAGCTGACAATATAAGACAGGCGTCCCCACCCATCCCACAATAGGGATAATTTGTTTCTTGGAAATCCCTAGTAGAGTGCAAACTTTATAAGTCTAGCGAATGCAGCCTTGGAAACGGATAACTCCCCCAAGACGAGCAAAATAGGTGACTGCTTAATTTTTATTTTACAATGTTGGCTTTCTCTTGTGGAGCGAGGTTCTAGCCCTGTCTAATATAAGGGGTGGGAGGGTAACGTCTGACGAACACGCGTTCTTTTGACGGAAATTGCAGTCGTACAGCAAATAATTATTAACTATTGACAAGATAGCAGCGGTGCAGTAGACGTTTACAGCAATTTTAAGTTAAAGTTGTAATGAGTTTGTTTTAAATTAGGGTGTGAACAATCTAGGCTTGAGAAGCAAAAAATATACGTCACTTCAACCAGCCGTTGCCCCAGTGCTCCAAAGTTCCTCTTGGGGAGAAGTGAACTTAGAGGAGCAAAAGCGCAAGATACATAAAATAACAAATAAACATTTAACAGGGATAAGAAACCTATTAATTTAAAAAACTTAAAGTAAATATGCAAAAACAAGCGTTATCTACACAACCAATTCGTTCTCTAGAAGATGCTCTCGATCGCTGTCAGAAGCTTGGTATGCGCGTGAGTCGCCAGCGCCGTTTTATTTTAGAACTGTTATGGGATGCACAAGAGCATCTTTCTGCCCGAGAAATTTACGATCGCCTAAACTTGCAAGGGAAAGGTATCGGACATACCTCTGTTTATCAAAATTTAGAAGCTTTATCCGGTCAAGGCATCATTGAGTGTATAGAACGCTGTGATGGTCGTTTGTATGGCAATATTAGCGATTCTCACAGTCACGTTAACTGTTTGGACACCGATCAAATTCTTGATGTTCATATAGAACTTCCAGAAGATTTCATTCGCAAGGTAGAAGAACAAACAGGTGTTAAAATTACCGATTACAGTATTAACTTTTACGGCTACCGCAATAACAAAGAACAGAATGAGGGTTAGTGGTTAGTAGTTAGTGGTTGGTAATTAATCACCGATCGCTAACTACTGTTGGGTTATCGCCGCAATCATCGTATGGCTCTTCTGAAACAATTAGATCCCCTTCTATACTTTCAATAATTCCCTTCTCCAACATATTGTTGTTAGCCCAAATAACTGTTTTGTCTGTAGTATTATTAACATTAAGCAGGGATGGTTGTGACAGTAAATTTTTGATGATTTGAAACTGTTCTGATGAGAATATCGCACCCTTACGTAAAGCAATCTGTTTGCCCTCGTCAGTTAACACAGCTTGAAATAAACAGGCATTAGTCAAATTTACAGAATCAAGATTTACTCCTGTAAGATTTGCGCCCGTGAGATCGGCTCCCATAAAGTTAGCATTATCTAAATTTGTATTCGAGAGGTTTGCACCTGCAAGGTTTGCATCTTGGAAATTAGCTGTAGCAAAGTTTGTCCCAACTAACTCAGCACGTGATAAATTCACCTTTCCAAAATTAGCCCCCGCTAGCAGCACTGCTTCCAAATAAACTCCTGAGAGATTGATAAAGCTAAAAGGTTTGGAGCGAATGCGAGATATAAGAATGTTTTTGCCTAAAATCGATGTCCTACCGATCAGCCACATAAGCGCTTCTGAATTAAATTCTGTTAAAGAAGCAGGGCTCCCGCAGGGAAAAAATTCTTTTTTTGCTTCCTGATGGCTGCTAAAAAGTAATAAAAAAATGTTGAATCCTACTGCTGCATTCACCTGTTCCAGATTAACGGGATTTTGGAACATCTGAAAGTAACTCAAAGCTTGATGCCCTATACCCTCATTTAACCAATAACCTTGGCAATAGGCATACCAAAAAGGTAACAGACGCTGACACAGCACTTCAAAACTAAATTCCCACTTGTTTAAGCGTCGCAGCCCTTCAATGACAAGTGCTTCTATTTCCTGACTGAGAGCACCATAACCAAGTAACTTGTAAAGATGGAGAGCAATTTCACTTTCTGAATCCAATATAAAACTAGGCTCACCATAAGCACTAGGAATACGTTTAACAAGCTGTTTTAAACCTGCAATTATAGCTTTAGCAGACCAATAATCACCTAACTTAGAGTGAGTGAATTCTAGAGAATTTTTGAGTTTGGATTTGGGGTTTTGGACTTTAGCGATTCCGTTGAGAAAATTTCTACTTCCTTCTCCATGCTTAAAATAAAATGCTGGCAATATATCTAATTCCTCAGTCAGGTTTATGCGACAGTGACCTGAATGCAAAATACGCAGCGCTGTATCTTGCATAATTTCCAGCAATTCTTCAGGATGATGACCTTGTAATAGATTAGCGATCGCTTCTTGAGTACGGTGAATATGGCTTGAACCCCAACCCATTTGCACTGTTTTAATACCTTCAGCTTGAGGATAACCAAACAGCCATTTACTCAGACGGTAATAAATTTCCCATAACAAAGAAGCATTTTCTCTATGCTGAGCTTGAGCTGCTAGTTGCAAAATTTCATCATCAAACAATTCATCCCGATGTAAAATGCCCAACAAATAAAGCATCAAAGGTTGTCGCACAAAAGCAGAAAGTTCTTGTAATTCTGGTTTAGTAGCGAAAATACCTGCCTGTTTTAAAAATGTAAAGAAATTTTGGGCAACTGGTAAAGATTGTACTTTTGCCCATTGTTGAAACCACTGTCTCAGCTCATCCTGTTCCCAATGCTCTATGGTAATTCGGTTTAATTGTGATGGCAGATCTTGAGCGATTTCTTGTAAGACTGCCGAGCGGCTGGTCAAGAAAATTTTGTGTTGATGCTTGGATTGAAAATCAATTAATTGTTGAATAAAAATAGCTTTTGCCCTCTTACCCAGGTAAGAAGGTGGTAACTCATCCAAACTATCCAAAAGCAAAAGGCATCTTGGATGAGATAATTCCAGCCATTCTGAAAGATTGACGTGAAAGTTTCCTTTGAAACCAGAATTTAATGTTGCTTCCAAACTTTCGCAAGGTGTCACCTCGGAAAGATTAATAAGTACTGGCATCCAGTTAGGATAAGCTTCCTGAGCTAATATTCCTGCCCAAATTCGACAAAAACTGCTTTTGCCATAACCCACTTCTGATTCAATCAAAGCAACAGTTTCCAGATCGGAAAGTTGTTGCTGCGCCCACGTCATTAAATCGACCGCTTGAGAAGTGGTTGGCATTTGCCCGGAACCATTCTTCTCTAATGGTTGACCCTTAGGAGAGACATAAACATCTTTGAGAGAAAAAGATTCTGCAAATAGCGGTTCTGAGTAACTTTGAATTAAACTGGCTCGGTATAGTTCTCGGTACAAGTCTATTTTGTCACCTGCTGTTACAGTAGACGTAGAAGTTGGAAGTAACGAATTTCCCAACCGAAAGAATTTTTGGAGTTGAGCAAATGAGGGAGCATTTTCCGCAATTGCAGCAAGCAAATGTCCGGTAAGCCCATTCACCAATCGCTGTACGAGCGACTTAGCTTCTGCTTCTTCCGCACTATTAGCCAACAACCAAGCCACAGATGCGTTGTTCATCTGTTGGACGAGTAATGAATCTGCAACCACAGACAGTGCTTGCTCGGCTTGAGTGTCAGTCAGCTTTCCAGGACGGAGAGTTTTCAGCAGCCCTTGTAGTTGAGCATCAGGAAGAAGACGTAAAGAGGACGGGGGGCTATCCCATATCATCATCCTACTTAGCCAAGGACGGCGGAGTTTTTTTTCCTGGCTGAGAACTTGGTGTAAAGCACGAAGATAAGCAATTTGAAACGCCAACCACGTCCCCTCATTGCGTTTTAAAGATTTTTTTTGGCTAAAGGCACTGACTAGGTTTTGAGTCAGTTGTGCGAAGGTAGAAATTTCTAGTACATCAGCCCCTAAAGGCACTTCTAAAACTTCAACGAACGGACAAAGATCGAATATGCTCAGGCTTTTGAGTTCCATATCTTGAACAATACGAAATGCCAAGCCAGCTATTTGCCCCGATGAAAATCGATCTATATGGGGAATTTCAATATCGTGTTCTGCTAACCAATGCCGAAGACTCAAACTCATTACTTAGATATGGAATATCAGCCTATAAGAATTATTAATCATTTATTGAGTTGCGGAAACAGGTCACAATAGGGAAATTAAGCTGATTTGTAAAGCTTGTTCTTACCTAATAAGAACAACACTTGTTTTTAGCCAACTATGAGTGCTCGCCCTTTGAAACTACTGTTAATTGACCAAGACCCTATTTTTCGGTTAGGGCTAAGGGTAGCTTTGGAAGTCATCCCTGACATTGAGGTGATATCCGAAGCCGAAACAGATACCACTGCATTGCAGATCCTAGCAGAACTTGCACGTAATGACCCTAATCGCGTGAACCTGGTGGTTTTAGAACTGGGTAACGGTCACTCTATCTCAAGCCAACAACTCGGTTTACAACTCTGTCAGCATTTGAAAATTCAATATCCAAACTTGCCGATATTGCTCTTAAGCTCAACTCAAGAACAAGGACTACTCTTGGCAGCAAAGGCTGCAGGCGTCAATGGTTACTGTCCCAAAGGTATACCTGTGGCTGAATTAGTGACTGCTATGGAAGAAGTAGCAGCTGGGCGTTCGTCTTGGTACGAGGAAGTGGGAGAACAAGAGGGAGACTGGGGACAAGGAGGACAAGCGAGACAAGGAAGAAGTACATACGATCCATCCAAAATTCAAACTCGATTCATCCCCAATCCCCAAATCTCCCAATCCCCCACTCTCCCACTCTCTCTATCTCGCCTTCGGAATAAGCTGCGCTTGTCGGGGAAAGGTTACATCAACGTTTCTTTGGCAGAGATTACCGCAAAATTACAAGTTCCTGGGCTTCCACTTTTGGAGCAAGCAGTTCTTGCTGGACGCCGACGAGAACTTTTAGCAGCTCGTTGGTTACTCGATCGCTTATTAACTTCTCCCTTGGAAAGGCAACAAGTAGAAGCTCGTGTTTCCTACGATCGCGAGTCCCTCACCCGTGATGTTCCCCAAGGCAATTATTTTGCTACCGAAGGAGCGCAGTTTCCCACAGACTTACCTTTACAGCTTTCTCATCCCAATCCAAACTCCTTAAAAACTCCAAAACCACCAGTTTTACTTAGCCCTAGAGCACTACAAGCAGAATTATTTGCTCTTTGTGTTACAAAAATTCAGTTCCCTTTGCAAAACTTAACTGAAGTCGTTTTAGAAATTGATATTTTACGTGCAGACAAAAAACGGGAACTTCTCTATATAATTCTGCAAAAAGTAGCAGATACACTAGATAAAATGCGTACTTCGCATATAGAAGTTCAAGACATATATAACTTAAAAGAGACTGTGTTACTTGATATATGGCGAGAATCAACTATAGATTTTTTTGGAAAATTTTCTAAGATTAGGGTTGACGGTCGTAATTTAGAAATCGTCAATATCTTACTACAAAGTGCTGTTGTAGTTCAAGAAGAAATTATTAATCAAATTCCCTTTTTTGTTGAATTATTTTCTTATTTGTTATTTCAAACCGAGTTACAAGTAGAGAATACTTCGTATCCACCCAATAGTGATGAAGCAAAAAAGCAAGCAGAAAATATTTTAGAAAATCTCCTGATTCAAATAGCTAATAGTGTGGTTCAGCCATTGCTAAACTCTTTATCAGATGTGGAAGCAATCAAACAAAATTTTTACACTCGCCAGTTGCTCTCCACTAGAGAGATAGAAAAATTTAGAAACGATTTATCTTGGAAATATCGTTTAAGCACTTACATATCTCAACCTCAAGCTATTTTTGAAAGCCGCTATGAACTTTTTATTTTTGCACCTCGCGGTATTGCAAAAATTTCAATTTATGCTCCTCGCAATCAAGAACTTGCTCGGCTTTCTGGCATTCCGCTATTGGTTACCTTAGCGATAGAATTTCGAGACGCATTAACACCTCGTTTGCAATCATTACTCTCTTTATTAGGAAATGGTGTTGTATTTGTTTTAACAAGGATAATTGGTCGCGGTATTGGTTTGATCGCTCGTGGGATCATCCAAGGAATTGGTAATGTTTCTTTAAGACGTTAGTTGTTAGTTGTTATGGGGTGCATCCCGTTTTTGCAAATTCCGTCAGAATAGAATTCTGGGCTATACAAACAAAGCCCGCCGGCGCGGGCTTTGTATTAAGTCCACGTAGGTGGTGAGTTCAGCCCTGAACCGTGTGCGTGGCATGCTCATTGCCATAGGCGGGTTTCCCGCGCCGGACTGGCGTAAGCCGTTGCGGGCATAGCTTCGCAACGCGTAGCGTCTCCGCTCCTGAGATACCCGAAGGGACTTCGTTTGTATAGTCGCGATTTTCAATCGCCCGATGTTTTTCCTAACTACTAACAATCACAAATTCCAATTTCGTCGGAAATGAAAAAAGCTTTCAAGAAAATCTTGCCAAGCAAGATCGCTGTTCAGCTTGTGTTGATTCCAAGCAAGGGCTGTTTGTTCTAAAATCTCTGAGAAACTGGGATAGAGAGGTGCTATGTCAGATAAGTGAGTTACCTTGATTTTATGCGCGATCGCCAAAGCAATAACATGAATAAATTCCATTGCTTTTGCACCCAAGATGGAAGCTCCTAAAATTTCTCCATGACTCAGGGTTATCAATTTACATATACCTGTTGTTTCATCTTGTATTTGGGCAGATGCGAGAGATTTAAAATATTGTCGTAAAACTATAATTTTATCTTGATTGTATTGACGTTTAGCTTGTGCTTCAGTTAAACCAACTTGTGCAACTGTTGGATGAGTAAATATACCCCAAGGAATCTGTTGATAATTGACTTTTTGTCTTGAAAAAAAGAGTGCATTTTGTATGGCAATTCTTGCCTCATAGTGAGCCAGATTAGCAATTGCATAACCACCAATAACATCACCACAAGCCCAAATCCGGCGATTGGTGGTTTGCAGTTTATCGTTGACTAATAAGCGATTGCGATCCCACTTAACATCAACTGCCGCCAAGTTTAAAGATTCAATATTTGGTTGTTGTGCGGTTGCAACTATGATTTCATCTGTTTCAATCGCTTTATCTCCTACTTGCAGCCATTTTTTATTCTCAATTCGTCTGAGTTGAGTAACAGGTACTTGTGTCATGATTCGCACACCTTCTGCTTCTAACTGGCTGCAAAGGAGTTGAGAAATCTCAAAGTCAACTTGAGGAAGAATATTTTTTCTAGCTACAATAAGCGTCACATCGTAATTCAAACGCGTTAAAGTTTGAGCTATTTCGATACTTTGGGGTACGCCACCAATAATTACCCACTGCTTGGGTGGTGTAGGGCTGTTAAGCGATCGCCAAACATCAGGTATGGTAAGAAAACCTATTTTTTGCAAACCTTCAATTTCTGGTATTTCCGGACGCGAACCTGTAGCTAGTAAATAAGTGCGAGCGCGAAGCTGGCGATTGTTTACCACAAATGCAAGAGTTGGTGATGGTTGAAATTGACCATCACCAACAATAACATCTACTCCTTGCGCTGCTAGGATAGCAGGTGAATGTTGCTCTTGAATCTTGGAGATAATGCCATCAGAGTAAAGTAGTGCTTGAGAAGCATCTACAGAAATTTGACATTTCTGTTCGTTGCGAGCACATGAAATGTGACAACCTTTGAAAAATGCCTCATCTAGTTGCCTAGCAAAGTTGGTGATTTGACTAAAAGCTTGGTGATAGACAAACCCGTAAAAGTTATTAGTCAGATATAACTCACCATTTACTGTTGGTTCTACCAAAGCAACTTTAGCCTTGATTTGGGTTGCAGATAAAGCAGCAAAGCGACCAGCTAAGCTGCCACCAATAATCACAACATCGTAGTCATTAGTCACCTAAAAACCTCCGGGAGCGGGGAAGCCCCGTAACTTTAGTTCGGGGAGGAACCGCGACTCGTGCCGTTTTAACGGCAGTCGAGATGTCCTAAAATGCATAGTTATACCCATCTTTTTTGTGAATAGATTTGCAATATTTATAGCTAATCCCTGCTACTCTTCCTGTCTTAGTAGCAATATCAAAACTGCCAGATGCGCGGCATAACACGCGACCAACGTAATGACCAACTTTTTTCCCGCTAGTGACAACTGCTTTAACTATGTCGCCAGTTTGAAATCCAAAATGTATTTGTTTTCTTGTGCGATGACGAATTGGGAAACCGTGTTTATTTGTGCCGCACATTTGTCTTGTTCCGTGACCATTCGCTGTAATTAGTAATGGTTTAACTCCTTTGACAATTAATTTTTCTGGAGTTGATTTACCAACACAAGCTGCATCAAAGTAGTGTGTCTTTGGTAACTCTCGTTGAGTCCTATTAAACTTTGTCAGACCACCTGAACCCGTTTCTACAGGCAATCCAGTTTCTTTTAAAACTGACAGGAGTGCAAATCGAGTTGAGTTAACTGCGGCTGCATCTGCAAGCGGTGAGTCCAGTCCTGAAGGCGGGTTTCCCGCGCCCTGGGAACTGGTGAGTCCAGCGCTGCAGGCGGGTTTCCCGCCGTAGGCGACTGGCGAACCCGAAGGGCGAACCCGTAAGGGTTGTTTTGATTGTTTCAAAATTTTCTCTAGTCTTGCAGGGTCTTTTTTAAGGAACTCTCTGATATCTTTTGTGCCTTTTTTGAGATTACATTTTTCGCACGATAATGCTAGGTTCGTAATTGAGTTACTTCCTCCTTTGGCACGACAAAGAATATGTTCTATTTGCAAGGGAACATCTTTGATACCGCAGTAAGCACAACTTCTTCCCCACTTTTCCAGAAGATACTGGCGTGTCTCATAACCCTGTAAAGTCCCCTGCTGGTACTCCTTACCCTGGATATCTGGGTTGCGAATTAATTGCATATCAAAGCGGACTAGTTCTTGAGATATTGCTTCAATTGGTGAAACCTTCCGCCATCTTTCAACCCAAGTTTTTATATTAGCAATGCGGCTTTGCAAACTTGGTGGCAGCCATCCTTTTGTTTTAGCTCTATTGTTAAATCTGGGTTGGCGATATCTAGTTTTTCTATTTCTTCTACTTCTACGAAGTTGTCTTCTTGAAGTAAGAGATTCGCGTATTGCAAAGCCTCTATGTTTAATTTCAGCAGCAAATACCACTTCTCCTGTTGAATCATTAACTAAAGCAATACCAGTTACGGAGGCACCTGGGTCAATTTTTAATCGTAATACTTGAATTTGTTGATTGGGTTTTGCTTCTTTCAAAATAATTGTGAAAGGAAAATGTTTAAAAACTCCTGCTTTTCCATTTCTCAAAAGTTGTCTTGCTTGTGCTGGATGAATTGGATTTAACGGTCTTTTTTCTGAATCAATTACAAAGACTTTGGACACAAGTGTCCCTCCTTTCGGGTGATATTAGCCTCGCCAATGTTTAAAGGTAGTACTTTCAAATAGCACTGCTTTACCCCTCGTAAAGATGTTTAACTATTCGATCTCAGAGCAGCAAACTGGCTACGCATCTGCTGGTGAGTCTTTAGTAAACTAAGCCGCTCCGTCGCCAGAGCGACTCGTCTTCAAAACCGGACGTGAGACTTTCACCTCATCCGGCTCCTCAGTAATTTGGTGCTTGTCTAATTACATACCCCCAACCGAACCATCTTCAGCTGTTTTTATATCATGGCAGTGTCTATGTAATAGCTGGAGATTTTTATATTCGTCTTTACCCCCTTTGCTTAGGGGTATTTTGTGGTCAATCTCCATTACATCTTCTTCACGAAAATACAATCCGCAATGAGCGCATTTTCCTTTCTGTTGCTTTAAGAGTGTTGCCACTCTTTTTGGCATTTCGGGGTGTGCGCCCATTCTTGAACTCCAATAAATTAGGTTGCCATCGTATGGACTAGCATCGCCTTTTACTTTTACGTGGCGTACTATGGGTGTATCTGTGTGGTTTGTTAACCACCTGAGATTACCTTTGTACGTTGTGGCGAATACCCAATTATCACCGCCAATAGTGCGCCAATATTTCTTAGCTACCCATTTCCCTGATTTATTTGGATGACGGCGTTTTGCCCAAGCTCTAAGTTTTGGATACATAAGACTATCGAGGTTGGCGTAAGCTTCACTGCTTACTACTGTCGAATAGTAGTTAGACCATCCTTTAATTATCGGGTTGAGCCGACTAATTAGCGCCTCTTGCGGCGCTGTGCTGTAGTCATCGATGATACTAGCTATTCGCTCGTAGTGTATCCTCTGCTTTTCCTTACTTGGGGTGATGATTATTTTGAAGCCCTTTTTCGAGTGATGTTTACCCACTGAAAACTGCCTGATATTAAAACCAAGAAAATTAAATCCTGGTTCTTCTTCCTTATACTTGTTTAGAGTGTGAGTTAGGCGTGTTTTTGAAGGCTTCAACTCTAAATTCATGCTTTTTAACCATTCAGATATAATTATCTGGCATCTTTGGACAACGGTTAGATTTTCGTGTAGAATTACGAAATCATCGGCATAACGAATTAATGATATACTTTTGCGATTTTCCCGTTTTAAACCGGGCAATGTTTCAGCATATTGTTTAATCCGTTCTTCCATTCCGTGGAGGGCTACATTCGCTAATAGTGGAGAAATGACTCCGCCTTGCGGTGTTCCCTCAGATGTCTCTTGGAACTGCTGATTATCCATCACTCCCGCTTTTAACCAAGCACGAATTTGTCGGCGAATGGTGGGGAATGTATTTAATTTTTGAAGCAGTGCCAAATGGTCGATTTTATCGAAGCACTTTGATATATCGGCATCAAGCACAAATTTTGGTTTGTGCCTCATACTATTAAATATTGCTTCGATAGCATCGTGGCATGAACGCCCTGGTCTGAACCCATATGAGTTAGGTTCAAATTTAGCCTCCCATTCTGGCTCAAGTGCCATTTTAACGAGAGCTTGCAGTGCGCGGTCATACATTGTCGGGATGCCTAATGGTCTTTTTTCGTCCTTACCAGGTTTTGGAATCCATACGCGCCTGGTAGGCGATACCTTTGAACCTAGTTTTAATTTAGCAACTAAGGTGAGACGTTGCTTTGGGGTCAGTGATTTCACACCGTCCACACCCGCCGTCTTCTTACCTTGGTTGTCTTGTGTTACCCGTCTAACCGCGAGACACTTTGCACTCCAGGACTTCATCAGCGTCTTTTGGAGTTTACGAACTGCTTTGACATCACCACGTTCAGAGGCTTTGTAGATTCGTTTTTGCAACTTAAAAACACGTTTTTCCAGCTTGCGCCAGTCGATGTGTCTCCAGTCCACCATCGATTTGTCATTTTCAGTTTCATGAGTCGGCTTTTCCCTTAAAGAAGGGGTTGCTTCATCGTTTATTCCTGTTGTGACTCCTCGTGTATTAGCCATATTCATTGCTACTGTGACTCTACATTCCAAATCACCGTGAGTCCGTCAGCATATCCTCGTTATTACACGAGGCGTTCGCTTCTGACCCAATCTTTCCTAACACCACATACGGTTAGCACCTACTCAGTATCGACCGACTGAGAGTGGATGTTAGGTTACTTCGTTCCAAATGACCATTATTTAAACCTTTAGAGCGATGCTATCCGCCGGGTTTATTGGGAGTGCGTGCTGGTCAACAAGTTACTTGCCAGCCCCTTATCCATTGCCTTTTGGCTCCAGCGACAGCCTGATTGCGCTGGTTTTAGATTACGACGGTTAAGGCACATCTTCGCTGACGCTACTCATAGGTTCATGCTCGAAGGAGAACCAGTTTGGGCTACCAGTTTACCTCCTTTTCACCTCGCTTCAAGGATTGATGGCTAGTCGCTACCTTGGAGGTGATGCTGTCACCGTTGCACCTACGGGGAGGGACTTTTATTCTTGTACTCTAGGATTTCTAAGGTAATCACCCTCATGGTCATTTAGTTGTCAAAGGTTCTGTTCCGATTACTCGGTTCTTATTCCCTTGCCACTCATCCCTGAGTATAAGTACTCATTTCGAGTGAACGAATCGCACGACTTGCCTTTAAACGTAGTACTTGAAGTACTTAGGCTGGTCAACTAACCAAAATTCTGGGGCATGAAGCCCCGTCACTTTAGTGCGGGGTGCTGACGTTTTTTTTTCCTTGGTCCTTTGTGAGACCAGCGCTACAGGAAGGTCTCCCACCTTAAGCGACTGGTTCTCCCGTTAGGTCGTTAGTCATTAGTCATCATTTAGCTAATGACTAATGATAAAGCTTTTAGCAAGCGCTGGTTATCTAAAGAAGAAAGCACGGCAACACGGAAATAGCGATCGCCTAATTCAGGAAAACTTAGGCAATCCCGAATCAAAATTCGGTGTTCTTTGAGTAATTTTTGCTGCAACTGCAATACAGATTGTTGTGACTCAACGAGTAAAAAATTAGCAGCACCATCCAAAGGTTGTAATTCTGGCAAAGAGGCTAAACCAAGGAAAAGCTGGTTTCTTGTTGGTGTTAACCATGCCCAAGTTTCTGCCTGAAACACCTTATCTTGGAGAGCCGCGACGGCGGCGGCGGCGGCTAATGTGTTTACAGGCCAAGGGTCGCGCCATAACTGCCAGCGCTGCAATCTATCGGGATGCGCGATTGCATATCCCAGACGCAATCCTGGCAAACTGTAGAATTTGGTCAGCGATCGCAAAATCACTAAGTTTGGATAATCTTGCACCATCTCAATCAAGCTTTGTTCTCGATCTGGAGGCAAAAAATCCATAAAAGCTTCATCTACTACCACCAAAGCAAATGTCTCCAGATATGGCAGAATGGCTTCCCGCGAAAATAACTTTCCTGTTGGATTGTGAGGATTATTGAGCAATAGTCCTCGCTCGTTTGTCCTTTGTCCTTTGTCAAGAATTTCTGACAAAGGATTTAAGAACGCCACTGAATTCAAAGGAGGTGATTCCTGCAAAGCAGTGGCTGTTAATGACACGGGAAACTCCAGAACTTTGGCATTATATGCCGCTAGCGCTCGATAGTAGTCGCCAAAGGCTGGAGCGATCAAAACTGTTGCGGCTAATTGTGCTAATTCTCTGCCTGCAAGAGAGAGTAACTCTGCCGAGCCGTTACCCGGCAAAATCCACTCGGGAGATAGTTGATGAAAGTGACTGAGAGCAAGTCTCAGTTCACAGTAATTTGGGTCTGGATAATGTCTGAGATTATCCAATTGGGACGCAATAGCAGCGAGAGCGCTTCTTGGAGGTCCCAAAGGGCTAATGCTGGCAGAAAAATCCAGAATTGCATCTGGGGGACAACCAGCCAGTGCAGCCGCCCAAGCTAAATTTCCCCCATGTTTAGGTCGCCGCACCAAAAAAGGCTCACGCTTGGGAGAACCTATGATTTTGGGGGCGCAACTTTTTCCCTAAACAGTTTTCCAGCAGAAAATGCAGGAACTTTAGTTGCAGGAATTTCCATCTTCTCGTTGGTTTTGGGGTTGCGACCTTCACGGGCTTTACGTTCCCGTGATTCAAAAGAGCCAAATCCCACCAGCGTCACTTTGTCTCCAGAGGACACCGCTTCAATGATGGTTTCCAGTGCAGCTGTCAGAACTGCATCAGCTTGTTTTTTGGTCACGCTAGCTTTTTCTGCGACTGCATCAACTAATTCGCCTTTATTCATGTCAAACTCCTAGGGTTTACTTGAGATTTTGTACAGATGCTCCCTGATGCATCTCTACTGAATTTTTTATTCGGAGATTTACAGAAGTCGATCTTTTTGGGTATTTATGCCTAAAAGGGCTGTAACTCCCATCGGCTCGACTTTTCAATGAATCATTCTAAAGTGTCCCAGCCAGAAGTGGATAGATGAAACCATTAATTTATATAGATTTCAGGATTTTTTGTATAAATTGGGTAATTGTGGCACCAAAAAACACCTCAAAAGTAGGAATAAGTACTTAGTAAATACCCTTGTGACTCTATCTAGGAGGAAAACAATTCACAATTCGCAATCTAAAATCCACGCATCCAAAATCTAAAATCCACCTATCCAATGCCATTATCACAAATCGCAAAACAGCATCTAGTCATATTTACTCGCTATCCCGAACCGGGCAAGACAAAAACTCGATTGATAAGCGCTTTGGGTGCAGAAGGCGCAGCTGAGCTTCAGCGCCAAATGACGGAACACACAATTTCTCAGGTAAAACAGCTACTTACAGGCTTTAGTTTATCTTTTGAAGTGCGGTTTGCAGGTGGAAATTTGCAGACCTTACATGATTGGCTTGGATCTGACTTAAACTGCCAGCCCCAAGGAGAAGGTGACTTGGGTGTGCGCTTGGTGCGATCGCTGCTTTCTGCTTTTGAATCAGGAGCTCAAAGAGTCATCATCATTGGGACAGATTGTCCCGATCTCAATGCTGAAATTCTTGTCAAAGCCTTTGAGCAACTCGAGCGTCAAGACCTCGTGCTAGGTCCAGCAGAAGATGGTGGTTATTACTTGATTGGTCTGCAACGCCCCATACCAAACTTATTTGCTAACATCTCCTGGGGAACTTCTCAAGTCCTACAACAAACTATAGAGATTGCCCATCTGCTGAATTTATCAGTTGATTGCTTACCTGTTCTACGCGATATCGATCGCCCAGAAGATTTACCTTTGTGGGAAAAATATATTTCTTCCCCCTAAAGGAGTATTTACTGTTGACACAAAGGGTGTGAAGGTTTATTTGGTATTCTTCAACACAAGTATATTGAGTTGGGGACAGGAAGGGATATAAGGGAGAATCACTCATTTCCCAATCTCCAATTCTAAAAAATCATCTCCCAATCATAAACAACGGGTAGCATCATGGGAACAATATTCCAGTACCTTGGAATGGAACAAGACTTTTACTGTTGTATGCGAGACAAAAAACTATGAATAATCATTTAGCTGCTATCACTGCTGCCCGCACTGCTAAGGTTGTGGGACTCATTCTAATAGTGTCTTTCTTTGTAGACTTTTTGATTCTGTTATTTCCTTTCCAACCTACTAATAAGGCATGGCAAATTGATTTGGCGACGGCGCTAGTCGATCGAGGAATTGTGCCGCTTGTGGGTTTAGGTTTCCTTTTTGCGGGGTACTGGATTGACAGTATGGATGATGGAAGTCGTCCCGGTATCGATTTGAGATTTCCAGCATTCATACTGTCAAGCATTTTGGGCTTGATGTTTTTGCTGATTTTTCCCTTACACCTGAATAATATTCGTCAAGCAAGTGCCACTAGAGTAGAGCAAATCAATAAGGATGCTGAAGCCGCAGAAAATCAATTAAAAACCCAGCTCAATCAAGTGCAAGCTCAATTGAGTAACGATAAAGTCCGCGCAGCCGTAGAACAGCAAAAATCTCAAATCAAAAACCAGTTTTCCGAACTGCTGAAAGACGAGCAACGGTACAAACAAGCACTTGAAAACCCCAATATTCCCCAAGCTCAAAAAGATTTGCTCAAGAAGTTTAAGGCGAATCCCCAAGAACTTGATAAATTTATTGCCCAGCAAAGCGATCCTCAAGCTTTAGCAACTCAACAACTGAGTACGATTCGGGAGCGCAGGGAAGAAGCTGAGAAACAAGCCAGAGAACGGGCATGGAAATCAGGATTGCGAATTGGAATGAGTAGTTTGCTGTTATCTATCGGTTACATCATCATTGGTTGGACGGGAATCAGAAGTACTGGTGCTACACAAGGTGGTGGACGTAAGGTTCCTGCACGGTAATTCACTCTAAGGCAGGCAGTAGAATCAATCACCTCATCTTTAGTGGTTCATACTGCCACTGCATCTGGCTCAATACTTGTTGCCATCACATTTGACAAAAAGTATAATTTGCCACAAATTAGTTATTATTACTAAGAATTTGAGATGTTTTCGATTTACATATTGACTTATAACGAAGAGTTGGACATTGCTGCTTGTATAGAGTCGGCAATGTTATCGGATGATATTATTGTTGTTGATTCATGCAGTAGCGATCGCACTGTAGAAATCGCCAGTCGTTATCCGGTACGTGTTGTAGAACACGCTTTTGAAAGCCACGGTCAGCAACGGACTTGGATGTTAGAAAATATACCACCCAAGCACGAATGGGTTTATATTCTCGAAGCAGACGAGCGCATGACACCAGAACTGTTTGCAGAGTGCAACAAAGCAATTCAAAGTCAGGAATACGTCGGGTACTATGTTGCCGAGCGAGTTATGTTTATGAACCGATGGATTCGGCGCAGCACGCAATACCCGCGCTATCAAATGCGCCTTTTCCGCCACGGCAAAGTCTGGTTTATAGACTACGGTCACACCGAACGCGAAGTGTGTGATGGTTCTACAAGCTTTGTAAAAGAAACGTACCCTCATTACACCTGTAGTAAGGGTTTCAGCCGTTGGATAGAAAAACACAATCGCTATTCCACAGATGAAGCTAAAGAAACCGTCCGCCAATTGGAGGGGGGAAAAGTTTATTGGCAAAATTTATTTTTCGGTAAGACAGAAGTTGAACGGCGTCGTGCTCTCAAAGATTTGTCTTTACGCTTACCCGCTAGACCTTTAATTCGTTTCTTCTATATGTATTTTGTTTTAGGTGGCTGCTTGGATGGGTATGCGGGTTTTACCTGGTGTGTCTTGCAAACTTTCTACGAATATTTAATTTTACTTAAGGTTTGGGAAATAAGGAATATGCCCATACCTAGCGCTGAATACCCAACGATTCCTGTAACTCAAGCCACAGAGTTAGTTTCAAATTCTGCTGATTAGAAGATCGGATTGCACTTCAGGTGATTTCCTGAAAATAATAGGACTGATGCATAAGTTAGGTGGGCATTAAAAATTGTCGTTATCACAAGGCTCATTGGGGAAGGGAAAGGGTTTTTCAGTAACTTTACTTTTCGTTACATACTTCGGTTTTTTTGTGCCTCTCTACCTCACCCCCCTTCTTAAGGATGCTGTTGGCGAACGATCGGCAGATCTTTGAGATCGTTCCCAGACGCAGCCTGGGAACGAGAAGCGAGACAGTATTTAAGGAGGAGTATCATCCCCCCATTCGCCACATGTCTCATAATTATGAGAAGATTTCTTGATAAAACAGACCTTACTGTTAACCCAATACTTGTCGGGTTTTGCCGTTTTTTCCTCCCCTGCATCCCCTGCTTGTCTCCCGCGATAATTTCTTTAACCGAGCAGTATTGACCGTTAACCCCCTCTTCCATTGCTACCATGCAAGCACAAGGAAGAGGGGGCTTGTTAATGGCGATAAGCATCTTGGAAAAAAAATGTTATATTAAATTTATATATATTAATAAAATTCACATTATTCTCCAAACTACCCAATCTGACCTTATTTAAAATGAATCCTTAATAAGGTTAGATGTAACTAGAGTTGAGCCGTATTTTCAGGAGAATTAGCAGCTTTTTATCTCGCACGGTAGTATTAGTAATACGTTAAAAGACTTGAACAATCATTTACAAGTCTTAAAGTGAAGCGCTTGGTCAGCCGTTAGCAGTCAGCAAAAAGCTGAAAGCTGGAGTTTGACACCTAAACGATGGTAGCTAAATGGCTAATAATATGAGTACCAATAAAAAAAATTCCACAAGCCTAAAAAAGGAGAATGGGGGTTTGGCAATCAATCGCTGGAAACAGGACCTGAAAAATGACCTGATTGCAGGTTTATTAGTTGTTATTCCCCTAGCTACTACGATCTGGCTAACAATCACTGTTGCAACTTGGGTTGTTAACTTTCTAACCCAAATTCCCAAACAACTCAATCCCTTTCAAGGGATGCATCCTCTCTTAGTCAATATACTGAATCTTTTGGTAGGGCTAATGGTGCCATTACTAAGTATTCTTGTAATTGGCTTAATGGCTAGGAATATTGCAGGGCGTTGGTTGCTAGATGTGGGTGAGCGGCTCCTACAGGCAATTCCCTTAGCTGGACAAGTATATAAAACTCTCAAGCAGCTTTTAGAAACACTATTAAAAGATACAAATGGCAAATTTCGCCGTGTTGTTTTAGTAGAGTATCCACGACGGGGAATCTGGGCGATCGCTTTTGTAACTGGCAGTATAAGCAATGAGATTCAAGCTCAAATGTCTAATCCAATGTTAAGCCTTTTTATCCCGACAACCCCCAATCCCACAACGGGTTGGTATGCAGTTGTTCCGGAAGAAGAGGTCGTTAACCTGTCAATGTCTATTGAAGATGCGTTTAAAATCATAGTCTCTGGTGGGATTGTTTCTCCAAATACATCGTTAGCCCCATTAGTGATTCCAAAAGAGCGCAAACTAGAAGTTCCTCCTTTAGAGACAAAGCGTCAGGTAATGCCTCTTGAAGAAGGTTAAAGTGGCTAATGGAAGACTGACTAATTGCTAATGGAAGACTGGTTAATGGCTTTAAGTTAGCACTATTAATTATTCACAAGCGCAGAGTTTTGCGCCCCTTCCCAACTAACCCATAACAACTAACTACTAACCCCTTCATTAAATTTTTATGCAAGAGCGAAAACCCCGTCAAATTGCCCGCGAACTGGCACTTTTAAGTCTCAGCCAGTTGCCTGTAAATCCTAAAAAATTGGAGAAGATGGAGCAAGATCGGCTAGTACCCACGCTGGTACTGGCTGCAGTACGCACTCTCAAAGATGAAGTGCAGGATACCCTAGATAATGCCGCAGCGGAACTACAACGCGGTAACGATCGCTTGTTGAGCAGCCAAACTCGCACGAACGATGTCGATACTGCTAGAGCGATGGTTAAAGAAGCAATTGAGTATACACAAACAGCAATTAACAAGTTAGCAGCTGCTGTGGAGTTTCCAGAACTCATTCAATTGGCAAATCAACATAGAGAAGTCAGAGAATACGCCAGAGACATCATTCTCACTGTCAATGACAACCGTAGTTCTATAGATGAACAAATATCCAGCGCCCTGGTGGATTGGCAAGTTGCTCGCCTTGCTCACATAGATCGCGATATTTTGCGAATTGCTGTAGCAGAAATGAGGTATCTTACAGTACCTCAAAGCGTCGCGATTAATGAAGCTGTCGAGCTAGCTAAGCGGTACAGCGAAGAAGATAGCCATAGGTTTATCAATGGTGTTTTGCGACGAGTCATCGAGCAAACAAAATCAACAGTGACCAGTGACCAGTGACCCTTGGGAGTTACCAGTTCCCCAGGCGTGGGAAACCCCTCCCTTGTTCGCCCTCTCTTGTTTGCGATGAAAGGTTAGGGGCTGATTGATTAGCCTGAGAGGCACAAGCTTTCTCTTAAGAATTCCTTCGGCTAAAGCCAAAGGAGTTAATCAATCGTGGATTGACGCCCTAAGTCAAAAAAATAGTACTATAGGATAGTCAGTAGAAGACATTAAAACCTAC